>NZ_LWLC01000023.1:334733-458886 GCF_001905065.1 Saccharothrix sp. CB00851
GGTGAGCAGACCGTCGACTCCGGTGTGGCGGGCGTGCTCAACGCGACCACCCCCTTGTTCTCGCTCCTCATCGGACTCGCCATCGGCACGGACCGCGGCCTCACACCGGTCCGCGTCACCGGACTGGTGGTGGGCTTCGCGGGCATCCTGCTGATCTTCGCGCCGTGGCAGCGGCACGGCCTGCTCAGCGCCGGCGCCCTCGCCCTCCTCGGCGCGGCGGCCAGCTACGCGGTCGCGTTCGCCTACATGGGACGCAAGCTGGCCGGCAAGGGCGGCCCGATCGCGGTGTCCGCGGCCCAGCTCGCCGCCGCCACCGGGCTGGGCGCGCTCATGCTCCCGTTCGACCACACCCCGGCCACGCCCAACGCCACCGCGATCGTCGCGGTGGTCGTGCTCGGCGTCTTCGGCACCGGCATCACGTTCGTCCTCAACTACCGGATCATCGAGGACGAGGGTCCGACCAGCGCCGCCACGGTCGGCTACCTGCTGCCGGTCGTCTCCGTCGCGCTCGGCGCGCTGGTGCTGGACGAGCCGTTGACGGCGCGGATCGTGACCGGGATGGCGGTGGTCCTCGCGGGCGTCGCCTTGACCCGGTTGGTGCCGGGCAAGCGCCCGGCCGAGCGAACGGACCGTTACCACTTGTCGGTTATGTCCACCGAGCGTGAGGGGTCAGGGGGCCGTTCGGCCGACCACCGTTGACCATGGCATACCCGCTGGTCAGGCTGCTGGTCTGGACCTCGCTCGAGTGACCGCTTGCCCCGTCAACCCTGCGGCGGGGCGCACTCGTTCGGGTTCACCCGAAGGAGCCAACCCGTGCGTCCTTTCCGTCGAACACTCACCGTCCTGGCCGTCGCGACCACCGCCGTCGGCCTCACCGCCACCACCGCCTCGGCCGAACCCCTGCACCAGGCCGAGATCATCACCGCGACGGCTTCCGCGACCGTCCACCCGATCAAGGACTCCTACATCGTCACGCTCGGCGCCACGGCCCGCGGCGGCGCGAGCGTGGCCGCCACGGCCGGCGTCACGCCGACCCACGTCTGGGACGCGGCGTTCCACGGCTTCGCCGCCAAGCTCACCCCGGCTCAGCTGCGCAAGCTCAGCCGCGACCCGGCGGTCACCGCGATCGAGCAGGACGTGCTGGTCACCGACGCGCTCGACGCCACCCAGGCCAACCCGCCGTCGTGGGGCATCGACCGGGTCGACCAGCGCAACCTGCCGCTGTCCCGCAGCTTCACCTACAACTACACCGGCGCGGGCGTGCACGCGTACATCATCGACACCGGCATCACGCCGAGCCACACGAACTACGGCGGCCGGGCCACGTTCGACTACAACGCCATCGACAGCAACAACACCGACTGCCACGGCCACGGCACGCACGTCGCCGGCACGATCGGCTCGACCACCTACGGCATCGCCAAGGGCGTGCGGCTGCACGGCGTGAAGATGATGAACTGCTCCGGCGGCGCCACCACCACGGCCGCGGTCAACGCGATCAACTGGGTCACGGCCAACCACATCAAGCCCGCCGTGGCCAACACGTCGTGGAACTTCACCGCGTCGGCCAGCCTGGAGACCGCGATCCGCAACATGATCGCCGCGGGCGTCTTCCTGGCCACCTCGGCGGGCAACACCGGCGGCAACTCGTGCGACCGCCTGCCGCGCAAGGTGGAGACGGCCAGCGTGGTGGCCTCCTCCACGAACACCGACGCCCGGTCGTCGTTCTCCAGCACGGGCCCGTGCGTCGACCTCTACGCGCCCGGCAGCTCGATCATCTCGACCGTCCGCACCGGCGGCTCGGGTTCGATGAGCGGCACGTCGATGGCGACGCCGCACGTGGCGGGCGTGGCCGCGCTCTACAAGCAGCGGTTCGGCGACCAGTCGTCGGCCACCGTGCACAACTGGCTGAACTCCAGCGCCACGCCGAACGTCGTCAGCGGCGGCACCACCGGCGGCACGGTCAACCGCCTGCTGTTCAGCAACGGCCTGTGAACCTCCCCGGCGCGCGGGGGTAAGCGCCCTCACCCGCGCGCCGGGGAACCCCCGGCCACCGGAGTAACGGTGCGGCCCAGGCAGGCGACCCTGTTGGTACACCCGGTCGTCTCGGGGAAGTGATGGGTGATGAAGCCGCTGCACCTCGTGCTGGTCGTGGGCGCATTCCTCACGGTGACCGCGGCTTCCTGCGGGCCGCAGCTGCACCACCCTGCGCCAACCGCGACGCCGGCCCGGCCCACACCCGATCCGACCGCCCCGTTGCCCCCGATGTCCAGGCCTCACGTCACCGTGCCGTTTCGTCCGGAACCATCGCTTCCGGTGGTGCGCGATGGCCACGTCGCCTACCGGGCACCCGCGCCGATGCGCGTCAACGACCTGCAACGCGTCACGGTGCGGGTGAGCGGGGACGTCATCCCGCCCGGGTTCACCTCGGGCCTGCCCGGCACCGGCGGCGTCACCACGGGATCCGCCAAGGTCGGCGACCGGCTCACCGCCAGCCTGACCGGGCCCGACTTCGACATCGCGCTCGTCGGCGACAAGGTCGAACGAAGCCTCCTCGAAGGCGACTACGTCGAATGGGCGTGGAACGTCCGCCCCAAGCGCAGCGGCAAGCTCCTCCTCGACTTCTCCCTCTACGTGGTCGTGCCCGGCGAAGACGCGCCGATCTACCACCGGACCTACGACCACTCGGTGGAGGTCGAGGTCAACTTCGTCCACAGCGTCGGCGTCTGGGTCAAGGACTACGGCGCGCTCACCGGCTTGAGCATCCCGGTGCTCGCCGCGGCCGCCTGGAGGTTCGCGTCCTTCCTCCGCAAGCGCAGGAAGGACGCCACGCCGCCGGCACCACAAGAGGAGTAGTCCTTCACGCGTCCAACACCGCCGAGAGGTGCCGCGCCAGCGCGGAAACGTGCGGCAGGTCGACCATGGACAGGTGGTCGCCGGGCACCGGCACGACCTCCAACGTGCCGCACGCGTCGGCCCACCCGAGGTCGTCGTCGTCCTGCCGGCGCAGGTAGCGCGGGTCGAGCACGGTGGTCAGCGTCTCCCGGTCGGTCGCCCGGTAGAACACGACCCGACCCGGGTAGTACCGCGGCGTGTACCGCTCGGCCGCCCGCGCGTCCAGGTAGGACGTGCGCTGGTGGCGCAGCGCGCCGGGGCTGATGCCCAGGTCGGCGACGGCGGCCAGCACCGCGTCGATCTGGCCCGCGTCGTCCAACCCTGGCAACGACTCCCACGGCAGCTCGACCGACCTGCCGTAGACCTCCTCGACGTGCCGGGTGTACCGGGCGAACCGGTGGCGGACCAGGTCGGCGGGCGGGACGTCGGGCGCGGGCAGGGGCCGGACGGTGTCGATCATCACCACCAGCTCGACCTCGGCGCCCGCGTCCCGCAGCAGGCATGCCACCTCGTGCGCCAGGCACCCGCCGAACGACCAGCCGCCCAGCACGTACGGCCCGGACGGCTGCACCGACCGCACCAGCTGCACGTACCGCGCCGCCTTGGCCGGGATGTCCGGCACGTCGTCGATCCGCTCGTACCCGTAGCAGGGCCGGTCCTCCAGCAACCCCGCCAACGGCTCGTACACGCTGGTGGGCCCGCCCGCCGGGTGGAACAGGTGCACCGGCCGCCGCGACCCGCCCGCGCGCAGCACCCGCACCGGCCCGCCCACGTCCTCGAACGCCGCGCGCAGCCGTTCGGCCATCGCCTCGACGGTCGGCGCGGTGAACAGCGAGTCGTCCACCGCCACCCGGCGACGCACCAACGCCAGCAGCCGCTCGGGTGAGCCGCCGAGGGCGAAGAAGTCGTCGTGGACGCCGAAGTCCCGCCGACCCAGCACCTCCGCCCACAGCCCGAACACCCACCGCTCGGTCGGGTCACGCGGCGCGACTTGCGTCGAGGTCTCGGGTTCGAGCCCGGCCACGTGCCGTTCGACGTCACGCAGGCTCGCGCCGCGCAGCAGTAACGGCACGGGCAGCTGCACGCCCAGGTCGTGCTCGACCGCGTTGCGCAACCTCATCGCCATCAACGAGTCCAGCCCGAGCGACGTCAACGGCAGCGACGGGTCCGGCACACCGCCCATCACCCGCGTCACGATCGCGCTCAACCGGTCCGCCGGCGGCACGTCGGACGGTGGCCGGAGGAACGACTCGAAGAACGCCCGGTGCGCGAGCCGCGGGAACAGCTCCACCACCCGCCGCCGGTCGAACCTCACCACACCGGTCGCCACCCGCCCGGACATCAGCAACGCCTCGACCGCCTGCACGCCCTCGGCCGGCGAGATCGGCCGCAGCAGCGGGTTGTCGTTGTCCCGGGCCAACCCGACCCGGCTCCACGCGCCGAAGTCGATCGTCGTCGCGGGCAGCCCGGACGCCCGCCGCCACCGGGCGAAGCCGTCCAGCCACGCGTTGGCCACCGCGTACGCGGCCTGACCGGGCGAGCCGAGCAGGGCCGCCGCCGAGGAGAACACCACGAACCAGTCCAGCCGGTGCCCGGCCGTCGCCTCGTGCAACCGCAGCGCGCCGTCGACCTTGGGCCGCAGCACGCGTCGCACGTCGGCCGGGTCGAGCCGGTCGAACGGCGCGTCGGCCAGCACACCGGCCGCGTGCACCACCCCGCACAGCCGCAGCCCGCCGTCCACCGCCGCCGTGACCGCCCGTTCGGCCACGCCGGGTTCGGCGACGTCACCGGTCACCACGACCACGTCCGCGCCGAGCGCCCGCAGCTTCGCCACCTCGGCCCGCGCGTCCGGCGACGGCTCACGACGACCGCACAGCACGATCCGCGCCGCGCCCCGTTCGGCCAGCCACCGGGCCATGACCAGCCCCAACGCGCCCAACCCGCCGGTGATCAGGTACCCGCCCGAGTCGACCGCGGACCCGGTCGCGGGCACCTCGACCTCCGCCTGCCGCAGCCGCGCCGCGTAACGCTCGCCACCGCGCCAGGCGACCTCGTCGTCGGCCTGGTCGGCGAGCAGTTCACGCGGCAGCACGCTGACGTCGTCCACGTCCACGACGGTCGCCCGCAGCTGCGGCCGTTCGAACGCCAGCACCCGCACCGCACCGCGCAACGCGGCCGGCTCCGGCACGCCCGCCTCACCGTCCACGACGCAGGCCGCCTCGCGCGTGACGATCCACAGCCGCCGCGTGTCGTGCGCCAACGCCGACAGCCGCAGCAAGTCCCGCTCAAGCCCACCAGGACCGAACACGATGCCGTCCGTCGGGGCGGACGGGTCCGTGGTCACGTGGTGCCCGGCGCCGATCAGCGCGTCGGCCAGCTCCCGGTCGTCGGAGAGCAGCAGCCACGTGCGGGACGCGTGGTCGACCGAGGGCAGGTCGTGCCGTTCCCACCGGGTCTCCAGCGCGAGCCCCGACAACGCCACCGACACCGGCCGCACCCGGACGTCCACCGCCTCCACCAGCAGCGTGCCGGCGTCGTCGTACAGCCACACGGACCCGGTCAGCTCGCCGCCGCCGCTCTCCCGGACCACGGCCTCGCACCGGTCCGCGCGCCGCGGGTCGCCGTGCAGCCGCACGGCACCGATGCCGACCGGCAGGTACGGCCCACCGGCGGCGCGGTCGAGCGCGGCGGCGGCGAGCGCGTGCAGGCACGAGTCGAGCAGCGTCGGCGGCAGCCGCCACCCGCGGTCGGGGCCGTCCGGCCGGGTGACCAGGCAACTCGCCACGCCCGCGCCGGCACGGGCGGACCGGACACCCCGGAACGCCGGGCCGTAGTCCATCCCGGCCTCGGCCAGCCGGTCGTACAGGTCGACCGGTTCGAGTCCGCTGTGGACCGGCGGTGGGGCGTCGGGCCGCTCGCCGGGGACGATGGTCGCGCCGGCGTGCCGCACCCACCCGTCGGCCGTCTTCGCGTGCACCTCGACCCGTCCATCCCGGAACGTGGTGCTCAGCCGCACCTCGTCGGTGAGGGTCAGCAGCGCCTCGAACACGACGTCACGCACCGACAGCGGACCGGCCGCCACCTGCGCGCCGGCCGCCAGGGCGATCTCCACGTACGCGGCGCCGGGCAGCACCGGAGTGTCCCGCACCCGGTGGTCGGCCAGCCACGGCAACGCGGCCAGCCCCACGTCGGCCTGCCACGCGTGCGTGCCGTCGGGCAGCTCGACGTGGTCGCCGAGCAGCGGGTGCCCGGCCCGGCGGAGCGGGGGAGCGGTCCAGTGCGGGCGGTGTTCCCAGGGCGCGGTCGGCACGTCGGTGACGCCCCGGGCGGGCACCAGGCCGTGCAGGTGCAGCGACGCGAGGTTGGCGTGGAAGGTGCGCACGTCGTCGGTGTCGCGGCGCAGCGAGCCCACCAGCACGAGGTCGGGTGCGTGCTCGGCGATCGCGGGCAGCGCCACGGGGTGCGGCGAGACCTCCAGGAACGCGGTGAAGCCGTCCTCCAGCGCGGCGGTCACGGCCTGGGTGAACCGGACCGGGCGGCGCAGGTGCGCGGTCCAGTAGTCGGCGGTGAACGGTGGCGCGTGCCGGGGATCGGCCAGGACCGTCCCGTACAGCGGCACGTCACCGCGCCGTCCGGCGACGTGCCGCAGCGCCGACGCCAGCTCGTCGAGCACGGGGTCGACGGCGGGGGAGTGGCCGCTGGTGCGCAGCGGCAGGACCCGCGCCAGCCCGCCGTCCGCCTCGACGCGGGCGACCAGCGCGGCGAGCCGGTCGGCGGGTCCGGACACCGTGCAGCGGCGTGGGGCGGCGTGCACGGCCACCGACAGGGCCGGGTCGTCCACCTCGTCGCCGGGCAGTTCGACCGCCGCCATCCCGCCGCCACCGGCCGCGTCGACCACGTCCAGCAGCCGTGCCCGGGTGGTGATCACCAACGCCGCGTCGGCCAGGGACAGCGCGCCGCTCACGACCGCCGCGGCGACCTCGCCCGCGGACTGCCCGATCACCGCCGCCGGGCGCAGCCCGCGTGACCACCAGAGCCGGGCCAGCGCGAACTGCACGCCGAACAACGCGATCTGGCCGTCGCCCAGGGTGTCCGACGGCATCTCCAGCAACGCCCGCACCGAGTGCGGCGCGATCAGCCGGTCCACCTCGTCCACCGCCGCCGCGAACACCGGTTCTTCGGCCAGCAGCCGCCGTCCCATGCCCGCCCAGCCCGAGCCGTAGCCGGAGAAGACCCACACCGCGCCGTCGCGTCGTTCGGCGCGGCTGACCGGGCGGTCTCCGGACGCCAACGCCCGCAGCTCGGCCGCGACACCGGTCCGGTCGGATCCGGTGACGACGGCCGCGTGCCGTTCACGGCCACGACGGCGGGCCAGGGTCGCGGCCACGTCGTGCAGGTCGGCGTGCGTGGTGGACAGCCACTCGGCCAGTTCGGCGGCGTGCCGCCGCACGCGCCCCTCGGACGTGCCCGCCACCACCAGGAACGCCGGGCCGTCCGGCCGGTCCACCGGTTCGGGCGCGGGCGGCTCCTCCAGCACGACGTGCGCGTTCGTGCCGCCGAACCCGAACGACGACACACCGGCCGTGATCCGGCCCGAGTAGCGCGGCCACGGCGTCGGCTCGGTGACCACGCGCAGGCCGGTGAAGTCGATGTGCGGGTTGGGCTCGCGGAAGTGCGGACTCGGCGGCAGCTCGCCGTGCCGCACCGCCAGCACCGTCTTGACCAGCCCGATCACGCCCGCCGCCGACTCGGCGTGGCCGAAGTTCGCCTTGGCCGACCCGAGCAGCAACGGCCCGTCCGCCCGGCCCAGCACCTCCCGCAGCGCCCCGGCCTCGATCGGGTCGCCGAGCAGCGTTCCGGTGCCGTGCGCCTCCACGTAGTCCACTCGGGACGGGTCGACGCCCGCGTCCGCGTACACCCGGCGCAGCAGGTCGGCCTGTGCCTGCGGGTTCGGCGCCATCAGCCCGTTCGAACGACCGTCGGAGTTCACGCCGCTGCCCCGGATCACCGCCAGCACCCGGTCACCGTCGCGCCGCGCGTCCGACAGCCGCTTCAGCACGACCGCCGCGCAGCCCTCGGCACGGGCGATGCCGTCGGCGGAGGCGTCGAACGGCTTGCACCGCCCGTCGGCCGACAGCAGGCCCGCGCGGTGGAACGTGAGCGTGACGGCCGGTCCGAGCAGGAGGTTCACCCCGGCGACCACGGCGGCGTCGGTCTCGCCCGCGCGCAGGCTCTGGCAGGCGTGGTGCACGGCCACCAGCGACGACGAGCACGCCGTGTCCACCGCCAGGCTCGGCCCGCGCAGGTCGAGCAGGTACGACAGTCGGTTCGCGGCGATGCTCAACGCGCCGCCGGTCGCCGTCCACGGCTCGACCCGGCCCAGGTCGGCCGCGCTCGACGCGCCGTACTCACCGGTCGAGATGCCGACGAACACGCCGGTCCGGCTGCCGCGCAAGCTGTCCGGCGCGATGCCCGCGTGGTGCAGCGCTTCCCACGACACCTCCAGCACCAGCCGTTGCTGCGGGTCCATCAGCGCGGCCTCGTGCGGTGCGATGCCGAAGAACTCCGCGTCGAAACCCTTGAGGTCGGGCAGGAAGCCGCCGAACCGGGGCGTGCCGTCGGGCAGGCCGGGCCACCGGTCCGGCGGCGCGGGCGTGACCGCGTCACCGCCCGAGCGCAGGAAGTCCCACAACCGGTCGGGACCGTCGACACCGCCCGGCAACCGGCAGCCGACGCCGACCACCGCGATGCCCTCGGCGACCGGCCGGGTGGGTTCGGTCGCGGGTGCGGTGTCCGGCGCGGCGAGGTGGCGGGCCAGGCGGGTGATCGTCGGGTGCTCGTAGAACACCGTCGCGGGCAGTGGCACGTCGAGGAACTCGCCCAACACGCCCGCGAGCACGACGGCGTCACGGGACGACAGGCCGAGTTCGGCCAGGGGCTGGTCGACGTCCACCTCGCCGTCGGTCAGGTCGGCGAGTTCCGCGACGCGCCGCACCAACCAGGCGCGGAGTTCCGCTTCCGCGGGCGTGCCGAGGCCGGTCATGGGTCACCTTTCATGCGATTTCCACAAAACGCCTCGAAGTATTTGCGAGACGGAGGATGAAACGTCCGCGATCAGGGTATCGGCGGCGTAGGAGTGATCGTGGCCTGGGTGAACGTCGGTGAACAATAGTCCGATCGGGTCAATCGCGGTCGGTTGGAAGCGGTTGTTGACAGTTGTTGTACTCGCCGGTAGCTTCCTTGCTCAACGTGCTGGAAATCACTCGCGGAAAAGTTGTGACGACCGCACAAAAACTATTTTTAAAAGTTGTCACCGCGGAGAAGGGAGGGTGCTCATGACGGTCACCGCGACCACCACCGGCACGGTCGTAGAGGCCGTGCGGCGCTGGGCGCGCGAACGGCCCGGCCGCACCGCGTTCACGTTCGTCGACCACGAGGTGGACCCGGACGGCGTGCCGGTGTCGATCACGTGGGCGGAGCTGGACGCGCGGGCCCGCGGTGTGGCCGCCGAGCTCCGTCGGCGGTGCGCTCCGGGTGACCGCGCGCTGCTGTTGCTGCCCCAAGGCCTGGACTACGTCGTGGCGTTCGTCGGCTGCCTCTATGCCGACGTGCTCGCCGTGCCGCTGTTCCCGATCACCGGCGACGGCCACCGCGAACGCCTCGACGGGATCCTGCGCGACTGCGCGCCGAAGGTCGCGCTCACCGCCGCTCCCGCCGCGCTCGACCTGGACGTGGTGGTGGTCGGCAGCGTGCCGCCGTCCGCCGAACCCCCGGCGCGCCGGCTCGGCGGCCCGGCCTACCTGCAGTACACGTCCGGCTCGACGCGCACCCCCGCCGGTGTCGTGGTGACCGACCGGAACCTGCGGGTCAACGTGCGCCAGGCGCTCACCGCCTACGGCCTGGCCGACGTCGAGGCCACGCCGGTGAGCTGGTTGCCGCTGTTCCACGACATGGGGTTGGTGCTCGGCGTCGGCGTGGCGTTGACGACCGGTGTGGAGGCGGTGCTGATGGACCCGCTGGCGTTCCTGTACCGGCCGTCGCGGTGGTTGCGGGCCATGCACGGGCGGCGTCACGTGATCAGCGCCGGGCCAAACTTCGCCTACGACCTGTGCGTGCGGCGGGTGTCGCCGGACGAGCGGTCCGGGCTGGACCTGAGCGGCGTGGTGGCGTTGATCAACGGCAGCGAGCCGGTGCGGGCGGCGACGTTGGCCGGGTTCGGGGAGGCGTTCGGCCCGTGCGGGCTGCGGCCGGACGCCCAGCGCCCGTCCTACGGCCTGGCCGAGGCGACCGTGTTCGTGACCGCCGCGACCGGGCCGACGACCACCGGGTTCGACCGCGCCGCGCTCGCCGGGGGACGGGCGGTGCCTGCGGTCGACCCGGAGCGGGCGAGCGTGCTGGTCGGCTGCGGCGGCGCGGTCGACCAGCACCTCGCGATCGTCGACCCGGTGACGGGCGAGCCGGTCGGTGACGGTGACCGGGTCGGCGAGATCTGGGTGTGCGGGGAGAACGTGTCGCCCGGGTACTGGTCCGGCGGCGAGGGTTTCGGCGCCCGGCTCCCCGGTTCGCCGCTCTACCCGTGGCTGCGGACCGGAGACCTCGGCGTGCTGCACGACGGCCAGCTGTACGTGGTGGGCCGGATCAAGGACCTGATCGTCATCGACGGGCGCAACCACTACCCGCAGGACGTCGAGGCGGTCGTGGAGGAAGCCGACGACGTGATCCGGCGCGGTCATGTCGCCGCGTTCGCAGTGCCGTCCGTCGAGGGCGAGGCGATGGTCGTGGTCGCCGAGCGGAGTTCCCGGGTGCCGCGTGAGGCCGTCGACCGGGCCCGTGTCCGAGCACGTGTGCGCGCCGCCGTCGCACGGCACCACGACGTGCGGGTGCGGGACGTGCTCGTGGTCGAACCCGGCTCGGTGCCCAGGACTTCCAGCGGGAAGCTGTCGCGCGCCGCCTGCCGCGACCTCTACCTCGGCGGGCGGCTGCCCGCACCATGACTCCGGGAGAAGTGATGACGCGCGTGCTGCTGTCCGCCCTGTCCGCCGTTGCCCTGATCCTCGTACCCGCGCCCACGCCGGTTTCGGCCGACGACGGGGCACAGGTCGTCGCGGAAAGGTGGCTCGACGGGCGCACCGTCGACCTCACCGTGTCCTCGCCCGCGGTCGGTGGGCACGTGCCGGTCCGCGTGCTCACGCCACCGGGCTGGTCGCCGAACGCCACCCGCACCTGGCCGGTCCTGTACCTCCTCCAAGGCGTCGGCGACGACTACACCTCCTGGACCAGGGAAACCGACGTCGAAGAGCTCAGCGCGACCAGCGACGTCCTGGTCGTCATGCCCGATGCCGGACGAGCCGGGTGGTACACCGACTGGTGGAACGGCGGGCGCGGCGGCACGCCCCAGTGGGAGACGTTCCACACCGGTGAACTCCTCGAGCTCGTCGAACGGGACTACCGGGGCAGCACCGTGCGCGCGATCGCCGGGCTGTCGGCCGGCGGCACGGGGGCGTTCGGGTACGCGGCCAAGCACCCGGGCATGTTCCGGGCCGCCGCGTCCTACAGCGGGCTGCTGTCGACGCAGTTCGTCGGCGTCCCCCAGTTCATCTACACGACCGTCCTGCGCGAAGGGCTCGACCCGTACGGCCCGTGGGGGCGCGAGTCGCTGGTCCCCGCCGTGTGGGCGGCGCACAACCCGCGGCAACTCGCGGCGAACCTGCGCGGCCTGTCGCTCTACATGTCCTACGGCAACGGGTTCAGAGGTGCGCTGGACACCGACTGGTGGGCCTACGACCCGTTCGAGACGATCGTCGGCACCACCTCGCCGGACTTCGTGCGGCGGATGCGGTCGCTGGGCATCCCGATCACGGTCAACGCCTACGGCGGCGGCACGCACACCTGGAAGTACTGGCAGCGCGAACTCCGGGTGTCCTGGCCGATGCTGACGGCCGCCCTCTCGTGAGGCGCACCCTGCTGGTGACCTGCTTCGCGGCCTTCGTCACGGCGCTGGACAACAGCGTCCTGATGGTGGCCCTGCCGACCATCGGCCGCGACCTCGGCCTGTCCACGAACGACCTGCAGTGGGCCGTGGTCGCCTACATGCTGGCGTTCGCGAGCCTCATGGTGGCGGCGGGCGCGGTGGGTGACCGGTTCGGGCACCGGAGGGTCCTGCTGGTCGGGCTGCTCGCGTTCGCCGCCGCGTCCCTGGGCTGCGGCACGTCGGACACCGGCTGGGAGTTGGCGCTGTGGCGCGCGGCCCAGGGAGCCGCGGCGGCGGCGATCGTCCCGACCGGGCTGGCCGTGCTGCGGACCGACCTGGACGAGGCGCGGCGCCGGACCGGGATCGCGGCGTGGACGGGCGCACTGGCCGTGGCGCTGGCGGTCGGGCCCGCGCTGGGCGGTCTGCTCAGCGAGGCGGCGCACTGGCGGTGGATCTTCCTGGGCAACGTTCCGCTGTGCGTGGCGGCGGCCGTCCTCGCGCACCAGGTCCTGCCACGACCGCGGATCACCCGGCCGACGCCACTGCCGATCCGCTCCACGGCGGCGTTGACGGCGGCCGTCTTCACCGTCACCGCGACCGTGCTGAGCGTCGGCGGCGAAGGCCCGGTCGCCGCACTGGCCGCGTTGTCGGGTGCCGTGTGCCTGCTGTTCGTGTCCCTGGAGCGGTCGGCCGCGCGCCCGTTGTTCCCGAAGGCCCTGGCCCGGCCGGTGTTCGTCGGCGGCACGGTCGCGCAGGCGTTGTGGGGAGGGGGCGTCAGCGGTGTGCTGTTCGTGCTGCCGCTGCACCTGCACCGCGCCGAGGGCTTCACCCCGCTGGCGACCGGCCTGTTCTTCGGGCCCGCCGCGCTCGCCGTGATCGCGGGCGCACCGCTCGTGCCCGCCTCGGTCGTGCGAATCGGTCCGTGGCGCACTGCGGCGTGCGGGCTCGGCGCGGTGACGGCAGGACTGGTGGCGACGCCGTTCGCGAACCCGGCGGCGCTGCTCGCCTGCCTGGTGGTGATCGGTTTCGGCTCGGCGTTGACCACGCCGCTGACCACGATCGCGCTGGACGCCACCGATCCCCGGTCCGCCGGGATCGCCTCGGCGACGGTCACCGCGAGCCGTGAGCTGGCCGGTGCGCTCGGCGTCGCCGTGGTCGGCCTGGCGTTCACCGCGGCGGGTCACTCGGCCGCACTCGTGCTCGCCGCCGGCGTCGTCGCGGTGGCACTGGGCATCACCTTGCGCCAAGCCGTGCGCACCCGTTCCCGCCACGTGCCGTAGTCACCGGTGCGAAGATCGGCACATGGGGACGACCGCGCTGGTGCTGCCACTCGCCGATCCCGCCGCCGCCTTGGAGGCGGTCGGCGGCAAGGGCGCCTCGCTGGCCAAGCTCGCCGCCGCGGGCCTGCCCGTGCCGGACGGCTTCCACCTGACCACGCACGCCTACCGCCGCTTCACCGCGGGCCTGGACGCCGAACTCCGGGACGGCGACGAGGCCGCGATCGCCGCCGCCTTCGACCGCCGTGACCTGCCCGAGGACATCGCCGACGCCATCCGCGCGGCCCTGCCACCGGGCCCCGTCGCGGTGCGGTCGTCGGCGACCGCCGAAGACCTGCCGGACCTGTCGTTCGCCGGCCAGCACGACACCTTCCTCAACGTGTCCGGCGACGAGGTGCTGACCGCGGTCAAGCGCTGCTGGGCCTCCCTGTGGACGGCACGCGCCGTCGCCTACCGCGCCCGGCACGGCATCACCGACGCGGCGATCGCCGTGGTCGTGCAGGAGATGGTGCCCGCCGACGCGGCCGGGGTGCTCTTCACCGCCAACCCGGTCACGGGCGCACGGACCGAAACCGTGGTCAACGCCGCGCCCGGTCTCGGCGAGGCCCTTGTCGGCGGCACGGTCACCCCCGACGAGTACGTGGTCACCGCTGATGGCGCGGTACGCCGGTCCGGCGGTTCGCTGCTGTCCGACGCGCGGGTGCGGGAACTGGCCGGGCTCGGCGCGCGGATCCAGGAGCTGTACGGCGTGCCGGTGGACGTCGAGTGGGCCGTGGCCGGTGGCCGGATCGCGGTGCTGCAGGCACGGCCGATCACCGCGCTGGCCGAGGTCTGGAACGACACCCTGCGCGGCGACTACCTGTGGACGTGCGCGAACCTGCGTGAAGCCGTGCCGAGCGTGATGACGCCCGCGACCTGGTCGTTCGCCCGGGTGCTCGCCCAGCCGGCGATCGGCGGGCACCCGACGTCGGGCAACATCGGCGGCCGGTTCTACCTCAACCTCAGCGCCGCGCTGGCCGTCGGGCAGGCGCTCGGCCTGGCCCGCGGCGGGTTCATGCAGCGGACCGTCGAGTTGTACTTCGGCCGCATCCCGGCGGGCGTGCGCGTGCCACCGCTGCCGATGTCACGCCTGGCCGTGCTGCGTGCGGCGGTCGGCGCGGCGCTGCCGTTCCTGCGGCAGAACCGGGAGTTCCGGGCGAAGGTCGACGGCCTGCTGGCGTCCGCGCCCGGCCGGGCCGACCGGCTGACGGCCTCCTTCCGCGCCGCTTCGACGCCCGCCGACCTGCTCGCGCTGTGGCGGTCCGAGGTGCACGACGTGCTGCACGTGGACGCCAAGGTGTTCGACGCCGGCGCCCGCAACGGCTCGATGTCGTCGGTCAAGCTCCGCCGCGAGCTGGTGGAGCTGGTGGGGGAGGACGACGCCACCGCGTTGCTGACCGGCGCGCACGGCGCGGCGGGGGAGTTGGAGAGCCTGGGCCCGGTGCTCGGCCTGTCCCGGCTCCGGCGCGGCGAGATCACCCGGGAGGCGTACGCCCGGCAGTACGGGCACCGGTTCGCCGAGGAGTTCGAGGTGTCCGCGCCGCGCCCGGCCGAGGACCCGGAGTGGCCGCGCACGGACGACGTCGGCGTCGACCCCGAGGAACTGCTGGCCAAGCAAGCGGCCGTGCGCGACGCCGCGTGGGAACGGTTGCGCGCCGCGCACCCCGGCGAGGTCGTGCGCCTGCGCCGCGAGGTGGACAAGCTCGCCGCGCTGGCCCGTGAGCGGGAACGGGCGCGTTCGGAGTTCGCCCGGACGTTCGCCGTGCTGCGGGCCTTCCTGGTGCGGGCCGGTGAGGTCACCGGGCACGGTGACGCGCTGTTCTTCCTGCCGATCGAGGAGACCCTGCGCGTCCTCGACGGGGACGAGACCCCGTTGGCGTCGGTGCCTGCCCGCCGCGCCGCCTACGACCGCTACCGCGCGCTGCCGCCGTACCCGACGGTGATCCGGGGCCGGTTCGACCCCGAGTCGTGGGCCGCCGACCCGAACCGCAGGCTCGACGTGTACGACGCCTCCGCCGCACCGCTCGGTGACGACGTGTCCGGTTTCCCCGGTGCGGCGGGCGTGGTCGAGGGGGTCGCGCGGGTGATCCACGACGTCGCCGACGGCGCCTCGCTCCAGCCGGGGGAGATCCTGGTGACCACGGTGACCAACATCGGCTGGACCCCGCTGTTCCCGCGCGCCGCCGCCGTGGTGACCGACGTCGGCGCGCCCTTGTCGCACGCCGCCATCGTGGCCCGCGAGCTGGGCATCCCCGCCGTGGTCGGCTGCGGCAACGCCACCACCCGCATCAACACCGGCGACCGGGTCCGCGTGGACGGCGGTCGTGGCGCCGTGACCGTGCTGGGCTGAGCCGCTCGGCGTTCACAGTTCGGCGGGGCCGGTCGTCCGAACGACCGTTGCGGCAGCCGGAGTATTCCATTGGGGTGACGGAATCGTTACAGTCGGTGTCTGGGAACGCTCCCAGAAACGACAACGAAGGGGTTGTTGTGCGAAATCTGCTGGCGGCGGTGGCCGCTGTGGTGTCGATAGCCGGGTTGGTGGTGATCGGCGGGACCAGCACCGCGGGTGCGGCTCCCGTCTGCGCCGTGGACTACAAGCTCAACCAGTGGTCCACCGGGTTCACCGCCAACGTGACCGTGACCAACCAGTCCGCTCCGGTCACTTCGTGGACGCTCACCTGGACGTTCGCCGGGAACCAGTCGATCAGCTCCGGCTGGAGCGCCGACGTGAGGCAGTCCGGCGCCGTGGTGACGGCGTCCAACATGCCTTGGAACGGGACGCTGGGCACGGGCGCCAGCGCCCAGTTCGGCTTCCAGGCCACCTACAGCGGCACCAACGCGGTGCCGACCGACTTCGCGTTCAACGGTGTCTCGTGCAGTGGTGACCAGACCACGACTACCACCACCACCACCACGAGCACGTCGACGTCCACCGCCACGACCACCACCACCTCGAACGAGCCGACCGACTGCGGCACGGCGGCGCTGTGCGACGACTTCGAGCAGCAGACCGGGTCCACCCCGACCGGCCGCTGGACCGTCGGCGCGGCGAACTGCACCGGCCAGGGCGCGGTCAGCATCGACAACTCGGTCGCGCACAGCGGCTCGAAGTCGGTGCGGGTCGACGGCGCGTCCGGCTACTGCAACCACATCTTCTTCGGCACGCCGGTGGACGGGTCTTCCGCTGCCGTGCACGGCCGGTTCTACGTCCGCCACACCACGGCCCTGCCGATGGCGCACGTGACGTTCATGGCCATGAAGGACGCCGGCGATGCGGGCAAGGACCTGCGCATGGGCGGCCAGAACGCGGCGCTGCAGTGGAACCGCGAGTCCGACGACGCCACCCTGCCCGAGCAGAGCCCGGCGGGTGTCGCGCAGAGCAAGCCGCTGCCCACCGGCCAGTGGAACTGCGTGCAGTTCACCGTCGACCCGGCCGGCCGGATCTCGACCTCGCTGAACGGCTCCGTGGTCGACGGCCTGGTGGTGGACGGCGTGTCCACGCCGGACATCGACAGCCAGTGGCTGCGCAAGACCGGCTGGCGGCCCGCCGTCACGGACCTGCGGCTGGGCTGGGAGAGCTACGGCGACGGCGCGAACACCCTCTGGTACGACGACGTCGCGGTGGGTTCCTCGCCGATCGCGTGCTGACGCTGAGGTTCTGACGTGACGCGGTGGGGAGGCCCTGGGTTTCCGGGGCCTCCCCACCGCTGGTGATCAGGCCGCGTTCACCGAGACGTCGTCGAGCACGAACGAGGTCTGGTAGGACCAGTCCTCCGTGCCGGTGAAGCTCAGCGTGACGCTCTGGCCCGCGAACGCGCCCAGGCTGAAGGTGCGCACCGCGTAGCCGGACGGGTTGAGGTTGGTGTAGGTCGCCAGGGTGGTCGCACCGGCCTTGACGGTGAAGGTGTCGAACACGTCCGGCTCGTACTCGTCCGTGCTGATCTTCAGCCACAGCGACAGGGTCGTGTTGGTGCAGCCCGCCGGGACGGTGACGGTCTGGGTCAGCGTCTCGGTGTTGGTGTAGCCGTAGCCGCTGATCCACGAGGAGCGGGTGCCGGTGCGCGGCGAGCCCTCACCGGTCCACGCGGCGATGGTGTAAGTGGCGTTGGACCAGCCGGTGGTGCCGCTCTCGAACCCGCCGTTGACGACCTTCTCGCCGGGCGCGGCGCACGAGCCGCCGGGCGGGTTGATCGCCCAGGTGAACGTGGTGCTCCCGGTCTTGCCCGCGCTGTCGGTCGCGGTGGCGGTCACGGTGTAGGTGCCGGCGGTGGTGGGCGTGCCGGAGATCAGGCCGGTGGACGCCGCGATCGCCAGGCCGGGCGGCAGGCCGGTGGCCGACCACGTGTACGGCGACGTGCCGCCCGAGGCCTTGAGCTGCAGGCTCGTGGCGGTGCCGACGCTGCCGGTCTGGTTGCCCGGCGGGGTGACCGACGGGCTGCCGGGGCCGCCCGGGTCGCCGGTGTTGACGAACAGCAGCCGGTTCGGCGAGCCGGTGCCGGGGCTGGTGATCTTGTTCGGGGTGGAGTTGGCGATCATGGCGTCGGCGACCTGCGCGGGCGTCAGCGACGGCGTGGCGCCGAGCAGGACCGCCGCACCGCCGGCGACGTGCGGCGCCGCCATGGACGTGCCGCTGATGGTGTTGGTGGCGGTGTCGTTGGTCATCCACGCCGAGGTGATGTTCTGGCCCGGCGCGAAGATGTCCGTGCACGTTCCCCAGTTGGAGAACGAGGCGCGGGCGTCGGTGTTCGTCGACGCGTTGACCGTGATCGCCTCGGCCACCCGCGCGGGGGTGAAGTTGCACGCGTTGGCGTTGGAGTTGCCCGACGCGATCGCGTAGGTCACGCCGTCGGCGATCGAGTTGCGGACCGCGGCCTCGCCGGTCGGGTCGCTGCCCGAGCCCCCGAGGCTCATGTTCGCCACGGCCGGGCCGGAGGTGTGGTGGCCGGTGACCCAGTCGATGCCCGCCGCGACACCGGCGAACGAGCCGGAACCCTGGCAGTTGAGCACCTTGACCGCGATCAGCCGCACGCCCTTGGCGACGCCGTGGGCCGTGCCGCCGACCGTGCCGGCGACGTGCGTGCCGTGGCCGTTGCAGTCGGTGTTGTTGCTGTCGACGGTGTTGGTGCCCCAGCTGGCCCGGCCGCCGAAGTCCGAGTGCGTGGTCCGGATGCCGGTGTCGATGATGTAGGCGGTGACGCCGGTGCCGTCGTTGGGGTAGGTGTACGACGAGTTCAGCGGCAGGTCGCGCTGGTCGATCCGGTCCAGGCCCCACGACGGCGGGTTCGGCTGGGTCGCGGTCGCCTTGACCTCGCCGTTCTGCTGGACGTAGGCCACGCCGGGCTCGGCGGCCAGGCGGCGCGCGTCCCGTTCGGACAGCGTGCCCGCGAAGCCCTTGAAGGCGTGGCGGTAGGTGAAGTCGACCTTGGCGTCGTACTTGGCGCTGAGGTCGGCGGTGAGCACGTCGACGCTCTGGGTGGACAGCTCGTTGTAGACGACGATGTAGCTGTCCTTGATGGCGGTCGGGTTGGACGTGCCGACGATGTCGGCCTCGGCGAGCGCGGGTGTGGTCCCGGCGGCCAGGCCGGTGGCGGTGATCGCCGCAGTGGCTAACGCGAGCAGGGCTCGTCTGGATCCGCGAACGTCTCCCATTGCAGGGTTCTCCCTCGTGCAGGGGTTCCGGCAGACCCTGTGGTGACGCGGGTCGGCCGGGGAGCGGAGGTTCTGCGATCACGTTCGCGCGGACGTGATCGGCAACGTTAGAGGACCGCCTGAGGTCGGACAATCGGCCGGCAGTAGGAATGACCTGCGGTGTACCGAACCGCCTGGCCCCACCGGGGCGAACCGGCACAAGATCACTCGATAGTGTTAATAACTTCAGTGTTGACTAAGACAAGTCTTCTCCCGGCGCCAGGTCTGACACCGGAAGAAGACTTGACCGAAAAGCCGCCGAGGACGGTCAGCGCCCGACGTAGGCGCGGAGGTGTTGGGCGGTCAGGGTGGAGGCGTTCGCGACCAGGTCGGCGGGTGTGCCGGTGAAGACGATCCGACCGCCGTCGTGCCCGGCGCCGGGTCCGAGGTCGATGATCCAGTCGGCGTGCGCCATGACGGCCTGGTGGTGCTCGATCACGATGACGGTGTTGCCGTCGTCCACCAGGCGGTCGAGCAGGCCGAGCAGCTGGTCCACGTCGGCGAGGTGCAGGCCGGTGGTGGGCTCGTCGAGGATGTAGGTGGACGCCTTCTCGGCCATGTGGATGGCGAGCTTGAGCCGCTGCCGCTCGCCGCCGGACAGGGTGGTGAGGGGCTGGCCGAGGGAGAGGTAGCCGAGGCCGACGTCGACCAGGCGGTCCAGGATGGCCTTGGCCTGCTTCTCGGTGAAGAAGTCGCGGGCCTCGGTGACGGACATGCCGAGGACCTCGCTGATGTCGCGGCCCCGCAGGGTGTGGGTGAGGACTTCGGCGGTGAACCGCTTGCCTTCGCACTCCTCGCAGACCGAGGCGACGCCGGCCATCATCGCGAGGTCGGTGTAGACCAGGCCGATGCCCTTGCACTTGGGGCAGGCGCCTTCGGAGTTGGCGCTGAACAGGGCGGGTTTGACGCCGTTGGCCTTGGCGAAGGCGGTGCGGATGGGGTCGAGCAGGCCGGTGTAGGTGGCGGGGTTGGAGCGTCGTGAGCCGCGGATGGGCGACTGGTCGACGGTGACGACGTCGTCGCGGCGGGCGAGGGAGCCGTGGATGAGGGAGCTCTTGCCGGAGCCCGCGACGCCGGTGACGACGGTGAGGACGCCGAGGGGGATGTCGACGTCGACGCCCTTGAGGTTGTGCAGGGTGGCGCCGGCGATCGGCAGCCGGCCGGTGGGTGTGCGCACCTGGTCGCGGAGCCGGGCGCGGTGGTCGAGGTGGCGCCCGGTGAGGGTGTCGGAGGCGCGCAGTTCCGCGACGGTGCCGCTGAAGGTGATGTGGCCGCCGTGGGTGCCCGCGCCGGGTCCGAGGTCGATCACGTGGTCGGCGATGCCGATGGTCTCGGGTTTGTGCTCGACCACCAGGACGGTGTTGCCCTTGTCGCGCAGGCGCAGGAGCAGGTCGTTCATCCGCTGGATGTCGTGGGGGTGCAGGCCGGTGGTGGGTTCGTCGAAGACGTAGGTGACGTCGGTGAGGGCGGAGCCGACGTGGCGGACCATCTTGACGCGTTGGGCCTCGCCGCCGGAGAGGGTGGCGGCGGGTCGGTCGAGGCTGAGGTAGCCGAGGCCGATCTCGACCAGGTTGTCGAGGAGTTCCTTCAGCGTGGTGAGCATGGGTCCGACGGAGGGGTCGTCGATCTTGGCGACCCAGTCGGCGAGGTCGCTGATCTGCATGGTGGAGCAGTCGGCGATGTTCAGGCCGTCGATCCTGGAGGAGAGGGCGGCGGCGTTGAGGCGGGCGCCGCGGCACTCGGGGCATTCGGTGAAGGTGACGGCGCGGTCCACGAACGCCCGGATGTGGGGCTGCATGGATTCGCGGTCCTTGCCGAGGTAGAGGCGCTGGACTTTGACCAGGAGGCCTTCGTAGGTGACGTTGGTCTTGCCCACTTTGACCTTGGTGGTGTCGCGGTTGAGGAAGGCGTCCCATTCTTCCTCGGTGAAGTCCTGGAGTTTCTTGTCGGGGTCGTAGAAGCCGGATTGGACGTAGGTCTGGACGTACCAGTTGTCGACGGTGAAGCCGGGGACGGTGATGGCGCCTTCGGTGAGGGACTTGGTGCGGTCGACCAGTTGGTCGACGTCGACGGTGGAGACGCGGCCGAGGCCTTCGCACCTGAGGCACATGCCTTCGGGGAGGTTGAAGCTGAAGGCGCCGGAGGTGCCGACGTGGGGTTGGCCGAGGCGGCTGAACAGGATGCGGAGCATGGTGTGCGCGTCGGTGGCGGTGCCGACGGTGGAGCGGGAGTTGGCGCCCATGCGCTCCTGGTCGACGATGATCGCGGCGCTGAGGTTGCGCAGGGCGTCGACGTCGGGGCGGCCGAGGCTGGGCATGAAGGACTGGATGAACGCGGTGTAGGTCTCGTTGATGAGGCGTTGTGACTCGGCGGCGATGGTGCCGAAGACGAGGGATGATTTGCCGGAGCCGGAGACGCCGGTGAAGACGGTGAGGCGTCGTTTGGGGATGTCGACGGAGATATCGGCGAGGTTGTTCTCCCTCGCGCCCCGTACCTGGATGACGTCGTGGCTGTCTGCTGGTGCGGCCATCGCCGGCTTTCCCCCTGGTTTGTTTATGCCGTAAGGTGCTCGCGGCACGGTACTTTACGGTGTAAGGAGCGGGCAAGTGGCGGTGTACGCGGGGCAGGGTGACGCGCGTCGGTCGATGCGGCTGCTGTGGCGTGCGCCGGGTGGTGCCGCGGGGCCGGGGCTGTCGGTGGACGTGATCGTGGACGCGGCGGTCGAGGTGGCGGATCGGGACGGCATGGCGGCGTTGTCGATGCGCGCGGTGGGTGAGCGGTTGGGGCGTTCGGCGATGGCGTTGTACACGTACGTGCCGAGCAAGGCGGAGTTGGTGGACCTGATGTACGACCGGGTGCTGGGTGAGCTGCCGTCGGAGTACCCGGTGGACGACGGGTGGCGGGTGGCGTTGCGGGCGTGGGCGGTGGACGCGCGGGAGTTCTTCCTGACGCACCCGTGGGTGTTGCAGGTGTCGCAGGCGCGGCCGGTGTTGGGGCCCAACGAGTTCGCGATGCTGGAGGTGTTGTTGCGGATTTTGCGGCCGACGGGATTGGGGTCGTCGGTGTTGCGGGGTGTGGTGGGTGCGGTGGTGCAGTTCGTGCGCGGTGCGGCGGGGGTGATCGCGGAGGCGCGGCGGGCGGCGCGGGAGACGGGGATGACGGACGAGGAGTGGTGGTTCTCGCGGTCGGAGGTGTTCGAGGAGGTGGCGCCGGACTTCGCCGAGCGGTTCCCGTTGTCGGCGGAGTTGGGGGAGGAGGAGCCGCCGCCGGTGGAGGGGGATGAGTCCGTGCCGTATTTGGAGCGGGACGCGGTGTTGAACTTCGTGACGGGGTTGGAGGTGTTGTTGGACGGGGTGGAGGCGGCGGTGGCGCGTGCCGGTGGGGGCTGAGGCCGGTCGTCGGTGATATACGGTGTGCGCGTTGGCGCGGACGAGGGAGGTGGGACCCATTTCTGCTGGTGTGCATCGGGTCGCTCCCGGCCGCGTCGTGGCGGTGTGAGGGGCGCCCGCGGGTTTCGCGCGAGAGGCGTTCGTGGTGTTGGTGGTCGATGTTGTCGCGCGGTTGCGTGCGGCGGGGTGTGTGTTCGCGGAGGACGAGGCGCGGTTGTTGGTGGCCGCCGCGCGTGGTCCGGCCGAGTTGGCGTCGTTGACGGCGCGGCGGGTGGCCGGGGTGCCGTTGGAGCACGTGGTGGGGTGGGCGGAGTTCTGCGGGTTGCGGGTGGTGGTCGAGCCGGGGGTGTTCGTGCCGCGTCGGCGAACCGGGTTCCTGGTGGCGGTGGCGGCGGGTCTGGCGCGGCCGGGTGCGGTGGTGGTGGACCTGTGCTGCGGTTCGGGCGCGGTGGGTGCCGCGGTCGCCGATCGGGTGCCCGGGGTGGAGTTGCACGCCGTGGACGTGGACCCGGTGGCGGTGGCTTGTGCGCGTCGCAACGTGGGTGCGGGCCGGGTGTACGTGGGTGATCTCTACGACCCGCTGCCGGTGTCGTTGGTGGGGCGGGTGGACGTGCTGGTGGCGAACGCGCCGTACGTGCCGACGGGGGCGATCGGGCTGATGCCGCCGGAGGCGCGCGACCACGAGCCGCGGGTGGCGTTGGACGGCGGGGCGGACGGTCTGGACGTGCAGCGGCGGGTGATCGCGGGCGCGGCGCGGTGGTTGGCGCCGGGTGGGCGGTTGTTGGTGGAGACGGGTGCGCGGCAGGCGTCGGGGACGGTGGCGGCGTTCGCCCTGGGTGGGTTGTGCGCGGAGGTCGTGTCGGACGAGGAGCTGTCGGCGACCGTGGTGGTCGGTTCGTTCTCCTGACTGTTGAGCGAGTGCTCAACCTTCGGCGTACCCTGCGTTTTGAGCAGTCGCTTAAAAAAGGGGTGTTCCGGTGCCTGACTGGACTTATTTCCCGCTGCGCGGGATCGCCGCGGCGGTGCTGGGGCCGGGCCGGTCGCGGCGGGTGGCGTTGCGGGTGTTGGCGCTGGTCGGGTCGTTGCCGGGTGGCGGGTGGCTGGTGTCGCGGGGTTTCGGGCACCGGCACCCGCCGCGGTGGCTGGCCGGTTCGGTGGCCGGGGTGGCGGTGCGGAGCCGGGTGGGTGCGGTGGTGCCGCCCGGTGTCGCGCGGGACGCGGTGAGGGCGTTGCCGTTGCTCGGCGCGGGTGTGGTGGAGGTGGGTCCGGTCGGGCCCGCGGACGTCGGGGTGGTGCGCGAGGCGGCCGTGGGGCGACGTGTGCCGGTGGTGGTGCGGGCGACGGGACCGGAGGTGGTGGCCGCGCTGGTGCGGCACGTCGATGCCGTGCGTGTCGGCGCCGATCCCGATGTGGTGCACCTGCGTTCGCCGTCGACGGCTCGTGCGGTGGACGTCCTCGCCGACCCGGCCAAGGCGGTCCTGGCCGCGCCGGAAGTGCTGGTGGCGGCCGGTCCCGGTTGGTTCGCGCGGGTGGTGGAGGCGGCGACGCCGACCCGTCCGGCGCCCTCGGTGCGCGACGTGGGGCGTGACCCGAGGCGGTGGCCGGCGTGGTGGTGGGGCGCGCTGGTCGGGCTGGGGATGATCGGCGCGGGGCTGGGCGCGGCCGCGATCGCGCTCGGCCCGGTGCTTCGGAGGTGTTCGTGGCGAGCGATCTGGCGTTCCTGGGCACCGGGGCGGAGAAGTTGGACGAGGCGAACGCGCGGCTGACGGACTTCATCGCGCACGACCGGGCCGGGTTCGGCGGCGCGTTGATGTCCGCGGCCGCGGCGATCACGCTGCTCGGCGCGTGCCCCTACCGTGATCACATGGCCGACACGCGACAGCGACTGATCGACGGCGCGATCGAGACGATCCGGCGGCACGGGATCACCGGTACGTCCGCCCGCACGATCGCCGCCACCGCCGGCGTCAACCAGGCCCTGGTCTTCTACCACTTCGGCAGCGTGCACGAGCTGCTGGAGGCGGCGTGCCTGGCCGCCACGAAGGTCAGGGTCGCGTCGTTCGCGTCCCGGCTGGACGAGGTCGCCGACCTGCGGCAGCTGCTGGAGCTGGGCCGCCGCCTGCACGCCGAGGAGCGGTCGCTGGGCAACGTCATGGTGCTCGCCCAGCTGCTCGCCGGCGCGCAGGCGGACCAGGAGCTGGCCAAGGCCGCGTCGGCCGCGCTGGAGCTGTGGATCGGCCCTGTCGAGCGCGTGCTGGACCGGCTGCTGGCCGACTCGCCGGTGCGCGACCTGGTGGACACCGGCGGGTTGGCCCGCGCGGTGTGCGCGGGGTTCATCGGACTGGAGCTGTTCGAGGGCGTCGACCCGGCCGGCGCGCACGCCGCGCTCGACGCCCTGGACCGCCTCGCGGTCCTCGTGGACGTGGTGGACGACCTCGGCCCGGTCGCCCGCCGCGCGCTGCGCGCCAAGCTCCGCAAGTCCGAGACCTGAGACCGGTCAGCCCACGTCCACGCCGTCGCTCGGGCACGGTTCGACGGGCACCGGGATCCGGGCGTGGACGTGGGTGCCGTCGACGTCGAGCACCGCGCCCGCCTTGCGCAGGAGGGCCATGGCGGCGGTGTTGTCGGTGGTGGTGTCGGCGAAGACCGTGGTGACGCCGCGTCGGGGCGCTTCTTCGATGACGCGGCGCAGCGCGGCGAGGCCGACGCCGTGGCCGCGGGCGCAGCGGGCGACCCAGATCCCGGTCTCGCCCTTCGCGGTGAGCCGGATCATGCCGACGGTGCGCTCGCCGTCCACGATCTCGTAGGCGTCGTCCTGGAAGCCCCGGTAGAACTCGCGGAAGTCGTCCGGTCGGTCCAGGGTCCAGCCCGGTGGCATGACGTCGGTGGGGTCGGCGTCCGCGACCGCCAGGCCGAGCAGCCGTTCCACTCCCGCGTCGTCCACCCTCCGCAATCCGATCATGTCGTCAGCTCCTTCTCCAACGGCGTCCGGAAGCGGGGGATCACGCGCACCCCGCCCAGCCAGGACGCCAACCGGTCCGCCTCCCGGGCGATCGCCGCTTCCGCGTCCGCGCCGACGTCGTCGAGGAGTCGCCACACGAGTCCGCCGTCGGCGCGCTGGGCCCACCCGCCGACGACCGAGCCGTTCCACCAGACGGTCGGGCCGACGTTGCCCGCGGTGTCGAACAGGCGCGGCCGGTGTCGGGCGGGCAGGTACCAGTCGCGAGCCTGCCATCCCATCGGTGTCGAATCCAGTGCCGGCAGCAGCGCGGCCCACGGTGGGGGCTGGTCGACGGGGTCGAGGTCGTCGGGCAGGGCGTAGCCGGTGCCGGTGGAGAGCTCGACCGGGACGGCGCCGGCGGCGGTGAGGGCGGCCCGGGTGTGGCCGAGGTTCCAGCCGGTCCACCACTTGAGGTCGGCTTCGGTGCCGGGGCCGTAGGAGGCGAGCCAGCGGCGGGCGAGTTCGGCGCGGCCGAGGTCGGGGTCGAGTGACGGCCAAGGTGTGGCGGGCTCCCAGCGGAACTGGGTGCTCAGCCAGGTGCCGAGGGGTCGGCCGCGGCGCAGCCTGCCGTCGGCGGCCAGCACGCGGATGATGCGGCTGGACACGTTCTGGCGGGTCTCGTAGGGCTTGCCGGGTGCGACGACGACCTGTTCGAGCAGGTCGGGGACGTCGTGGGTGAGCTCGACGGCGGTGGCCTCGCCGCGCAGGCGCAGCGCTTCGAGGGTGGCGTCCTCGACCCGGGCGAGCCGGTCGGCGTCCCAGCCGACGCCGTCGGCGAGGTAGGTGAGCAGCTTCTGCCGTTCCTTGGCGGCGATGGCGGCGCCCGCGGCGGCCTGCACCACGGGTGCGGTCGCGGCGGTGACGGCGAACATCGTGCGGCGCATGCACAACGACCGGACCAGCGTCCGCCGCTCGTAGAACGCGGCTTCCACCTCGGGCACCGAGGGGTGTTCCAGGCGGGCGCACGCGGAGAGGAACACCGTGCCCGGGTCGGTGGCGTGCAGGCCGACGAGTGCCTCGACCACGTCCTCCACGGCGGTGGCACGGGCGGACAGCAGGTGGCGGACGCCGAGGCGGGCCCGCCGCTGAGCGTCGTCGATCTTGGCGAGCGTCACCGGTCCATCCTCGGCGATCTACCCTGATCGGCGAAACCGGGATCCACGCAACCCGGAGACCGCTGGACGAGGACGCGATGTCGGCAACACGGCTGCTGGTGCTCGGGGTGGTGCGCGGCTACGGGCGCGCCCACGGCTACCTGATCGGCAACGACCTGATGTCGTGGGGCGCGGGGGAGTGGGCCAACGTCAAGTGGGGCTCGATCTACCACGCGTTGAAGCAGCTCACCAAGGACGGCTGCCTGGTCGACCACAGCGTGCCGCCCGGTCGCACGGACTACGAGATCACCCCCGCGGGGGAGGCCGAGTACCGCACGTTGCTCAGGGACGCGTTGCGGCGGCCGGAGACGCGGCCGGACCTGCTCGCGGCCGGGTTGGCGCTGCTGCCGTCGTTGACGAGGGAGGAAGCCGTCGGTCTGCTCACCGAGCGGCTGGCGGCGTTGGAGACCCGGCGTGACGCGGCGCGCGAGCAGGTGGGGGAGTGGCGCGATCCGCCGCACGTGAAGGAGCTGTTCGGGCTGTGGGAGCACACCGCGGCCGCGGGGGCGGAGTGGACGCGGGGCCTGGTCGAGCGCCTGGAGTCGGGCGCCTACCCGATGGCAGGCGAACCGGGATCGCCGGGCGCACCGGGCAGCTGGGCTATACTCAAACTTGAGTAGCGAGGGGGAGCGCTGAACACAGGGTTGGAGCGGTACGCGGCCGTCTTCGAGGTCGCCGACCCGCCACGCACGTCCACGATCGCCTTCTACCCCGCCCAGGACCCCCGTCCCGCCGGTTCGGCGCAGCCGTCGGTGCACTCGGACGGGGTCGACGCACCCGGCCCGGACCGGCTCACCATCGCCACCCCCGACGGCACCCGGCAGACCGTGCCCGCCCTGCGGCTGCCGGTGACCGAGGCCATCCCGCTGCTCAGCCGTGCCCGCCGCACCCCGCACGCCCACCCCGCCACCGCGTTCTGGGGCGCGGCCGTGGTGGTGGCGCTGCAACTCGTCGCCCGGGGCCGGGTGCGGCCCGCGGTCACCGACGGCGACTTCGACGCGTGGCTGCTCGGTCCTCTCGACGCGGGCGACCACGCCCGCGTGCGCGACCTGGCCGACGCGATGCCCGCGCACGCCCGCGCCGTGCCGCTGCCGGGCCGCGACCCGCTCGAACTGCCCGACGCCGAACCGCTGCTGCGCGCCTTCCTCGACGCCGTCGCCGACACCATGCCGCGTGGCGCGGCGGCCGTGCACGCGGCCGGCGCACCGGCGTTCGCCGCGATGGCGCCCCAGCAGGTGCCGCACCTGCGCGACTGGGCCGACCAGGGCGTGCGGATCTCCCTGCGGATCGAGGGCTTCGGCCCGTTCCGCGGCGTCGTGCAGGTGCACAGCCTCGCCGATCCGGCCCGCGTGGTCGACGCCGCCGAGCTGTGGGCGTCGGCCAACCAGCGGTCCCGGGCCGACGCCATGGTCGCGCTGCGCCGTGCCGCCCGTGCCTGGGCGCCGCTGGAACGGCTGCTCGACCAGGCCGTGCCCGACGAGGTCACCCTGCTCGACTCCGACGTCGAGCACCTGCTCACCACCGGGGCGGTCCGCCTGGCCGGCGCGGGCGTGGACGTGCACTGGCCCAAGGACCTGGTGCGGGACCTGTCGGCCAAGGTCGTGATCGGCGAACGGCCCAGCGACCGGCCGGCGTTCTTCGGCCCCGACCAGCTCACCTCCGTCGACTGGCAGCTCGCCCTGGGCGACGACCCGCTCACCCCCGACGAACTAAACCGGCTCGCCGAGGCCACCCGGCCGGTCGTGCGGCTGCGCGACCGCTGGACCCTCGTCGACCCGGAGCTGGCCCGCCGCGCCCGCGAACGCACCCTCGAACCCGTCACCGCGATCGACGCGCTCGGCGCGGCGCTGACCGGCAGCACCCGGGTCGACGGCGTCGAGGTCCAGGTCGCCGCCACCGGCTGGCTGGACGAGCTGAAGTCGCGCCTGGCCGACCTCGACACCGACCCGATCAGCCAGCCGCCCGCGCTGCGGGCGACCCTGCGCGACTACCAGCTGCACGGCCTGCGCTGGCTGGACCGCATGACCTCGCTCGGCCTGGGCGCGTGCCTGGCCGACGACATGGGTCTGGGCAAGACCGTCACCCTCATCGCGCTGCACCTGCACCGCGACCGGCGCGACCCCGGACCCACGCTGGTGGTCTGCCCGGCGTCGCTGATGGGCAACTGGCAGCGCGAGATCGAACGCTTCGCGCCCGGCGTGCCCGTGCGGCGCTTCCACGGTCCCCGCCGGGAGGTCGCGCACGAGGGTTTCGTGCTCACCACCTACGGCACCATGCGCCTGGACGCCGACCGGCTCGCCGACGTCGACTGGGGCATGGTCGTCGCCGACGAGGCCCAGCACGTGAAGAACCCCGCCTCCGACACCGCCAAGGCGCTGCGCCGCATCCCCGCCCGCGCCCGCGTCGCCCTCACCGGCACGCCGGTGGAGAACACCCTGTCGGAGCTGTGGGCGATCCTCGACTGGACCACCCCCGGCCTGCTCGGCACCATGGCCCGGTTCAAGGCCCGCTGGGCGGGTCCCATCGAAGGCGACCGCGACCACGAGGCCGCGCAGCGGTTCGCCCGATTGGTGCGGCCGTTCCTGCTGCGCCGCCGCAAGACCGATCCCGGTATCGCGCCCGAACTGCCGCCCAAGACCGAGACCGACCAGCCCGTCGCGCTGACCCGCGAACAGGCCGCGCTCTACGAGGCGGTCGTGCGGGAACTCATGGCCGAGGTCCGCGAAGCCGACGGCATCGCCCGCCGCGGCAAGATCGTCAAGCTGCTCACCGGCCTCAAGCAGGTCTGCAACCACCCCGCCCAGTACCTCAAGGAGACCTCGCCGAAGCTCGCCGGCCGGTCCGGCAAGCTCGAACTGCTCGACGAACTGCTCGACACGATCCTCGCCGAGGACGGCTCGGTGCTCGTGTTCACCCAGTACGTCGCCATGGCCCGGCTCATCGAACGCCACCTCGCCGGCCGCGGCATCGCCACCCAGCTGCTGCACGGCGGCACGCCCGTCCCCGCCCGCGAGGACATGGTGCGCCGCTTCCAGGACGGCGGGTGCCCGGTGTTCCTGCTCTCCCTCAAAGCCGCCGGCACCGGCCTCAACCTCACCCGCGCCGACCACGTCGTGCACTACGACCGGTGGTGGAACCCGGCCGTGGAGGACCAGGCCACCGACCGCGCCCACCGCATCGGCCAGACCCGGCCCGTGCAGGTGCACCGGCTCATCGCCGAGGGCACCATCGAGGACCGCATCGCCGCGATGCTGCGCGCCAAGCGCGACCTCGCCGACGCCGTCCTGGCCCGCGGCGACGCCGCGTTCACCGAACTGTCCGACGACGAACTGGGCAACCTGGTCGAACTCAGGAGCGGCACGTGAGCGACCGCGTCAAGGGCTTCCCCGCGTTCGGCAAGGGCGTGCGCCGCGCCCGCTCCTGGTGGGGCAAGGCGTGGCTGCAGGCCCTGGAGGACACCTCACTGGACCAGGCGCCGCTGCGGCAGGGCCGCAAGTACGCCCACGCCGGGCTCGTCGGCACCATCACCGTCAGCCCCGGCCGCCTCGACGCCACCGTCTACGACGCCGAGGACACCTACCGGACCACCGTCCACGTCACCGAGCTGACCGACGGCGAGTGGAACCGGTTCCTCGGCCAGATCGCCGCGAAAGCGGGCCACCTCGCCGCGCTGCTCGACCGCGAGATGCCCCGCGAACTCGCCGACGCCGCCGCCGACGCGGGCGTGCCGCTGCTGCCCGGCATCGGCGACCTCGACCCCGAGTGCACCTGCCCCGGCTGGGAGCTGCCCTGCCGCCACGCCGCCGCGCTGTGCCACCAGGCGTCGTGGCTGCTCGACGCCGACCCGTGGGTCCTGCTGCTCCTGCGCGGACGCGACCAGGACGAAGTCGTCGCCGGTTCCCGCCCCACCGCCGGCGTCCTGGCCACCGCCGCCTACGCCGAACCGGTCCGGGACCTGCCCGCCGACCCGCCGCCCGGCGACCTCGGCCCGCTGCCGGAGTTCGAACCCGCGCCCGGCCTCGACGTCGACGTGCTGCGCCTGCTCGTCGCCGACGCCGCCGCGAAAGCCCGCGACGTGCTCGCCACCGGCCACTGGCCCGCCCCCGACGACCGCCGCGACCACATCCGGATGGCCGCCACCGTGCCCGCCCTGCACGACCGGCTCGACGCCGACCCCCGCGCCGTGCGGGCCTGGCGCCAAGGCGGCCTCGCCGCCCTGGACGTCCTCGAACAGCCCTGGACCCCCGGCAAGACCGACACCGCCCGCGCCCGTGCCGCCTGGGACAGCGGCGAACTGCCCGAACCGACCGTGTGGCGCAACCGCTGGACCGTCCACGACCGACAACTCCGCTACGGCCGCGACGGCCGCTGGTACCCCTACCGCGACACCGACGGCACCTGGTGGCCGACCGGCATCCCGCACCGCGACCCCACCGCCGCCCTCAGCGACACCGATTAGCCCGGCCGCCGAAGTGGCGGCTCGCGGAAAAACACGCGGCGCCGGGGGAGTGTCGCCTACGCTCGCGAGGTGGTCGACTTACCACCGAAACCCTCCCAGGTGCGGCTGACCAGCCCGCGCTCGGCCCGCGCGCAGAAGACCCTCGCGGCCGTCGTCACCGCCGCCGGGCGGTCGGACGCGGTGCTCGACGTCCTCGTCGACCCGACCGTGCGCACGTGGGCCGTCGTCCATTGAGGTCGGTCAGGCCGTCCACAGTGGAGGAGCCGGAGTCGAAGTCGCAGGTGGAGCCCGCTTCACCACAGCTGTGGTACCACAGCTGTGGTAGTCGGCAGAGTCGCGCGGACCCGGGGTTCCCGGGCCGACCTGGTCCGCCGCCACCGCCCGTGGGACGGTGACGCGCGCGGCGGCCGACCGGTCCTAGGTGATCACGCCCGGCACCACGGCGGCCGTCCGCTTGCGCCGCAGCCACACCTTGCGGGAACCGTCGCCGAACAACAACGTCCGCGACAGCTCCCACCCGGCGAACTCCGCGTGGATCGTCAGCTGCGTCGTCGCCGTGCGACGGGAGACACCGGCCGGCAACCGCAGCGGCCGGTACTCCCAGTCCCCGTCGACCACCCCTTCGCCCGTCATCCGATCACCTGCATCCCTGCGCCGTTCCCGGACGCGACGAACACGCGCCCGCTGCCTGGGTCCACCGCCACCGAGTCCGGCTGCCGGACCGTGGCGTACCGGTGCCGCTCCACCGGCTCCGCACCGGACACGTCGAACGCCACGACCTCGTTGCGCCCGGTGAGCGTGATCCACACCAGGTCGCGCGCCTCGTCGTAGGCCATCCCGTACGGCTCGCCCGGCACGGGGTAGCGCAGCCGCATGATCAGCGGGCCGGTGGAGAACGCCATCAGCTCACCGCCGCGCGTGTCCACCACCAGCACCCGGCCGAACCGGTCGGCCACCGCGTTCGTCGCACCCTCGCCCGCGCGCAGCCCGGCACCGGGGCCGTCGGCCGCCGGGTCCAGGTCGAACACCGCGCTGCGCGGCCGGTCCAGCACCACCGCCGCACCGCCGACCGCGACCAGCCGGTCCGGGCTGGAGATGCCGCGCACGACGTGCCCGTCCACCGACACCTGCCGCAGGTCGCGCTGCGCCACCAACGTCCGCTCGCCCACCCGGACCACGTCCGCCGGGGCACCGTCCACCGCGCGCTGCGACGTCGTGCCGTCCGGCCGGATCGTCACCACGGCACCGGCGGGCACCACCGCCTCCACCGCGTCACCGACCGTGACCAGCTGTTCGGCCGGACCGGGCAGCGGCACGACCACGGGGTCACCCAGCGTGTCGGCGGGGTAGAGGGCCACCGACGGCGGATCGGCCAGCGCCACCGCCACCCGCCCGCCCGCGACCGCGACCGCCGTCGCCCGCCCCAGCGGCACCACCCGGCCGTGCGGCGCGGCGGTCTGCTCCGGTGCCGCGGCGGGCCGCGCGGGCTCCAACGTCGCCGCGAGCTGCAGCGGATCGGCCGGGTTCTCCTCGGTCGCACAGCCCGAGACCAAGGCGACCCCGGTGAGCACTACCGCCGCCAGTCGGCGCAACGTCGGACCTCCCAGTCGACCCCGTTCAGCCCTCCCAGCATCCATCACCGAACCACCATCGTCACGCAGGGGGCGGGTGTTGTCGTTGGTCTGGGCAGGTGATAGTCGCGCCCCACCCGTACCCCTCGCCCTTCTCCGGCGACTATCCCAGGTGAACGGGGAGGCGTCGCGATGACCGTCGAGGAGCTGCGCAACCGGCACGTGCAACTGCTGCGGGACCGGCGGGTGGCCGACCACCTCGACCCACCGGCGCACCCCGCCGACACCGCCATGCGCTACCACACCTGGACCCAGGTGGCCGCCGAGCCGCTGCCGGACCTGCTGGGGCGGCTGGTCGACGTGCGGGTGCGGCCCGCCGCCTACCGGCCCGCGCACCTGCGCGAGCAGCAACGCACCCTCGACGCCCTGCAGCCCGAGGTGCTGCACCTGGCCCGCGTCGCCGGGTGGGACGCCGCCACCCCGGTGCTGGCGGGCGTGTTCCCCACCGGCACGCTCGACGCGCTCAGCGTCCCCGTGCCGGGCCGCGGCGTGCTGGTGCTGGTCAACACCTCGCTGCTGGACCTGCTCGGCGCCGTGCTGAAGATCATGACCGGGGCGCTGCCGAACTACGGCACCCCGCCCCTGCTGACCCCCGAACAGGCGTCCTTCGCACTGGCCGAGGCCGTCAACGCCCACCTGTACGGCAACGGCGCGGTCGAGGCGCGGCGGCTGCCCGAGCTGTCCGGCCAGCGTGCCGCGCTGGTCTCGCTGATGGCGCGGCGGGGGACCCAGTTCGTGCTGGCCCACGAGGTCGGGCACGTGCTGTCCGGGCACCTGCTGCACGCCCGCCGCCTCACCGACACCAACACACCCGTCGGCGCCCTCGACGCCCGGTCCGTGGGCTGGCCGCGCGAGCACGAGGCCGACCGCGTCGCCGCCACGGTCATGCTGCACACCCTGGACGACCTCGGCCCCCGTGAGCTGGAGGCGCACGAGCCGTGCCTGGTCGGCGCGGTGCTGCTGGTGCTGTTCCTGCACGAGGTGACCGACCGGCTGGCCGACGAGCTCGGCCTGACCGTGCCGTTCGCGGGCAACCACCCGCCGCCCGTGCGGCGCATCCAGACCCTGGTCGAGCACCTCGCCGGGCACGTCCGCACACCCCGCGCCCTCGACCTCGCCGCCGACGTCGCCACCTGGCTGGAGGACCAACTGGCGGGTGTCCGGGAGTGGTTCCGCCACGTGAACGACACCCTGACCTGACCCGACCAGGTGGTGGTGTTCATCCGGAGGCTGATGCGGGGTTTCAGCCCGCCCGCGCCCCACCGGGCGGTGGTGCGATCGGTGCGCGGGGAAAGCCCCCGTGCCGAAGGAGGTCGCAGGTGGCCACGTACGAGACCGAGATCCACACCGGTGGCGGTGGTTGGCAGCCCGACGCGCCGCTGACCGTGAGCATCACGAACCGCGACCCGGTCGTGCCCGAGGAGGGGGCGCCGTCCACCGGGACCACCGTCACCTGGAGCGGCGACCAAGGCAACGGCAGCGTGACGTTCTTCGACAACGGCAGCACGTTCGAGGGCACCGCGCAGTTCCCCGGCGAAGGGCCGGTCGGCTACCGGGGCAAGTACTCCGGCTGACCGGCGGACGGGTCCGGGTGTCGCGACACGGCGGTGAACGCACCCGGACCCCACCGCTCACGTCAGCCGGGTGACCTCGCCGGTGTCGAGCCGGTAGCTCGCCGCGACCACCCGCACCCCGTGGTGCCGCACCGCCGTGCGGACCGTCACCGACCTCTCCAACACCAGCGACGCCACCCGCTTGGCCTGGTTGTCCACCGCCGCCGCCCGGCCCCGCACCACGTCCACCGCCGCCGACACCGCGCCGCAGTTCGCGTGCCCCAGCACCACCACCAGCGGGATGCCCAGGTGCTCCACCGCGTACTCGACGCTGCCCAGCACGCTGTTGTCGAGCACCTCGCCCGCCGCGCGGACCGTGAACAGGTCGCCCAGCCCGTGGTCGAACACCAGCTCCGGCGGCACCCGCGAGTCCGCGCACCCCAGCACCACCGCGAACGGGTGTTGGCCCCGCACCAGCGACTCCCGCCACCGCAGCGACTCGTGCGGGTGGGTCTGGTGCCCGGTGACGAACCGCCGATTGCCCTCGGCGAGCTTGCGCCACGCGCCCTCCGCGTCCACAGCCGTCGCCGGTGCGGTCCGCGGCGCCGACGGGCCCTGGGCCGACGCGGGCGCTCCGGCGACCACGACGGTCGCCGCGGTACCGGCCGTGATGCCGAACAACCGGCGTCGCGTCACCGCGGCCGGCTCACCACTTGTCTCACGCACGACCCGAACCTAGACCCGACTCGACGCTCCAGCGTGACGCGGGGTCACGAGGCCGCTCCGAATCGTCACGGAAAGCAACATTCCGTCCAATCCGGACACCGCCGTGCTGCCTCAGCCCAGCGGCCGTTCCGGATAGCCGAACTCCACCGCGCTCACGTCGTCCAACGCTGCGCGGATCGCCGGCGGCAACGTCAGCTCCTCCGCCGCCAGCGACCCCAGCAACTGGGCCGTGTCCCGCGCGCCCACCACCGGCGCCACCACGCCCGGTCGGTCCCGCACCCACGCCAGCGCCACGCACAGCGCGTTCGTGCCCAGACCGTCCGCCGCCGTCGCCACCGCCTGCACGATCCGCGCCGCCCGTTCCGTGCGGTGCTGCTCCACGTACCCGGCGAAGTGCGCCGACGCGCCCCGCGAGTCCGACGGCGTGCCGTTGCGGTACTTGCCGGTCAGCACGCCACGCCCCAGCGGCGCCCACGGCAGCAGGCCGATCCCGTGGTGCCGCGCCGCCGGCACCACCTCCCGCTCCACGCCCCGCTCCAGCAGCGAGTACTCCACCTGCGTCGAGACCAGCGGCGCGTGCCCCGGCAGCGCCGCCGCCGTGCCCAACTGCCAGCCCGAGTAGTTCGACACCCCCACGTAGCGGACCCGGCCCGACGCCACCGCCGTGTCCAGCGCCGACAGCGTCTCCTCCAGCGGCACGTTCGCGTCCCACGCGTGCAGCTGCCACAGGTCGATGTGCTCCACGCGGAGCCGGCGCAGCGACCCGTCCAGGGCGTTGAGCAGCGCGCCCCGCGACGCGCCACCGCCGAACGGGCCGTCGTTGCGCCGCGCCACCGCCTTCGTCGCGATCACCAGCTCGTCACGCGGCACGACCTCGCCCAGCAGACCGCCCAGGATCCGCTCGCTCTCGCCCTCCACGTACACGTCGGCGGTGTCCACCAGCGTGCCGCCCGCCTCGGCGAAGGCCAGCAACTGGGTGGCCGCCTCGTCCGCGTCGGTGTCCCGGCCCCAGGTCATCGTGCCCAGGGCCATCCGGGAGACCCGCAGTCCGCTGCGCCCGAGGTATCGCTGTTCCACGCGGGGGAGCCTAAAGGGTGATCGACTTTCCGGCGGGTCGTGGCACGCACCGGTCAAGCCCGAATCCCGCCACGATCGTGCGCACCCGGCCTGGCGAACCAGGTTACCGACCGGTAGGGTCCCGGTTCGTGCGACTGGGACTGAACCTCGGGTACTGGGGCGCGGGCAACGACGCCGCGAACCTCGAACTGGCGCGGGAAGCCGACCGACTGGGCTACTCGGTGGTGTGGGCCGCCGAGGCCTACGGCTCCGACGCGCCCACGGTCCTGGCGTGGGTGGCCGCGCAGACCGAACGCGTGGACGTCGGCAGCGCGATCCTGCAGATCCCCGCCCGGACCCCGGCGATGACCGCGATGACCGCCGCCACCCTGGACTCGCTGTCCGGCGGCCGGTTCCGCCTCGGCCTGGGCGTGTCCGGGCCGCAGGTGTCGGAGGGCTGGCACGGCGTGCGGTTCGACAAGCCGCTCGGCCGCACCCGCGAGTACGTCGACATCGTCCGCGCCGCCCTGCGCCGCGACCGGCTGCGCTACGACGGCGAGCACTACACGCTGCCGCTGCCCGACGGCCCCGGCAAGGCCCTCACCCTCACCGTGCACCCCGTGCGCGAGCACATCCCCGTCTACCTCGCCGCCGTCGGCCCCAAGAACGTCGAGCTGGCGGGCGAGATCGCCGACGGTTGGCTCGCGCTGTTCCTGTCGCCCGAGCACTCCGGGGACGTTCTCGCCTCGCTCAAGGCGGGCCGCGAGAAGGTGGGCAAGACCCTCGACGGGTTCGACATCGCCGCCACCGTGCCCATGGTCGTCGGCGACGACTGGCGTGCGTGCGCCGACCGCGTCCGCCCCTACGCCGCCCTCTACGTCGGCGGCATGGGCAGCAGGCAGAAGAACTTCTACAACGACAACGCCGTCCGCATGGGCTTCGCCGCCGAGGCCGCCCAGGTCCAGGACCGCTACCTCGCCAAGGACTACGAGGGCGCGATGGCCGCCCTCCCGGTCGAGTTCCTCGACGCCACCTCCCTGCTCGGCCCGAAGGAGCGCATCGCCGAGAAGATGCGCGCCTACGCCGAAGCGGGGGTCACCACTCTCACCCTTTCGCCCATGCTGCAAGATCTCGATCAGGGGATCGCCGCGCTCCGCACGGCGATCGAAGCTCTGGATCTGGCAGGAGTGGGTAGTTGAGCTGGTTGCAGGCCATCGTCCTCGGACTCGTCCAAGGGCTCACGGAATTCCTGCCCATTTCCTCGTCGGGTCACATCAGGATCGTCTCCACGCTGTTCTTCGGCAACGACGCGGGCGCGTCGTTCACCGCGGTCATCCAGCTGGGCACCGAGGTCGCGGTGCTGATCTACTTCGCCAAGGACATCGGCAACTTCATCGCCGCCTGGTTCCGCGGGCTGTTCAACAAGGCGGCGCGCAAGACCGACGACTACCGCATGGCCTGGTACGTGATCATCGGGTCCATCCCGATCAGCGTGCTCGGCTACCTGTTCAAGGACGAGATCCGGTCGTCGCTGCGCAACCTGTGGATCACCGCCACCGCGCTCGTGGTGTTCGGCATCCTGCTCGGCGTGGCCGACCACTTCGCCCAGCACATCCGCAACAAGCTCCAGCTCAAGGACGCCGTCGGCATGGGTCTGGCCCAGGCGCTGGCGCTGATCCCCGGCGTGTCCCGCTCCGGCGGGACGCTCACCGCGGGCCTGTTCCTCGGCCTGGACCGCGCCTCCGCCGCCCGCTACTCGTTCCTGCTGGCCCTGCCCGCCGTGTTCGGCGCGGGCCTGTTCAGCATCCCCGACGTGCTCGAACGCGCCGAGCCCAACGCCGCCTCCGTGCCGCAGATGATCGTCGCCACGATCGTGTCGTTCGCGGTCGGCTACGCCACCATCGCGTGGCTCCTGCGCTACGTCTCCAAGCACAGCTACTCGGTGTTCGTGTGGTACCGGCTGCTGCTCGGCATCGTCCTGATGGGGCTGCTGTCGATGGGGCTCATCAACCCGTCATAGGGTTGGCACCGTGGCTACCGTGATCTTGCTGCGACATGCCCGCTCCACCGCCAACGGAGCGGGCGTCCTCGCGGGCCGCCAACCCGGCGTCCAGTTGTCCGAACGGGGCGAGGAGCAGGCCGCGGCACTGGTCGACCGGCTCGCCGGCATCCCGCTCGCCGCCGCCGTCACCTCACCGCTGGAACGCTGCCGGCGTACCCTCGCGCCCCTGCTCGACCGGCTCGGCCTCGAACCGGCCGTCGAACCCGACCTCGCCGAGGTCGACTACGGCCAGTGGACCGGCCGCGAGATCAAGGACCTACTCCAGGAACCACTGTGGTCGGTCGTGCAGCAGCACCCGTCCGCCGCGGTGTTCCCCGACGGCGAAGGACTGGCCACCGTCCAGGCACGGGCCGTGGCCGCCATCCGGGCCCACGACGCCCGCATCACCGCCGAACACGGCCCGCGGGCCGTCTGGCTGGCGTGCAGCCACGGTGACGTGATCAAGGCCGTCCTCGCCGACGCGCTCGGCGTGCACCTCGACGGGTTCCAGCGCATCGTCGTCGACCCCGCGTCGGTGTCCGTCGTCCAGTACACCGAGACCCGGCCGTTCGTGCTGCGCGTCAACGACAACGGTGGCGACCTGTCCGCCCTCGTGCCGCCGCCGGAGAAGACCGGGGAACCGCCGTCGTCCGACGCCGTCGTGGGCGGCACCACCGGCGCCTGACGCGGGCCGGCTTCGAGCAGCGCGTGGCCCCCGGACAGTGCAGGGTAGTCCGGGGGCCACGGTGCGCTTGGTCGGGGCGGGCGACCACGTGCAGACGATCGTATGGGCGCCACCACGCCGGTGAATGCCGTCGTGCGGGTGCGGTTTTTCGCCGCTGGCCCGGCACTTGCGCAGGTCAGCACGGCCGCCCCGGACCACGACGACGATCAAAAGCCCAGCTCAACACGGGTGGAAACCTCGCCGAAACAAACGCGCAAGCAGTCCGGAGCGCTAACCGGTTGGACCGTTCGGTCCCGCCCGGACGGACCGGGCGTGTTAGAAGTTAACAACCCGGCGTGCGCCCTTGATCACAGTCCGAGGCGGGTGACCGCGTTGTCCTCCAACGGGTTCGCGGTGCGGATGTAGCGGTGCACGGTGCGCGGGTTGGTCCAGCGGCCCTGCCTCATGATCTCCCGGTCGCTCGCGCCGCCCAGCGCCGCCTGGGTGGCGAACCCCGCCCGCAGCGAGTGCCCGCCGAACAGCGCCGGGTCCAACCCGGCCTTCGCCGCGTACCGCTTCACCACGTCCGACACCGCCCGGTCGGACATGGACCGGCCGCCCATCCGCCCGTGCTTGCTCACCGAGGGGAACAGCGGGCCGCGCAACGTCCCCGGCTGGTAGGAGTGGCAGCGGTGCGTCGCCTCCGGGCCGCTCTCGCCGTCCAGCAGCGCTTGTGGGTCCGGTGCGGTCAGCACGTCCGCCCAGTCCGCGAACGCGCACACCGGGCACGTCGGCCTCCGTGCGCCGCGGGGGAGCACCACGCGCTGCCGGTGCACGCCCGTCCGGTCGGTCTTCGTGACGCCGAGTTCGACCAGCAGCAGGGGCTCGTGCGTGCGCGGGTCCACGTCCACGGTGACGTCCTCCAACGCGACCGCCGCCAGTTCGCTGCGCCGCAACGCGCCCGCGAAGCCCACCAGCAGCAGCAGTGCGTCACGCCGTCGTGCCACGCCCGTCGGCCAGCCCGGCGGTGGCAGTTCCGCCAACAACGCCTCCAACGTGCCCAGCAGCACCGGCCGCTTGCGCCGCGGCTGAGCCTGCCGGGTGCGGCGGATACCGCGCAACGTCAACCGCACCACGTCCGACCGGGTGGGGGAGGGCAGGCCGCCCGCCGCGTGCACCGCGGCGATCGCCGCCGCCTTGCGCTCCAACGTGGACGGGCCGAACGCGGGGGAGCCGTCGGCTTTCGTCGCGTCCGCCGCGACCGCCAGGTACACCGCGACGTCCACCGGGTCCGCGGGCAATGCCACCCGGCCCTCGGCCTCGCACCAGGCGGCCCAGCCGACCCAGTCCGAGCGGTAGGCGCGCACGGTGTTCGCCGACTGCGCCGCACGGAGGTAGCCGGACAGTGCCTCGGCCTGCTCGTCGTCGAACCGGCGCCGCACCTGCTCCAGTGCCGCGAAGTCGACCGGCGCCGCGTGCCGCACCCGATCGAGTTCCGCGCGCACCGGTTCCGGCAAGGTCACCCGGTCACCCTAACATCGTTGATCCTCTTGATATCTTCAGTGTGGAGTAATAGACCACTTGACCGTGGTCGCTACTATGCGAAACCGTGCGAGCCCTACAACACCCGGACGTGGAGGACCTCCAGCTCGCGACCGTGCTCAGCGCGCTCGCGGACCCCGTCCGGCTGCGCATCGTGGCCGAGCTCGCACGATCGGGTGGGATCGTGTGCGGTCAGTTCGACGTGCCGGTGAGCATGTCGACGTTGTCGCATCACCTGAAGGTGCTCCGCGAGGCGGGGGTGCTGCGCGTGACGCCGCAGGGCAGCTACCGCACCCACGAGCTGCGGCGTGAGGAGATGGAGCACCGGTTCCCCGGCGTCCTGGACTCCATCACCAAGGCGATCGAAGCACCCTGACCTGCGTCTTTGCCGGCAGCCGTGTGCACGATCGGGTGATCATGCCCCCGACTTCAAAGAACACGGTGTTATTATTCATCTGAAACGTCGGGAGAAACAACAAGGCCCGCCTCGACCGGCCGCATGCCCCCGGCGGGTCCGCCGCACTCTCGGCTGCCGCCCTTCCACGGTGCCGCGGTCGCAGCGGGCGAACGCCTCGGGCGGCGGGTGTCGGGCACCGTCGCGCGCGGTCGCGTCACGGGAGTCGCGTGGTGTCACCGCCGACGCCGTCGTGGCCACGCTGCCGCCGGGGTCGGCGCGGCCAGCTCCCGCCAGGACCGGGCTGAGCGCGGCGTGACGGCAACCGCCGCCGTCGCCGTCACCTCGCCGCTGGAACGCTGCCTGACCAGTGATCGTCGCGTCCCGGCCCGCCGATGAACATCGCGGTGCCGTCGGGCCGAGACGCCGGTGGGGCGGCCGGAATGCTCCGACCGCCCCACCGGCGCGTGACGTGGCGTGCGCGTCAGCCACGTGGCGTGCGCGTCAGCCGTCCCCTTCCGTGCGGTGGTGCGGCAGTTCGCCGGGCTTGTTGGTGCGGTTGACGCTGAGCTTGTCGCTGAGCTCGGCCAGTTCGAGCAGCGCCAGGTGGTAGCGCGGGTGGTTCTTGGTGTAGCAGCCCTTGCCCAACGTGTGGTTGTAGGCGGGGCAGGTGCCGTCGGGCTGCACGCTCAGGTGCGAGGCGGTCGCCAGGATGCCGAGCGAGTTGTCGACGCGCGGCATGTAGCGGTCGCCGATGGAGGAGCCCGCGGAGGCCAGGAGGAGGAATGCGGCCACGAGCGCGCCCAGGCCGAGTGAGGGTGAGGAGAGTGCGGCGCGGACGCGGGCGACGGTGTCGAAGCGCCGGACGCCGTAGTAGGCGGCGAAGCCGGTGAGCAGGAGCAGGCAGTAGAGGAGTTCGGCGGTGCTGCGGGGGTAGAGCTGCACGGCGTCGGCGGCGTACATCTGGGAGCCGAAGTGGAAGCGCAGCAGCCAGGCGCCGGCGAAGACGCAGGTAAGGGTGATGACGATGGTGCGGCGGCGGGCGACGGCGATCGCGGTGGCCAGGCCGATGAGGGCGAGGATGGTGAACAGGCCGACGCCGCCGATCTCGCCGGGTGGGGGCCAGGGGCCGGTGTTGCCGGGGAGATCGGTGCGCCACATGGCGATGTAGGTGGGTTCGGTCCAGGTGTCCCAGTAAAAGTAGCGGTCCTTGACCGAGCCGGAGGCGTCGAGCAGGCCGAAGAGGTGGTTGTAGGACACGGCGACGAAGACGGCGGCGGTGATCGCGACGAGGGTGAGGCCCTTGGCCCAGCCGGTGCGCCAGGGGAACAGCACGAGGGCGGCGACCACGATGCCGGGTGCGGACCAGACGAACCAGCCGGAGTAGATGAGGAAGATCACGCCGAGGGCGAGGCCGAAGCCGATGGCGGGCAGGACGATGCCGCGCCAGGTGGTGTCGCCGGCGCGCCGGAGTCGGCGGAGCAGGGCGAGCAGCACGGGCACCATCACGACGAGCATGATCGTGGTGTAGGGCTTGTACGGCTCGATGAGGACGATGGCGGGGAGCACGCCGAGGGCGAGTGCCCACATGGGGGACAGCAGGAGTCGCCAGGCGAGGTAGGCGACGGGTCCGAACAGGGCGGTGCCAACGATCTGCAGGGGTTTGAGGAGGTTGTCGGGCGCGGTGTCGGTGAGCTGGGAGAGCCAGGCGGTGAGGTGGATCCAGGCGGGTGGGTAGTCGTCCTTCATGGTGCCGGTGTCGATGAGGGCTTGTGCCCAGTCGCTGAGGGTGCCGGCGTCGCCGTAGTTGGCGAACAGTCCCCAGGACGTGCCGCGCAGGGCGATCAGGATGGCGCCGGCGACGAGGCCGCTGAACAGGCCGGCCGCGGCGGCGGCGGTGAGTCGGCGGGCGGTGGGTGCGTGGGCGGCCCAGCGGACGCGGGCGGTGATCACGACGAGGATCAGCAGCACGAGGACGATGAGGGCGTAGCGGAGTTGGAGTCCGGCGAGGCCGCTGATCTGGCCGATCCGGTCGAGGGGGTTGACCTCGATGCGGCGGGCGAGCAACACCATGAGCGCAGCGGCAGCCACGGACACGACGGCTTCGGCGGCGAAGAGCCATCCTCTGCGGGGTTGTGCGGTGGTGGTGGGCGGCGGCGGGGGGTGCTCGGGGCTGGTCCGCGGCGGTTGTTCTGGCGCGGTCGACAGCACCGTTGATCACTTCCTCACGGGTTTGGTGGTTCCGAATGCGTGGCGGACGAGGACTTTGGCGCTGGCGGTCTGCCGGGAGGTGACGGCGCCGGGGAGCATGAGCAGGGCGTGGAGTCGGGAGGAGAGGTGCAGGCGGGCGGCTTTGGCGGCGCGGTGCCAGCCGATGCGGTCCAGGTGTTCGGCGACGTCGACGAAGAAGTCGCGTTCTTCGGTGAAGCGGCCGCCGAGGGAGGCCAGGGCGGAGGAGACGCTGGCGTTGTGGCGGCGGTACTGGAAGCAGACGTCGGGGACGACGGCGAGTTGTCCGCCGCGTTGGAGCAGGTCGAGCATGAGGGCGAGGTCGAGGACGACGCTGAGGCCTTGGCGGAAGCCGAGGTCTTTGAGGGCTTCGCGGCGCCAGCACAGGGAGGGGAAGTAGGTCCAGTTGCCGCGCAGGAGGCTGATCGCGAGGTCTTCGCCGCCGAGGAGTTTGGGGGTGGTGGTGTCGGGGGCGTAGATGCCGCGTTTGACGCGGTCGGTGAGGGGTCGGACGACCTGGCCGGTGCTGTCGATGACTTCGACGCCTGCTTGGACGACGTCGGCGTCGGGGTAGCGCTGGATGGTCCGGCGGATGGTGCTGACGTAGTTGGGCAGCATGGCGTCGTCGGAGCCCATGACCACGAGGAAGTCGCGTTCGGCGAGGTCGAGGCACTTCTGGAAGTTGGCGTTGATGCCGAGGTTGGCTTCGTTGCGCTGGTAGTGGATGCGGTTGTCGCGCAGCGCGTCGAACCACTCGGGCAGGCCGTTGTCGGTGGCGCTGTCGTCGATGACGGTGAGGTGCCAGTCGGTGTCGTCCTGGGTGATGATGCTGCGCACCGCGGTCTTGAGGTACGAGGTGTCCCCGTAGTGGGGGAGCATGATGTCGATGCCGTTCATGGTCACCTCGTAGGACCGACGATCAGGTTGCGGTGTGGTGCACCCATCCCCTTTGCCACGACCCTTCCCCTTGTGCCCTGTCCTTGGTGGTTCCACCCGAGGGCCGGGGATACCGGCGTTGCGGAGGTGGCGAGGAGGCAGCCTACTGTGTTGGCGGTGGGGGCAGGCATCATGCCCCGTTTTGGTTGTGGGGTGCTGTCGGTGTGGGCGTTTTTATCGGTTTCGGGGTGCGTGGGGTTACAGGGTTGTGGCGGTCGTGGGTCATTCGTGGTCGTGGGCGGGGTGGGCGGCGGGTGGAACGTTCGGTGAAAAGTTCGTGGCCGTTGTAGGTGGCGGTGGCTATTTGCCTCGCTGTTGATGTGTCGGGTGGAATGGCAGCGTTCCACGGTTATGGGGTGTCTTCGGCGGGTGGGTGTTCCGCCCGGTTGTTCGGCTTGTTCGGCGCGGTCGCGGTGCCGGGGTGCGCGGTCGGGTGTCATCTGATCGTGAAACTTTCACCTGGTCGTGCGACGGGGGCGTGGGCGCGTTCGGCGGCTTCGGCGGTGCTGAGGGTGTGGCCGACGTGGGTGAGCAGGAGGCGTCGGGCGGCGCGGCCGGCGGTGGCGGCGTCTTCGGGGGAGCAGTGGTGTGGTCCGGTGCCGTCGGCTTCGCAGAGGAACAGGTCGGCGCCGTCGGCGAGCTCGTCGAGGGCCGGGCAGGGGCCGGTGTCGCCGGAGTAGGCGAAGGCGGTGTCGTCGTGGGTGGCGCGCAGGCCGAAGGCGGGTAGGCCGTGGTGGACGGCGTGGCTGGTGAGGGTGATGTCGCCGATCTCGGTGTGGTGGTGGTCGTGCAGTTCGTGGACGTCGAACGCGGCGGCGGCCGGGTTGGGGGTGGCGCCGGCGAGGAAGTGTTCGAGTCGGTCGGCGAGTCCGGGTGGGCCGTAGAGCGGGATGGGTGCGCGGGGTTGGTGGTCGGCGAACAGGAGTGCGTAGTAGTAGGGCAGCAGGTCGGCGGCGTGGTCGGCGTGGGTGTGGCTGATCCACACGGCGTCGAGCAGGTCGGGTCGGTGGTGGCGTTGCAGCTCGGCGAGGGCGCCGGGGCCGGCGTCGACCCAGATGGCGGTGTGCTCGGTGCGCAGGAGGTAGCCGGAGCAGGGGTTGCCGGGGCGCGGGTAGGGCGTGGCGGTGCCCAGGACGGTGAGGCGGAAGGTCACGGGGCAGTGTGGCGCAGGACGTGCACGCCCGCCGCGGTTTTCAGGTAGGCCCAGGTGGTGGTGCCGGTGGTGGCGAGGCCGACGTGGGAGGCGGAGGTGCGGGCGAGGTCGTCGGGCAGGGCGACGGTGGTCCAGTTCTCGCCGGTCCAGCGGTGGAAGGCGGGTCTGGTTTCGAAGGAGCGGCGGGTGGCGCGGACGCCCCAGGTCCAGCCCGCGGCGACGCCGTGGACGCTGAGGCGGCCGGTGTCGTCGGGGGTGGGGACGGCGTTCCACTGGCTGCCGTCCCAGCGGTGCACGCGCAGGCCTTCGGTGTCGCGGACGTGGCCGAGCCAGATGTCGTCGGGTGCGGTCGCGGCGAGGCGGGCGACGTGGCCGCGTTCGAGGCGTGGTCCGGCCATCTCGGTCCAGGTGTGGCCGTCCCAGTGGACGAGGACGGGGTAGTCGTAGGTGGCGGGTCCGGCGCCGGCGAGGCCTCCGCCGCCGGCCCAGACGTCGTGGGGTGCGGTGGCGGTGATGGTCTGCAGTCCTTCGCGGGCGGAGGACAGGGCGGTGCGCAGGCGCCAGTGGGTGCCGTCGTAGTGGAGGGCGTCGCGGCCGGTGCCGACGACGTGGACGTCGTCGCGGGCGACGGCGGCGACGGCTTTGGCCCAGGTGATGGGTGGTGTGGTGACGGTCTGCCAGGTGGTGCCGTCGTAGTGCAGGACGAGGGGGTGGCCGGCGCTGTTGCCGACCGCCCAGACGTCGTCGGGCGCGGTGGCGGACACGCCGGACAGGCTCGCCGGGGCGGGCAGGGCGGGCAGCGGTTCCTCGTGCCAGGTCTCGCCGGTCCAGCTCAGCACCAGTGGTGCCGACGGGCGGCTGGTGAACACGCCGGTGGTGCCCGCCAGCCAGGCGTGGTGCTCGCCGGCGGTCGCCAGGTCGGCCAGTGCGGTGCTGGGCGGCAGCACGGGCACCGGCACGGGTCGGAACAAGCCAACTCCCCCTCGATGGGTCGTCCCCCGACTCATCGCATGATCCAGCTCATCGGCCGGGGTGCCGCCGCGCCAGCCGCCGAACGGCGGGTTGTGGTTGGCGCAACCGCACGCCCCCTACTCTTCGCGGGCGCGTTGTTCGAGGTAGCGAGGCCGAGGATCTGCTTCCAGTCGGTGTCGGCGGCGGTGCGGGCTTCGGCGTGCAGGGCGGCGATGGCGGCTTGGAGTTGGTAGGGGCCGATCGCGGTGGTGGTGAGCGCGTGGCGGACCAGGCGGGTGCCTTCGGCGATCAGGGTGGCGTCCCAGCGGGTGCGGTCCTGGTCGGCGAGCGGCACGAGTGAGCCGTCGGGTCGGGTGCGTGCGGGTCGGCGGGCGTCGGTGAGCAGCATCAGGGCCAGCAGTCCGGCGGTTTCGCCGTCGTGGGGCAGTCGGGTGTGCAGGGCGCGGGTGAGGCGGACGGCTTCGCCGGAGAGGTCGACGCGGTGCAGGTCGGTGCCGGAGCTGGCGGTGTGGCCTTCGGTGAACACGAGGTAGAGGACGTGGCGGACGGCGTCGAACCGGTGGTCGGGTTCGGTGGCGGGTGGCAGGTCGAAGCGGGCGCCGGTGGCTTTGATGCGTTGTTTGGCGCGGCTGATGCGCTGGGCGACGGTGGTTTCGGGTACCAGGAACGCGCGGGCGATCTCGGCGGTGGTCAGTCCGCCCACGGCGCGCAGCGTCAACGCGACCTGGGACGGGGGTGTGAGCGCCGGGTGGCAGCACAGCACGAGCAGCGTGAGGGTGTCGTCGATGCCGGGTGCGGGTTCCGGGGCGGGTGGGGTGAGTGCGAACGCGGTTTCCTCGCGGCGTCGGCGTGCGGTGTCGGATCGCCACAGCTCGATGCGGCGTCGGGACGCGACGGTGATCAGCCAGCCGGTGGGGTTGTCGGGTGTCCCGCCGGCGGGCCATTGGGTGGCGGCGGCGAGCAGCGCTTCCTGGACGGCGTCCTCGCAGGCGTCGAAGTCGCCGTGGTGGCGTACCAGGGCGCCGAGGACGCGTGGCGCGAGTTCGCGCAGGAGGGGGCCGATCGGGGTCACCGCAGGAAGTCGTCCAGGCCGGGCCGGGCGGGCCGCACCTCGACCAGTTCGACCTGTGGTTCCGCTCCACGGTGTGCCTGCGGCGGGTGGACGGGGTGTGGCGCATCGCGCACGAGCACACGTCGACCCCGTTCTACATGGACGGCAGCTTCAGCGCGGCCCTGGACCTGACGCCGTGAGGGCCGCGGTCAACGCGTCCAGCGCGGCGCGGTAGGCGTGGTCGGGCGGGGTCGCGTACCCCACCACCAGGCCCTGCCGCGTCGCGGTGCGCGGGTCGTGGTGGTGGTCGCGCAGCCCGGACAACGCCAGGCCGTGCGCGGCGGCCCGGGTCAGCACGGCGGTCTCGTCCGGGTGTTCGACCAGGACGTGCAGACCGGCCGAGACGCCGTGCACCGGCACGCCGAGGCCGTCGAGTCGGCGCACCAGCAGGTCGCGTCGTCGCCGGTAGCGCAGCCGGCAGCCGCGGATGTGCCGGTCGTAGGCGTGGGTGCCGATCAGGTCGGCCAGGGCGAGCTGTCCGACGACCTCGGTGTGGTGGTCGGCGTGCAGCTTGGCGTCCACGACCGGGTCCACCCAGCGCGGCGGCAGCACCAGCCAGCCCAGCCGCACTCCCGGTCCGATCGTCTTCGACGCGCTGCCCGCGTAGACCACGTGGTCGGGTGCGGTGCCCTGGACGGCGCCCAGCGGCTGCCGGTCGTAGCGGAACTCGCCGTCGTAGTCGTCCTCGACCAGCAGCGCGCGCGATTCCCGCGCCCACGCGGTCAAGGCGTTTCGTCGTGCCGGGTGCAGCGGCACGCCGGTCGGGTACTGGTGCGCCGGTGTCACGACCGCGGCCGCGACGTCGCCCGGCGGCGTGGCGCCCCGGTCGTCCACCGGCAACGGCACCACGGGGCGTCCGGTGCGGGTCACCACGTCCCGGTGGAACGGCAGGCCGGGGTCCTCCATCGCCACCGGCCCGTCCAGCACCGATGCCAGCAGCGCCAGCGCCTGCACGTACCCGGAGGTCACCACGATCCGCTCCGGTGACGCCTGCACGCCGCGGGTGCGGCCCAGGTACTCGGTCAGCGCCGCGCGCAGCTCGATCCGGCCGCGGGGATCGCCGTACCCGTGCGCGCTCGCCGGTGCGGCCGCGAGCGCCCGGCGGGTGGCGCGTGACCAGGCGGCCGCGGGGAACGTGGACACGTCGGGGCTGCCGGGCGTCAGGTCGTGCCGCGGTCGCGGTGTGTCCGGTGCGGGTGTCGTGGTGGGTGTGGCGGGCCGGGGGAGCGGTGCGACCTGCGTGCCGGCGCCCCGGCGTGCGGTCAGGTAGCCCTCGGCCACCAGCTGGTCGTAGGCGGCGGCGACCGTGTTGCGGGCCAGTCCGAGTTCCAGGGCCAGCTTGCGGGTCGCGGGCAGCCGGGCGCCGGGGGCCAGCCGGCCGGCCCGGACCGCGTCCCGCAACGCGCGCTCCAACGCCGCGCGCCGCGACAACGCGGGGTCGAGCTCCACGTGCAGGTCGACCCCCGCGACGGCCCACTGGTCAGCCACGGGACCGGACCTTAGCCGGGCCGGACCACCGGCGACGCCGGGTAGCAGAGCAACCTGACGCGATGCCCCGTGGTGGGCGCAGCCGGCAGTATCGGACGTGGTGATCACGTGATCACCACGTGGACCCGGGTCGGGTCGCCGGTCGACCGCGACCCGGAGTCGAGACGGGAGCCGATGTGACCAGGACCGATGTGACCACGGCTGCCAAGGCGCTGCGGGCGCTGCACGTGCCGGGCGACCCGCTGGTGGTGCCCAACGCGTGGGACGTCTCCTCCGCGCTGGTCTTCGCCGAGGCCGGGCACCCGGCGGTGGCGACGACCAGTGTCGCCGTGGCCGCCGCCTTGGGGTTCGCCGACGGGCACGACATGCCCGCCGACGTGGCGTTCGGCGCCGTGCGCCGGATCTCCGACGCCGTCGCCGTGCCGGTGACCACCGACATCGAGCGGGGCTACGACCTGCCGCCCGCCCGGATCGCCGAACGCCTGGCGCAGGCGGGTGCGGCGGGCTGCAACCTGGAGGACTCCGATCCCCGCACCAAGGCCATGGTCGACCTCGAGGAGCAGGCCGCGTTCCTGGCCGCCGTGCGCGCCGCGGACGCCGACCTGGTGATCAACGCCCGGATCGACGAGTTCGTCCACGGCGACGGCTCGTTCGACGCCGCCGTGAGCCGCGCGCGGGCCTACTTCGAGGCGGGCGTGGACTGCGTCTACCCGCTGCGGGTGCCCGGTGACCGGATCGCCGAGTTCGTCCAGGCCGTCGGCGGCCGTCCGGTGAACATCGCGCACGGTCCCGGCGCGCCCGCGCCGAAGGACCTCGGCGCGCTGGGCGTCGCCCGGGTCAGCTTCGGGCCCGGCCTGCACAACGTGCTGATGAACCAGCTCGCGAAGACCGCGGCCGACATGCTCGACGGCAGCAGCCCCTACCGCGCCTGAACTACCCACCGGTAACGCCCGTTAGGGTGACGTCCCATGGGCGAGTGGGACGTCGACACGCGGGTGGACGCGGCGGGGGACGGGCGGTTCACCGGCCACCTCACCGACCGCTGGAGCAGCGGCGGCGGGCGGCCCAACGGCGGCTACCTCGTCGCGTTCTGCCTGCGCGCGCTCGGCGAGGTGCTGCCGCACCCCGACCCGCTCGTCGTCGGCGCCCACTACCTGCGGCCCGGCGTCGTCGGACCGGTCCGCGTCGACACCGAGGTGGTGCGCGCCGGGCGGCGGCTGTCCACCGGCGAGGCGCGCCTGGTCTGCGGTGACCGCGAAGTGCTGCGGGTCGTCGCCTCCTACGCCGACCTCGACGCCGCCACCGGCCGCACGCTCGTCCTCGGCGAGGCGCCCGACCTGCCGCCGCCGGACGAGTGCGTGGACGTCTACGGCGGCCGGCGACTGCCCGGGGTCACCGTCGCCGACCGCGTCGACCTGCGCGCGCCCAAGCCGCACGGCTGGGCGCAGGGCCGACCCACCGGCACCCCGCACACCGAGTTCTGGATCCGCTTCGCCGACGGCCGCCCCGCCGACACCGCGAGCCTGGCGTCGCTGGCCGACTCCGCCGCGCCCGCCGTCCTCGAACTCGGCGAGACCGACTCCGCCACCGTCGAACTCACCGTCCACGTGCGTGCCCGGCCCGCGTCGGCCTGGCTCGCCGCCCGCGTCACGACCCGGTACCTCGTCGGCGGCTACCACGAGGAAGACGTCGAACTGTGGGACACGACCGGGCAGCTGGTCGCCCAGTCGCGCCAACTCGCCCTGCTGACCGGCCGATAATCGGCAGCCCCACCGGCCCACCCTCGATATCCTTGACCCAAATGAACCAGATGTCGCACGCTGACCTGCGCCAACGCCTGTCCGAACTGATGTCGCGGGACCAGCGGAGGCTGGCACGCAGGCTCGACGGGGCGCGCAAGGTCCGCGACGACTCCGCCCGCGCCGCCGTCCTGGCCGAGATCGCGGCCGACGTCGAGGCCGCCGAGCTGCGCGTCGCCCTGCGCCGCGAGGCCGTGCCGAAGATCACCTACCCGCCCGAGCTGCCGGTCAGCGCCCGCAAGGACGACATCGCCGCGCTCATCCGCGACCACCAGGTCGTGATCGTCGCCGGCGAGACCGGTTCGGGCAAGACCACCCAGCTGCCCAAGATCTGCCTCGAACTCGGCCGCGGCGTGCTCGGCCAGATCGGGCACACCCAGCCCCGCCGGCTCGCCGCGCGCACCGTCGCCGAGCGCGTCGCCCAGGAGCTGGACACGCCGTTGGGCAGCGCGATCGGCTACAAGGTCAGGTTCACCGACCAGTCCGGCGAGGACACGCTGGTCAAGCTCATGACCGACGGCATCCTGCTGGCCGAGATCCAGACCGACCGGATGCTGTCGCGCTACGACACGATCATCATCGACGAGGCGCACGAACGCAGCCTCAACGTCGACTTCCTGCTCGGCTACCTCAAGCAGCTGCTGCCCAAGCGGCCCGACCTCAAGGTCGTCATCACCTCCGCCACGATCGACCCGCAGCGGTTCTCCCGGCACTTCGGCGACGCCCCGGTCATCGAGGTCTCCGGCCGCACCTACCCCGTCGAGGTCCGCTATCGCCCGATCGTGGACCCCGAGGACCCCGACGCCGACCCGGACCGCGACCAGACGCAGGCCATCTGCGACGCGGTGCGCGAACTGCAGGCCGAAGGGCCCGGCGACGTGCTGGTGTTCCTGTCCGGCGAACGCGAGATCCGCGACACCGCCGACGCGCTGGCCGCGCTGGAACTGCGCGACACCGAGATCCTGCCGCTGTACGCGCGGCTGTCGTTCGGCGAGCAGCACCGCGTGTTCCAGCCCCACCGCGGGCGCCGCGTCGTGCTGGCCACCAACGTCGCCGAGACGTCGCTGACCGTGCCCGGCATCAAGTACGTCGTGGACCCCGGCACCGCCCGCATCTCCCGCTACAGCCACCGCCTCAAGGTGCAGCGGCTGCCCATCGAACCGGTGTCGCAGGCGTCGGCCAACCAGCGCAAGGGCCGCTGCGGCCGCGTGTCGGAGGGCATCTGCGTCCGCCTCTACAGCGAGGACGACTTCGACGCGCGCCCGGAGTTCACCGACCCGGAGATCCTGCGCACCAACCTCGCCTCGGTCATCCTGCAGATGACCTCCATCGGGCTGGGCGACATCGCCGCGTTCCCGTTCATCGACCCGCCCGAGGCCCGCAACATCACCGACGGCGTGCAGCTGCTGCAGGAACTGGGCGCGATCCTGCCCGCCGAGCAGAAGCTCACCACGCTGGGACGCAAGCTCGCCCAGCTGCCCGTCGACCCCCGCCTGGCCCGCATGGTCATCGAGGCCGACCGCAACGGCTGCGTCCGCGAGGTCATGGTCATCGCCGCCGCCCTGTCCATCCAGGACCCCCGCGAACGCCCCTCGGACAAGCAGCAGGCCGCCGACGAGTTCCACGGCCGGTTCAAAGACCCCGACTCCGACTTCACCGCGTTCCTCAACCTGTGGCAGTACCTGCGCGACAAGCAGAAGGAGCTGTCCAGCAACCAGTTCCGCCGGCTGTGCCGCGCCGAGTTCCTCAACTACCTGCGCGTGCGCGAGTGGCAGGACATCTACCAGCAGTTGCGGCAGGTCGCGAAGACCCTCGGCGTGCACGTCAACGACCAGCCCGCCGACCCGCGCAACATCCACGTCTCGCTGCTGTCCGGGCTGCTGTCCCACATCGGCGTCAAGGACGTCCCCAAACGTGACCCGGGCAAGCGTGCCGCGACCGAGTACCTGGGCGCCCGCAACGCGAAATTCGCGATCTTCCCCGGCTCCGCCCTGTTCCGCAAACCACCCCAGTGGGTGATGGCCGCCGAACTGGTCGAGACGTCGCGACTGTGGGGCCGCACCGTGGCCAAAATCGAACCCGAGTGGGCCGAGAAGCTCGCCGGGCACCTGGTCAAGCGCACCTACAGCGAACCGCACTGGGAAGCCAAACGCGGCTCCGTCGTCGCCTTGGAGAAGGTCACCCTCTACGGCGTGCCCATCGTCGCCTCCCGCAAGGTCGACTACGGGCGCATCGACCCCGAGCTGTCCCGCGAACTGTTCCTGCGCCACGCCCTCGTGCAGGGGGAGTGGACCACCCACCACAAGTTCTTCCACCGCAACCGGGAACTGCTCGCCGAGGTCGAGGAGCTGGAGAACCGGGCGCGGCGCCGCGACATCGTCGTGGACGACGACACCCTCTACGACTTCTACGACCAGCGCGTACCCGCCGACGTCGTCTCCGCCCGGCACTTCGACACCTGGTGGAAGAAGACCCGGCACACCCAGCCCGACCTGCTCACCTTCGACAAGGCGATGCTGGTCAACGACCGCGCCGCGGTCACCCCCGACGCCTACCCCGACCAGCTGCGCCGCGGCGGACTCACCCTGCCGCTGACCTACCGGTTCGAACCCGGCGCGGCCGTCGACGGCGTCACCGTCGAACTGCCCCTGCCCGCGCTGACCACCCTGCCCGACGACGCGCTGTCCTGGCAGGTACCCGGCCTGCGCACCGAGCTCGTCGTCGCGCTCATCCGGTCGCTGCCCAAACCCGTGCGCCGCAACTTCGTGCCCGTCCCCGACGTCGCCGCCGCCGCGCTGTCCGGCATCGACGCCGACGAACCGCTGCTGCCCGCGCTGGAACGGGAACTGCGCCGGCTGACCGGCGTCGTCGTGCCGCGCGAGCAGTGGCAGCTCGATCAGGTGCCCGAGCACCTCAAGCTCACGTTCCGCATCGTCGACGAGAACGACCGCGAACTCGCCCGCGGCAAGGACCTCGCCGCGCTCAAGGCCCGGCTGCGCGGGCAGCTGCGCGAAACGCTGGCCGCCGCCGCGAGCAACCTCGCCCGCACCGGCCTGACCACGTGGGACATCGGCGACCTGCCGCGCACCGTGCAGCGGCAGCGGTCCGGCATCGTCGTCACCGCCTACCCCGCCCTGGTCGACAAGGGCGACACCGTCGCGGTGGAGGTCCTCGACACCCCCGGACGCCAGCGGCAGGCCATGTGGCGCGGCACCCGCCGGCTGCTGCTGCTCAACACCCCGTCCCCGGTGAAAACCCTGCAACGCGGCCTGAACAACGCCGAGAAGCTCACCCTGACCCGCAACCCGCACGGCGGCGTCGCACCCCTGCTGGCCGACTGCATCGGCGCCGCCGTCGACAAGCTCCTGCGCGACGCCGGCGGCCCGGTGTGGACCGAGGCCGCGTTCACCAAGCTCACCGACCACGTCCGCCGCGGCCTGGGCGAGACCACGTTCGACGTCGTGCACAAGGTCCGCCGCGTCCTGGAAGTCGCCCAGGACGTCGAACTGCGCGTCAACGCCGTGCGCGGCCCCGTGTTCGAGGAGTCCCTGGCCGACATCCGCGCCCAGTTCACCGGCCTGGTGCACGCCGGTTTCGTCACCGAGGCCGGCGCCGACCGGCTCGTCGACGTGCACCGCTACCTGCAGGGCATCGCCCGCCGGCTGGAGAAGCTGCCCGAGAACGTCCGCCGCGACCAGGAGTGGATGGACCGCGTCCACGCCGTGCACGCCGAGTACCGCGAACTGCGCGCCGCCCTGCCCGCCGACGAACCGCACGACGAGCTGGACGAGGTGCGGTGGATGATCGAGGAACTGCGGCTGAGCTACTTCGCCCAGACCATCGGCACCCGCTACACCGTCTCCGACAAGCGGATCTTCAAAGCCCTCGACGCCGTGCCCCGCTAGCCGGCAGCGCGGCGGCGGCTACTCGCACTGCTCCAGCAGGGTCCGCAGCGCGTCGGCGACCACCGTCCGGGTGTCGTCGTCCAACGGCTCCAGCAGCCGCGCGTAGTGCCGCATGTGCTCGGCCAGCATCCCGTCCACCAGCTCGGCGCCCCGGTCGGTGAGCTTGATCCGCACCACCCGCCGGTCCGCGGCGTCGGGCACGCGTTCCACCAGGCCCTTGGCCTCCATCCGGTCGATCCGGTTGGTGATCGCGCCCGCCGTGACCAGCGACGCGGACAGGAACGCGCCCGCCGTCATGCCGTGCGCCGACCCCGCCCGCCGCAGCGTGGTCAACACGTCGAACTCGCCCGGCTCCAGGTCGAACCGGCCGACGAACTCCCGCAGCTCCCGTTCCAGCAGCCGCGCCAGCCGCGTCACCCGCGCCAGCACCGCCATGGGCGAGGTGTCGACGTCCGGGCGCTGCACCGACCACTGCGCCAGCACCAGGTCGACCGCGTCCGCCATCAGCCCTCCCGCCGGGTCCGGGCCGTGCCGGACGGTCGCGTGCCGGGACAGGACAGCTGTGCACCCGAGATCGCGGGCCCCCCTTTGATCCGCACGACCCCAACCGTATTCGTGATCGACAACGCGCGCGGGCGTCCCGGCGAAAACCCGCGCGACGGCCCACCGGACCCCGCGCGCCCGGCCCAGTCGCCGCACCCGGTCGCCGACCTACCCCTGCGCCAACTCCTCGGTCGCCGTTCGCCCCAATGCCGTAGTCCGCCGCAGGAAGTCCGCCAGCAGCGCCAGCTCCGCGTCGTCGTAGCCGTCGAACAGCTCGTCCAGCGAGGAGTTCATCCCCGCGTAGAGCCCGAACAGCTCCGCGTTGCGCTCCTTGGTCGCGCGCACCGTCACCGCCCGCCGGTCGGCGGCGTTCGGGTCGCGTTCCCGGGTGATCCACCCGGCCCGCTGCAACCGGTCCAGGATGCCGGTCAACGTCGCCGGGTGCAGCCCCGCCCGGCGCGCCAGCTCACCGGGCGTCATCGGACCCTGCTCGTGCACCAGCTCCAGGCAGTCCAGGTCGACGTCCTTGAGCTCCAGCCGCCGGGACACCTGGTGGTTGAGCAGCGACAACTGGTTGCGCAGCTCCCGCAACGCCTCCTTGATCGCGGTGACGGTCCGCCGCCGTTCCCGCGCATCCCCAGAACTTATGGAACTCATATGATATGGTCTCCGTATTGTCTTTGATCCGCACGAAGTCTAACCGGGGGGAACCACCCATGACCGTCCTCGTCACCGGCGCGACCGGCACCGTCGGCCGCCACCTCGTCCGCCTGCTGACCGGGCCGGTGCGCGCCGTCAGCCGCGCCCCGAAGGCACACCCGCCCATCGCCGACCACGTGACGTTCGTCGACGAGCACCCCGCCCACCTGACCGGCGTCACCGCCCTGTTCGTCCACCCGCGCGCGGTCGCCGACCCGTTCGCGCTCGTCGCCCGGGCCCGTGCCGCGGGCGTCGGCAAGGTCGTCGCGCTGTCCGCCCTCAACGTCGACGACGACCCCGCCGACCAGCCCTCTCGCCACCGCGGCGACCGCAACAAAGAAGCCGAGGACGCCGTCACGGGCAGCGGCCTGCCGTGGGTGAGCGTGCGCGCCGGGTCCTTCGCCACCAACACCGCCACCGCCTGGGCGCACCAGATCCGGGCCGGCGACGTCGTCCGCGGCCCCTACGCCGACTTCGCCGAGGCGCCACTGGACGAACGCGACCTCGCCGAGGTGCTCGCCCGCGTCCTGACCACCGACACCCTCGACGGCCGCCGCGTCGAGGTCACCGGACCCGCCTCCCACACCCACGCCGACCTGGTCGCGATCATCGGCGACGCCCTCGGCCGCCCGCTGCGCCACGAGGAGATCCCCACCGGCCAGGCCACCGACCACCTCGTCCGGGCCGGCCTGCCGCCCGCGTTCGCGCACGCCCTGATGGACCGCTACGCCAGGGGAGCGGGCCTGCCCGCCACCGTCACCGGCGAGGTCGACAAGATCCTCCGCCGCCCCGCCCGCACCTTCGCCCGATGGGCCACCGACCACACCCACCTCTTCACCGGAGCACCCGCATGACCGTCCTCGTCAGCCGACATCGCCGCCGTCGCCGCCACCGCGCTCACCACCGACGGCCACGCCGGGCACACCTACACCCTCACCGGCCCCGAAGCGCTCACCCCGCGCGACAAGGTCCGCCACCTCGCCGACGCCACCGGCCGCGACCTGCGGTTCGAGGAACTCACCCCCGAACGGGCCCGCGCACTGTGGACCGCGCACCCGCCGTCGCTGCGGATCCACCGCGTCGCACCCGGCGGCCCCGCCGAGAAGGCCGACTTCGTCCTCGGGCTCTACGCCGACGTCCCCGACGCCGGCCACACGGTCACCGACGCGGTCGAACGCGTCACCGGCCGCCCCGCCCGCACCTTCGCCCGGTGGGCCGTCGAGCACGCCGACGCGTTCCGGAGGTGACCCGGTGCACCTCGCCCACCTCGTCGCCGCAAGCCTGCCGGCCGTCGCGCTCACCTACTCCGCCGCGCTCGACTTCGCCCGCGACCACCGGGTCCTCGCCGCCCTGGCCGCCGCGCGCGTCCCCGCCGGGCTGCTGCCGCTGCTCGGCGCGGTCAAAGCGCTCGCCGTCGCCGGGATCCTCGCCGGCTACGCCGTCCCACCGCTCGGCCTGGCCGCGGTGACCGGGGTGGTGCTGTTCTTCGCCGCCGCCATCGCCACCCACCTGCGCGTCGGCGACCACCGCGTCGGCCTGCCGTCCGGGTTCGGGCTGCTCGCCGCGGCCACGCTCACCCTAGGCCTGCTCGCCGCCTGACCGGTGCAGGGTGATCGTGGTCCACGCACCCACGTGAACCCGGTCGCCCGGCTCCAACGGGTGCGGCCGGTTCGGCGGCAACGGGGTGTCGCCGTCGGTCACCGTCGTCCCGTTCGTCGAACCCACGTCCACCACCGCCCAACCACCACCCGACGCCACCAGCACCGCGTGGTGGTGCGAGACACCCGGGTCCTCCGGCGGGCCCACCAGGTCGATCTCCGGGACGATCCCCCGCGACCGGCTCCGCCGCCCGATCGACACCTGCCGCCCCGACAACGCGAACCGGCGCGGCGGGCAGAACCGCGGGAACGCCATCGCGCCCGCGTCCGGCCCACCCACCGCCACCACCCGCTCGAAGTACTCCCGGTCCGCCTCCACCGTCACGTGCCACGACACCGGCACGCCCGCGGACCCGCGCACGGCAGGCCGCGCCGGGGCCGCCACCGGGCTCAACGAGTCCTGCCCGCACTCCTCGCAGAACCGACCCACCCGCACCGCACCGCACGCCGCACACGTCTCCTCGACACCCCTGGCGGGCCCGGCTCCGCCCGGCGCGGAACCACCCGGCATCGGCGCACCGCACACGTCGCAGTAGTCGTCGGTCACCGAGCCGTGGCCCGCCGGGCAGGTCGCCATCGCCTAGCCCCTCCGGACCCGCTTGGTCACCGTCGACCGGGTGTCCAACGTCATCTCGTCCGCGTCGGCCACCCGCGCCCGCAACGTCACCGTCCCCGTACCCGGGTCCTTTACGTCCACCACCCCGGCCAGCAGCTTCGCCGTGTCGGTGTGGCCCGACTCGTGCGCCAGCCGCACCGCGCGACCCAGCTTCGCCGTCGCCCGGCCCACGTCACCGGCCTTGCGCGCCTCCAGACCGTCCCGGATCGCCTCCGCCAGCTCCGCCTGCCCGGTGTAGTGGGCCACCTCGCGGTTGATCCGCGTCGACAACGCCGAATCCTCCGTCCACACCGCCAATACCCGACCCTGCCCCAGCACGTCACCCGACGGACCCACCAGGCTCACCCGCGACGCCAACATCCGGTCGCCCACGTCCGCCGGCCGCACCCGCACCCGCAGGTGGTAGTCACGGCTCTCCCCACCACCCCACGCCCCCGTCGGGTAGTCACCCGTCCGGGGCCCCGACTCCACCCGCCGCCCCGTCAGGTCCACCAGCCCCGGCGACACCTGCTTGAGCAGCGCCACCCCCGCGCCCTGCGGCGTCCACAACCGCAGCGACACGTCCGCCACCGCCTTGCCCATCGCCGTCGCCGCCATCGACCGGAAGTCGTCCGCCAACCCCTCCGGGTCGGCCACGATGTCCACCGTCCCCAGCAACGCCTCGGCGATCCGGCGCAGCTCCGCCACCCGCCAGTCCGTGCCCACACCCCGGCAGTCGCACGTGAAGCGGCCCGCCACCCCGTCCAGCACGCGCGACAACTCGCGCGGCGACTCGTGCTGGTTCTCCCCGTCGGTCAGCAGGATCGCGTGCCGCGGCCCGCCCGCGTACCCGGCGAACAGGCTGTCGGCGAGCTCGAGCCACCGGCCCATCGCCGTGCCGCCGTCCGCCCGCAACCGCCGCACCGCCTGCTTCGCCGCCGCCCGCGTCCGCGGATCCGCCACCACCAGCCCACCCGCCGGCGGGTACACCACGCGCGCCGAGTGCGTGCCCGCCACCACCGCGAACCACACCCCGTCGCGCACCGTGTCGACCGCCGCCTCCGTCGCCCGCTTCGCCGCCGCCAGCTTCGACGGCGGGTAGCCCATCGACCCCGACGTGTCGACGATGACCACCTCCGCCGCGTCGGCCGGCACCACCCGCGCCGCCGTACCGGTCGCGGTCACCGTGACGATCGCGTCGACCTCCGCCGCACCCCGCGGCAGGTACTCGTTCTGGAACACCTCGACCGCGAAGTCAAGCCCCATGCCCACCCCGCAACTGGACGACGACCACCGTGATGTTGTCGTGCCCACCCGCCTTCAACGCGACCTCCACCAGCTCCCGCGCCACCTCGATCGGCGGCACCCCGCGTGGCAGCACCTCCAGCAGGTCCTCCGGCTCCGGCACGTAGTTCCACAACCCGTCGCTGCACAACACCAGCAGCCCCGACGTCTCCACCTTGAACGTCACCGTCTGCGGCGCCTCCACCCCCGAGTCCGCGCCCAACCACCGCGACAGCACGTGCGCCCGCCGGTCGGTCAGCGCCTCCTCCTCGGTCAGGACCCCCTCCGCGACCAGCTGCGCCGCCCACGTGTCGTCCGTGGTCAGCCGCGCCGCACCCGCCTCGGCCACCAGGTAGGCGCGACTGTCGCCCACCCACCCCACCGTCGCCGAACCGTCGGTCACCACCGCCGACACGAACGTGCAGGACGGCGCCACCTCCGCCGCCTCCGGCCGCGCCAACCGGCCCACCGCCTCGTTCGCCGCCACCACCGCGTCCGTCGTCAACGCCTCGGCGTCCATCCCGGACTGCAACCCCGTCAACAGCACGTCCGCCGCCGTGTCCACCGCCTGCTGCGACGCCTGCTCGGCCCGCTCCGACGACGCCACCCCGTCGCACACCACCGCCGCCACACCACGCCCGCGCACCCGGCCGAACGCCATCGAGTCCTCGTTGCGCTGCCGCCGCTTGCCCCGGTCGCTCACCCCCGCCACCCCGGGCAGCACGAACTCCACCCGGTCCCGCGCCGACGGCCGCGCCCGACCGCACTGCTCGCAGAACCCGTCCGCGTCGAACTCCTCGCCACCGCACGCGCACATCGGCGGCCACTGCGCGCCCGGGCCACCCACCGGTGTCCGCTGCACCCGCAGGTTGCGCCCGCACGCCTCGCAGAAACGGTCCTGCGACGCCACCGGCGACGCGCACTCGGGACAGGATTCCATCAGCTACACCAACGTCCTGGGCCGGACCGCGTTCGCGCGGTCGACGAGAGCGATGCGTTCCTCCGGGGTGTCGGCCAGCCGCGCCAACTGCCGGTACCAGCGCTCCAGGCCCAACCGCAGCCCCGACTCGCTCACCTCGCAGCCCAGCAGCGTCCCCGCCGGCGCCGCACCGGCGCCCGGCAACGACTCCAACGCCACACCCAACAACTCCACGGTCAACCCGGCCCGCCTCGCCACGTCCAACTCCAACCCCGACAGCCTCGCACCGGCCGCCATCACCTCCGCCAACGCCTCTCCGCCGCCCCGGCCCGCGCACTCCCGCGCCGCGCCGATCTGCGCCCGCACCGCCGCCACCTGCGCCGCCACGTGGTGGATCGACGTGTCCGGCACCGAGTGCAGCACACCCACCGCCGCGTCCCGCCCGCCCCGGCCCAGCAACACCCTGGCCAGCCCGAACGCCGCCGACACGTACGCGTGATCGGTCCGCCACACCACCTCGTACCCGGCCGCCGCCGCGTCGGCGTCACCCAACGACTCCGCGCACACCGCCACCGCCAGCTTCGGCGCCGCCTCACCCGGCAACGCGTCACGCACCTGCTCGAACGCCGCCCGCGCCCGCTCCGCCAGCCCCCGATTCCCCGGGCTACCCACCAGCGCCGCCACACCCCGGTACCAGCCGGGCCGCCAGTCGTCCGGCAGCGGAGTGCGCGGGTCGTCCGGGTCGAACGGCGACGCCAACGCGTCCAGCTCGCCCACCGCCTCCTCCACCCGACCCGCCTCGATCAACGCCCGCACCACCTGCAACCGCACCTCGACCGTCTGCACCGGCGCCACCCGCAACGCCGCCACCACCTGGTCCGGGTCACCCGTCGTCGCCGCCGTCGCCAGGAAACCCGCCGCCGCGTCCGACGTGTCCACCTGCGGCACCGGCAGGCCCGTCGCCGCCGCCCGCACGTCCAACCCGCCCTCCGTGCCGAACGCCCGCCGCTCCGGCGTGAACTGCCGCGACACACCCGGCCGCGGCAGCCCGTCCTGCTGCGCCAACACCTCCCGCAGCACACCGGTCAGCTGCTCGGCCATCTCCTCCGCCGAGGCGAACCGCTCCTCCGGATCGAGGTGCGTGGCCCGCAGCAGGAACCGGTGCAACGAGTCGTGCCCGCGCAGCAACGGCTGCTCGTCCGCGGGCGGCAACGACCCCTTGTACCGGCCGCGGAAGTCGAACTGGAAGCTCATCACCGCCAACGCCCGACCCACCGTGTACAGGTCGGAGGCCACCGACGGGCCGTCCGTGCCGATCTCCGGCGCCTGGTAGCCGATCGTGCCGTAGATGGGGGAGTGCCGGTCGTCGATGCGCCGCACCGCGCCCAGGTCGATCAGCTTCAGCTGCTCCTCGGTCTGGATCACGTTGTCCGGCTTGAAGTCGCAGTACAGCAGGCCCACCCCGTGCAGGTAGCCCAACGCGGGCAGCACCTCCAGGGCGTAGGCGATCGCCTGCGCCACCGGCAGCGACTCGCTGCCCGTGCCCCGCGCCCGCAACTGTTTGATCATGTCCTTGACCGACGTGCCGCCCACGTACTCCATCACGATGTAGTCCACGAGCTCGCCGCTGGCCCGGTCCTCGTGCCGCACGAAGTTGTGGATCTTGACGATATTAGGGTGCTCCACCTCGGCCAGGAACCGGCGCTCCGCCATCGCCGCCGCCATCGCGTCGGCGTCACCGGAGTCCAGCAGGCCCTTCAACACCACCCACCGGTCGCTGACCGCGTGGTCGGCGGCCAGGTAGATCCACCCCAGCCCACCGTGCGCCAGACAGCCCAGCACCTCGTACTGGTCGTGCAGCACCTCGCCGGGCGCCAGCTTCGGCGTGAACGAGTAGTGGTGGCCGCAGTGCGGGCAGAACCCCTCCTCCCGGCCCGGCCTGCCGTCCCGACCGCGCCCGACCTCCTTGCCGCAACTGGAGCAGAACCGCTTCGCCTCCGGCACCTCGGGATCAGTCAGGACAGCGGCCTTCGGATCCCGGTAGGGCACCCGGGGCACCTCCACCAAGCCCGCGCCCAACCGTCCCCGCCCGGACGACCGGGTGGACGCCGACGCCCGCCGCGACCGTGCCGCCGACGCCGCCGCGGGCGACCACGGCGCCGTGCCGGGCCCCGTGGCAGGACCGCTGTCGGCACCGGGACCCGGGTACGCGCCGGTAGCGGGCCCGCTGTCCGCACCGACCCCGGCCTCACCGCCGGTACCGGTCGCCCGCCCGCGAGCCGCCGAGCCGCTGGTCACCGACCCTGCGCCCGCGGCCGGGTCACTGCCCACGGCAGTCGATCGCCCGCGCGCCTCCGAGCTGCCTCCCAGTCCGCCGGCCACCGAACCGCCACCTGAGCCGCGGGCGGCCGGACCGCCGGTCGCGGACCTACCGGCCGCGCCGCCACCTCCGCCCGACCGCGCGTCCGCCTCGGCCTCGGCCGGGCCGCGACCGGGGCCGGCGGCAGGCGTGGTGGCGGCGAGGACCGGGGCCTCCAGGCCGCACACGTCGCAGAAGCCGTCGTCGGCGATCGCCCCGCCGCAGCCGGCACGTGGACACGTCCTCATCGGCCCTCCGTCCTGGCCAGCACCGCCCGCTGGTACCGCCGCACCGCCACCGTGCCCGCGTTCAGGTCGCACGGCACGCCGAACAGCACGTCACGGGCCCGCCGGTGCAGCTGCGCCAACCCGGCGTCCTCGGCGAACCCGCGCCCGGCCGCCTTCGCCCGGTAGGCGTCCAACCGGCCGCGCAGCTCCGACCTGCGCTCCAGCGACCCGGTCAGGTGCGCCGACACCTCCCGCGCCCGCGTCAACGCCGCGCCCACCGCCGCCTCCACGGCCGCCACGTCCGTTTCCGCCACATCCGGAAAACGTCCCCGCAACCCGTCGAGTGCCCCGGCCACGTCCTCACCCGGCACCGGTGGGTGGTCGCCGGCGATCTCCGCCACGACCCGCGCCCGCACCTCGACCGCCCGCGCCCGCACCGACTCGACCTCGGCGACCAGCCGTGACAGCGCCCGCGCCCGCGACGCGAACGTGCGGTGCAGCGCGCTCACCGACGCCACCCGCGCGACCAGGTCGGCCACCTCCGGGTCGGGCGTCAACGGGTCGGCCACCGCGCGGGCGTGCGCCCGCGCCACCTCCGCCCGCAGCCGTGCCGCGGCCGGCGAGTCGATCCCGGCCAGCTGCCCGGTCAACGGGTCCAGCAGCGCCAACCGCCGCGACCACCCCTCGTGCGCCTCCGCCAACACGGCCATGACCCGCGCGTACTCCGCTTTCATCCCGGCCACCAGTTCACCCAGCGTGACCAGCCGGGCCGCGGGCCCGGTCAACGTGCGCACCGACGCCTCCGGCAGCGCGATCGCCGGGCCCCGCAGCAGCCGCGCCAGCTCCGCCGGGTCCCGCGCGTCCGACGCCTGCCGCAGCACCGCGCGGTAGGCGTCGAACCACTCCCACAGCCGCACCATCCCGGCGTTCGCCGCCTCCCACCGCCGCGCCGACCCGCCCGTGAGCACCGCACCGCGCAGCAGCCGGTGACCCGGGTGGTCCTCCATCGCCAGCAGCGACTCGGCCACCCGGTCGGCCTCCCGCCGCACCGACGCCAGCTGCTCGTCCAGGGTGTCCATGTCAGTCCCGGTACACGGCGACGGGCGGGGCCGGCGGGTCACCGAGCCACCGCTGGTGCAGCCGCGTCCACGTGCCGTCCGCGCGCAGCCGCTCCAGCAGCGCGTTGACGAACCGCACGAAGTCCTCGTCGGCCTTCGGGAACGCCATCCCGTACGGCTCGGCGGCGAACTGCGGCCCCACCACCTTCGTGTAGGGGTCCTGGGCGGCGAACCCGGCCAGGATCGTGTCGTCGGTGGAGATCGCGTCCACCTGGCCCTGCTGCAGCATCACCAGGCAGTCCGTCCAGTGCGCCACCGCCACCGGCACCGGCTTCGACGGCCGGTTCGCCACGTTCGCCAGCGAACTCGACCCCTTCGTCGCGCACACCCGCTTGCCGCCCAGCCCGTCGATGTCGGTCACCTCGGAGTTCGACGGCACCAGCACCCGCTGCCCGGCCTGCAGGTACACGGTGGAGAAGTTCACCTTCCGCCAGCGCTCGCAGGTCGCCGTCATGGTCCGCACCACGATGTCGACCTCGCCCCGCTCCAGCGTCGGTACCCGCTGCTCGGAGGTCACCACCTTGAACTGGATCGCGCCCGGGTCGCCGAAGACCGCCCGCGCGACCTCCCGCACCAGGTCGACGTCGAAACCCTCCAGCTCGCCCGAGAACGGGTTGCGGAACCCCATCAGGTACGTGTTCTGGTCCACGCCCGCGATCAGCCGGCCACGCTGCTGGATCCGCGCCATGGTCGACCCGGCCGGCATCTGCCCCGGCGGCGGCAACGGCCCGGTCGGGCGCAGGCTCGCGGTCGGATCGCACGACTCGGACGGCACCTCCGCCGTGCTCGGCGGCGCCGTCAGCTCCACCGCCTCCGCCGGGCGCGGCGGCACCGGGGTCCCGCCACCGATCGGCGGCGCACCGCTGGGCACCGGCGCGCACCCCGTCACCACCAGCGCGAGCACCACGAGCAGCCGCCTCACCGGTACTCCTTCAACCGCTGCCACAACCCGAGCACCGACGCCGCCGCCGACAGCAACGCCAGCACCACCACCGCGGGCACCGCGCCGCCCAACGCGGCCCGCGCCCGCCCGATCGCGTCGGTCAGCTCCGCCCGCGCCGCGCCGATCGCGTCCACCAGGTCGGAGTCCAACGCGTCGAACGCCGCGGCCGCGCCCCGCGGGTCCTGACCCAGCGCCAACGCCACCGCCGTGGTGAAGTCACCCGCGTCGTCGGCCGCGCGGATCCCGCGGTGCGCCTGCTGCCACCGCTGGTGGTGCTCCACCGCCTCCAGCACCGGCGGTGTGCCGTTCACCAGCCGCAACCGGCCCAGCAGGTCGGTCAGCGCCCGGTCGGCCTCGACGTACTCCGCCTCGTAGGTCGCGCCGCTGCCCCGCGCCACGAGCGTCAACGTCTCGTCACCCCGCGCGGTCAGCGTCGCGATCCGGGCCCGCGCCAGCAGGTCGACCACGGTGGCCTCGTCCTTGCTGGCCGAGGCGTTGTGGACCACCAGCAGGCTCGCCACCAGCACCCACAGCAGCGAGACGACGGTCAACGCGGTCGCCACCACCAGCCCCGGGTTGAGCACCCGGTTCGTCTTGCGGGTCAGGTACCGCTGCGCCAGCAGCAGCACCAGCAGCGCGAGCACGACCGGCAGCAACTCCGGCCACGGCAGCGACCCGGCGTCCTCCAGGCCGCGCACCACGTTGCGGGTCTCCACCCCGTACAGCTCACGCGCGGCCGGCAGCAGCCGCGTCCGCATCACCGTCGACGCCTCGCGCAGGTACGCCGCACCCACCGGGTTGCCCTGCCGGTTGTGCGCGCGGGCCGTCTCGACCAGCCCCGTGTACACCGGCAACTGGCCCGACAACGTCGACAGCGCCCGCGTCAGCTCGGGGGAGCGGGTGATCTCGCCGGTCGCCGCCGACAACGCCGCGGCGGCCTTCGCCACGTCCGCCTCGTACCGGGCGCGCAGCGCCGCCGACTCCACCCCACCGGACAGGAACGCGCTCGACGCGGTGGCGTCCGCGTCCGCCATCGCCCGGTACACCTCCTGCGCGGCGAACGCCAGCGGCTCACTGCGGTCGGCCAACGCCTCCAGCGCGTCCGAGCGGCGCTGCACCGACCACCCGGTCACCGCGCCGACCAGCAGGCTCACCACGATCAGCAGCAGGGCCAACAGGCTCAGCCTGCCCGGCGTGCTGCGGGCAAGACCCGTCACCCGGCGCAGGGCACCGCGGTTCCGCTGAGCCTCGACCAGCACGACCGCCCCCTTCCCGAGGTGATCGGCGCCACTCGCCGCTCAGACAGCGTAGATCGAACAGCCACCGATCGGGACGCGAACGGGCCCGCCGGGCGCGGCGCACGCACACCGGGTCGAGCTCATCGGGTGACGCGCTCACCCCTGGCGCAGTCGCGCGCGCACCTCCATCAGTGCCTCGCCGAGCAGGTTCAGCCCGAGCCAGGACGCCGGGTCGGCCGCGCGCGGGTCGTCGGCGGCGAGCCCGATGCCCCAGATCCGGTCCAGCGGGCTCGCCTCCACCAACACCCGGTCACCGGTGCCGAGCAGGAACCGGCGGGCGCCGTCGTGCGCGCCGAACTTCGCCAGGTTCCCCCGCACCACGACGTCCAGCCGGTTCGCCACCCACGTGTCCTCGGCGAACCCGCGCACCCGACGGCCCAGCGACTTCGCCTCACCGGGCGTGGCCGCAGCGAGGACCCGCCGCGCAATGTCCTCGTCGCCGAACAACAGCGCCTTGCCGTGCATCATGAAGTGCTCGGCGGTCCGGAAGGTGTGCCCGTCGACCGTGAACGGCGACTCCCACCACTGGCTCAGGCACTCCTCGCCGACCGAGCCGACCGACGCGCCGGACCGCGACCCGGGCCCCCAGAAGAACACGTACTCCGTCACGGCGCAGACCGTGCCACACACCCGACCGGCGACACCAACGGTTTGCCTAGCGCGGCGGCAGGGGCAGCGGCACCGCGGGCAGGCCGTCCATGCTGACCCCGACGAACTCCTTGTTCTCGCAGTACGCGGCGAACTCCTCGTCGGACTTGCGGTCGAAGTACTCCTCGTGCAGCGTCCGCTCACCCCGGTAGTCCATGAACGGCACGGCGAACCCGCACGTGTCGCTGATCAGCTTCGCGGTCACCACCACGACCGCCCGCAACGCCGACCCGTCCGCGTCACCGAACCCCGCCACCAACTCCGCGAACCTCGGATCGTCCCGGAACACCGGCTCACCCGTGCCGTGCACGCGCACGATGTTCGGCGGGCCGTCGAACGCGCACCACATCAGCGTGATCCGACCGTTCTCCCGCAGGTGGGCGATCGTCTCGGCGTGGCTGCCGCCGAAGTCCAGGTACGCGACCCGCTGCTCGTCCAGCACCCGCCACGTGCCCCGGCGGCCCTTCGGCGACAGGTTCACGTGCCCGTCCGCGGACAGCGGCGCGGTCGCGGTGAAGAACACCGGCTGTGCCTCGATGAACTCGCGCAGGCGTCCTTCGATCCGTTCATAGGTCTTTCCCATGCGGCCAGTATCTCCCGCCGCCGCAATGTCTTTGCGCACAGCGTCACCGCCTGACCAGACTCCCGGCATGACCTACGAGATCCGCCGTTCGCTGGTCCTGCACTCCCGGCTGCGCCGGGACCCGCACGCGGGTCGCTGGAGTTCACCCCGCGGGAGGTCGCCGACCTGATCCGGCGCCTGCGCTGAACCGGCCGGGGAAGCCGCGGCCACCCGCACCGACTTCGGCATGCGCTCGCCGCGCCGGCACTCCCGCCTCGACGACGCCCACCGAGCGCTGTCGGACCGGCCGTCCACCCACCCGCGGCCAAGTCCTCGGCCTCGGCCCGCACCGGTGGTCCGGCGCCGGCGTCGGCTAACCCGCTCCGGTGACCTCGGCGAGCCCGCGCCGCAACAGGTCACGCTCGGCGTCGTTGCCCGCCAGGTCCAACGCCCGCCGGTAGGCCTGCGCCGCCTCGGCGTCCCGGCCCAGGCGGCGCAGCAAGTCGGCGCGCACCGCGTGGCACAGGTGGTAGCCCGCCAACGGCGACTTGCCCTCCGCGAGGCCGTCCACCAGCGCCAACGCCGCCTCCGGCCCGTCCACCTCGGCCACCGCGACAGCCCGGTTCAACGCCACCACCGCACTCGGCGTCAACACCATCAGGTGGTCGTAGAGCCGCACGACCTGCCGCCAGTCCGTCGGCGGCGGGTCGCTGTGCACCGCGTTGATCGCCGCCTGCACCTGGTACGGGCCGGGTCGGCCGCGGCGCAGGCACCACCGCACCAGCGCCCGACCCTCCGCCACCAGCGCACCGTCCCAGCGCGACCGGTCCTGGTCGGCCAACCGCACCAGCCCGCCGTCCGGGCCGGTCCGCGCCGCACGGCGGGCGTGCAGCAACAGCATCAACGCCAACAACCCGACGACCTCCGGCTCGTCGGGCATCAACTCCACCAGCACCCGCCCGAGCCGCACCGCCTCCGCGCACAGCTCCTCACGCACCAACGAGCCACCCGAACTGGCCGAATACCCCTCGTTGAACACCAGGTACACCACCGCCAGCACGGCACGCAGCCGATCGGGCAACTCCGCCCGGTCCGGCACCCGGTACGGGATCCGCGCGTCCCGGATCTTCGCCTTCGCCCGCACCAGCCGCTGCGCCATCGTCGGCTCCGGCACCAGGAACGCCCGCGCGATCTCCGCCGTGGACAACCCGCCCAGCAGCCGCAACGTCAACGCCACCCGGGCCGCCGGGTGCAGCGCCGGGTGGCAGCACGTGAAGATCAACCGCAGCCGCTCGTCACCCACCGAGTCCACCTCCACGAGCTCGTCACGGGCGTGCAGCAACGCGGCCTGCGCCTGCCGGTCGTCCCGCGTGGACTCCCTGCGCAACCGGTCGATCGCCCGGTGCCTGGCCGTGGTGATGATCCAGCCCGCCGGGCTCGGCGGCACACCGGCCTCCGGCCAGCGCCGCAGCGCCTCGGCGAACGCGTCCTGGACCGCCTCCTCGGCGACGTCGATGTCACCGAAGACGCGGACCAGGACCGCCACCGACCGGCCGTACTCCGCCCGGAAGACCTGCTCGACCGCCGTCACGTCAGCGTCGTCACCTCAAGCACCACCTCAGCCGACGAAGTCCTGGAACGGCCGCACCTCGACCGGCAGCGTGCACGCCACGCTCAGCCGCCGACCCCACTCCAGCGCCGCGTCCAGGTCCGGCACGTCGATGATGTTGAACCCGCCGATGAACTCCTTGCTCTCGGTGAACGGGCCGTCGGTCACCAGCACCTCGCCGTTCTCTCCCGGACGCAGCGTGGTCGCCGTCTCCGGCGCGTGCAGACCACCGGCGAACACCCACACCCCGGCCTCCCGCATGTCGGCGTCCACCGCCTGCACGTCCTTCATGATCTTCTCCAGCTCCGCCGGGTCCGGGATGTCGTAGCCGGCGGGCTCGATCACGCTGATCAGGTACTGGGTCATCTCGTGCTCCTCAAGGTCCGGAGGGTTTCCGCACCCTCTACACGAACGGCCGGCGGCGACATCGACACCGCGACGGAGAAAATTCTCAGACGAGCACGACGAGCTTGCCGACCCGCCGTCCGTGCTCCAGGTCGTCGTGCGCCCGCCGGATGTCCTCCAGCCGGTACACGGTGGTCGGGCCGAGCGTCACCTCACCGCCCGCGACCTGGTCGAGGAACCGTTGCAGCACGTCCGCGGGCAGGTCGGAGGCCTCGCCGCCGTACGCGGTGAGCCGCACCCCCTTGGGCAGGTAGCCGATGGGGTAGAAGTCCCGCACGATCCACTCGTTGGACAGCATCCCGGTGAAGCACACCGTGCCGTGCACCTTCGTCGCCGCCAGCGTGTCCGGCAACGTCGGCGTGCCCCCCAGCTCCAACGCCGCGTCCACCCCGTCGGGGAACACCTCGCGCACCCGCTCGGCCACCGCGCCGTCGTCCACCAGCGGGTGCGCCACCCCGTGCTCGCGCAGCACGTCCAGCCGGTCCGCGCGCCGCGTCGTGGCCAGCACCGTCGCACCGATGTCGTTCGCCAGCGCGGTGGCCGCGAACCCGAGCGCCGACGTGCCGCCGCGGATCAGCAGCGACTGCCCCGCCCGCAGGTCCAACCCCGTGGTCAACGACCCGTAGGCGGTCTGCAACGTCTCCGGCACCGCGCCCAGCACCTCCCACGGCAGGTCGGAGCCGAACGGGATCAGCACCTCGCGCGGCACCACCGCGTACTCGGCGTACCCGCCGTCGAACACCCGGCCCATGCCGCCCATCATCGCCGCCACCCGCTGCCCGACCGGCAGGTCGCAGTCGCTGTCCACCACGCCCACCGCCTCGATGCCCGGCACCCGCGGGAACGTCACCCCCTCGGCCAACCCCAACCGGGTGTGCAGCTCCGACCGGTTCAACCCGAACGCGGCGACCTTGACCCGCACCCACCCCGGCGGCGGCTCGGGCACCGGCCGCTCGACCACGGCCAGGTTCTCCACCGGCCCCGGCCCGCTCAACACCACCGCCCGCATCGACCCGGTCATCCGTGGTGCTCCAGGACCACGTTCAACATGCGCACCAACTCCTCACGCTCGGCCGCCGACAACGGCGCCAGCAACGCCTCCTGAGCCTGCCCCAGCACCCGGTCCAGGTGACGGAGGTGGGCCGTGCCCGACGGGGTGACGCTGACGATGTTGCGCCGCTTGTCGCCCGGGTCCGGCCGGCGCTCCACGAACCCCTTGTCCGCCAGCTCGTTGACCGTGGCCACCACGTCACTGCGGTCCAGCCCGCCCCGCCGGCCGAGGTCCGCCTGGCTGGCCGGGCCGAACTCGTCCAACGCGGCCAGCAGCGAGTAGTGGTAGCGCCGCGCGTCCACCGCGCCCAACGCCTCCGACACCAGCCGGTGCGCCTGGGTCGTGGCCTGCCCGAGCAGCCAACTCGCCGTGCCGCGCAGCCGCCGCGGCGCGCCTGAGGTCTCCATGCGACCGCAGTCTACCCACTTGTTGGCCCCGCCAACGATCGAGGACTTCCCGCCCGCGGCGGCCCAGGACCCCCGCGAGCTCCGGGCGCGGCTCAGGCGTGAGCGCCGACCGACACCGGGCCGAGGGTCAGCTCCGGCCGCCCCTCCAGGAACCCGCCGACCCGCGCCACCTCCCGGTCCAACTCCGCCGACCTCGCCCGCGACAACTCCCCGAACAGCTCCACCGTCACCGCGATCCGCCGACCCGACCGCTTCTGGTGCCACACCCCGGCCACCACACCGTCCACCAGCACCACCGGGAAGTTCCCCGCCTGCCCACCCGACAACGCCCGCTCGAACGCCCGACCCGGGAACACCACCTCACGCGGGTGGCTGCCCACCACGTAGGCGTCGAAGTAGGGGAGCAGCCGCAGCCCGCCCGGCGGCTCGTCCGGCCACGACGTGTCGCCCCGCACCACCCAACCGCCCTCGACCCGCTCCACGTCGGCCCGCTCGAACAGCTCGTCCACCCACCGCTTCGGCGCGGCCAGCCACCGCGCGAAGTGCGCCGGCGTCGCCGGCCCGTACGACCGCAGGTAGGCGTGCAGCAACTCCACCGCACCCTCCGCGGCCGGCACGAAACCCGGCAACCACCGCTGCGGGCTCGTGTAGGCGACCTTGCGGCCCTTGTTCGGCGCGAAGCACATCACGCCGCGGTTCGACGCCACGCCCATCGCCTCCACCCACCGCGGCCACGGCGTGCCGCCGAACGCCTCCATCACCCGCTCGCCCGCCCACGGACCGGTCCGCGCCACCACCGCCTCGGTCAACTCGTCACCGGTCAGCTCGTCGTCCCGCACCGCGTCCGCGATCGCCGCCACCACCTCGGCCGCCTGCTCCTCGGTGAGCAACCGCAGCCGCTGCGGCAACTCCGACAACGCACCCGTCCACATCGGCAGGTCCGCCGCGGGCAGCAGGTGCACGGTGCCCCGAGGCCCCCTCGTCTTCACCAACGTCCGGTCCACCCACACCGCGTCCCGCACCCGCTGCCGCGTCAGCGTCGTGCGGACCCCGATCGACAACTCCGCCGCCGACATCACCTGGGCGTGCGCACCGCACATCGCCCGCACCACCGCCACCGGGTCCGCCGACGGCTCCAGCAACCAGTGCCGCCGCAACCGCCGACCGATCACCCCGTCCACCCGGATCCCTGTCACGGCCTCGACGCTAGACCCCGACCAGGACAACGACGGTCCTAGATCAACCCGGGGTGTCCGAACTGCGCGATCCGCAGCCCGTCCTCCACCACGACCGTGTCGACCAGCCGGAACCCCAGACCCTCGTACAACGCGATCGCGGGCGCGTTCGCCGCACCCGTCGACACGATCGCCGGCCCTCCCTCGGCCAGCACCTGCTCCACCAGCCGTCGGGCGAACCCGAGCCGGAAGTGGCTCGGCGCCACGCACAGCCGGTCGATGTCCAGCACACCGTCGACCTTCGCGAAGCCGACGAACGCCACCAGGTCGTTGTCGACGTACCCGCCCAGCCACCGCAACGGCGCTCTCCGGATGTCCTCGACCGACTCGTGCAGCCCCGGTATCGCCGTGCTGCCGATCAACTCCGCCTCGATCGCGTACGACCGCAACGCGATCCGGTGCACCGCCTTCGCCGTCTCGTCATCGGTGAGGTCCAAGGGAACGATCATGCGGCCCATCCTTTCCCACGAGGTGCCCCGCCGGTTACCCCTTTCGATCACCGCCGGAACTCCGACCTCCGCCGAGCACCAGCCGGCCGGCGCGGCCCGACCACCACGCCGGCGTTCGGCAGCCGACGATGGCCCACGGGCGAGACCGAGATCGCGCCCGAGCGCGCGGTGCGGTCCACGTGGGTCTGCGTGAAGCAGGACGGTGAGTGGAGACTCGCGGGCTACCAGAACAGCCCCCGGGGCGACGGCGCGACCCTGCGCTGGTAACCGGCTGGTAGCCCAGAAAACCAAGGAGTGCCAGACATGCCCACAGCGACCAACGGGTGGGGCGACGCCTCACAGCTCCTCGCCGAGGCCGGGATCCCCGAGGACCCGACCTACTACCGGGGCTTCACCGCCGACGACGAGAAAGCCGTGCTGACCGTGCCCATGCGCATCCAGGAGGCGCGGGAGCGCAACGACGCCGACCTGTTCGCGGACACGTTCGCCGAGAACGGCAGCCTGCTCATGCAGGACACCCAACTCACCAGCCGCGAGGACATCCGCCGGTACATGGCCGACGGATTCCGCGGCGGCCTCAGGGGAGCCCGGGTCCGCGGCGGACGACTGGAGATCAACTTCCTCACCGACACCGCCGCGATCGTGATCAGCGAAGGTGGCATCCAGCTCGCGGACGAGACGGCCACCGCGCCGCAGCGCAAGGTCCGCGTCACCTGGGTGATCGCCAAGCAGGCCGACGGCACGCCCAAGTTGATCTCCCACCACAGGACCCAGACGACGAGAGGACTGCCATGGCGGTCGAGGTCGGATCCCCGGCGCCGGACTTCACCCTGGGCGACCACACCCGCGAGGTCGTGACGGCGTCGTCGCTGTGGCGGGAGAAGAACCTGCTCGTGATCTTCTACCCGTTCGCGTTCAGCACGATCTGCCAGGACGAGATGTGCCTGGTCAGGGATGACGTCGGCGAGTACGCCACCAGCGGCGTGCAGGTCGTCGGCGTCTCCACCGACACGCCGTTCGCGCACCGCAATACGTACACCGCAATGTCGGCCGCGCCGAACAGTGAATGATCCCGCCCTGCCCGACGGGAGCGATATCCGGCTGGGCAGCCACACCGGCAATCGCCCTGTCGGGCCGGGCGGGACACACCGGAAATACTCGCCGCGACAATCCGGCCGAGCCCCGAAGAAAAACCGCGCCTGGCCGGCGCACGCACACCCGAATCGCCGTGCGGCGGACGTGAGGAGAACCGGATGTACGATTACGTGATTGTCGGAGCGGGCTCGGCGGGCTGCGTGCTGGCGGCACGACTCACCGAAGACCCCGATGTCACCGTGTGCCTGATCGAAGCCGGCGCCACGGACGACCTGGAAACCATCCACATCCCCGTGGCCTTCGGCGACCTCTTCCGCACCTCGGTCGACTGGGATTACGACTCGCACGACGAACCCCAGCTCAACCGGCGACGCATCTTCCTGCCCCGCGGCAAGGTCCTGGGCGGCACCAGCTCGATCAACGCGATGCTGTACCTGCGCGGCAACAAGGTCGACTACGACGGCTGGGGACAGCCCGGCTGGAGCTACGACGAACTGCTGCCGTACTTCAAGCGTTCCGAGGACAACGAGCACGGCGAGTCGTACTACCACGGCTCCGGCGGCCCGATGAGCGTCTCGGAAGGACGCAGCCGCAACACGCAGTCTCAGGCGTTCCTGGAAGCGGCGGCACAGGCCGGGTTCGCGTCCAACGACGACTTCAACGGCGAGTCCCAGGACGGCTTCGGCTACTTCCAGCTCACCCAGCGCAACGGCCGCAGGTGCTCCACCGCGGTCGCGTACCTCCACCCGGCCATGAACCGGCCGAACCTGACCGTGCGGACGAACTTCCAGGTGCACCGCATCGTCATCGAGAACGGCCGCGCGGTGGGCGTCACCGGACGCCGGTTCGACGAGGACCTCACCGTCCGCGCGAACCGCGAGGTCATCCTGTCGGCCGGCGCCTACAACTCGCCCTACCTGCTCATGCACTCCGGCATCGGACCCACCGACCACCTCGGTCAGCTCGGCATCCCGGTCCTCCACCACAACGACCAGGTCGGGGCCAACCTCCAGGACCACCCGCTGGTGCCGCTGATCTTCGCCCACGACGAGCCGGTGAGCACCCTGATCGCCGACGAACCCCGCTACGTCAAGCAGTTCCAGGAGGAGGGCACCGGCCCGATGACCTCCAACGGACCCGAAGCGGGCGGCTACGTCCGCACGCGCTCCGGCCTGGACGGGCCGGACGCGGTGTTCTTCTCCGGCCCCATGATGTTCGCCGACAGCGGCCTGGGCCTGCCCACCGGCCACGCCATCACGTACGGACCGGTGCTGCTGACCCAACAGGCCCGCGGCACCGTGACGCTGGACTCCGCCAACCCCACCATGAAGCCCAAGATCCAGCACAACTACCACCAGACCGAGGACGACCTGGCAACGGCCGTGGCGGCGACGCGGATCGGGCTCGAGATCGCCCGGCAGAAGGGGCTGTCCCGGTTCACCAAGGACTGGTACTCCGCCCCGGCGTCGGACTCCGACGCCGACGTGCGCGCCTACATCCGCGGCTACACCCACTCCATCTTCCACGGCTCCGGCACCTGCGCGATCGGCACGGTCGTCGACGCCGAGCTGAAGGTCATCGGCATCGACGGCCTGCGCGTGGCCGACGTGTCGGTGATGCCGACGCTCGGTCGCGGCGCACCCAACGCGTCGGCCATCGCGATCGGGGAGAAAGCCGCGGACCTCGTGCTGGGCAAGGCGCCGCTGCCGGCGGCCCAGGCACTGGCCACCGCGTGAGCGGGTGCGGCGGTCACCGCGACCGCGCCCGCGCTGATCCCGTCGTACAGGGCGTCCAGCGAATCGTTGACGTGGCGCAGCAGCATGCCCAGGTTCCAGCCCTCGCACGGGGTGGGCTGACCCAGCATGGGCTCGGTCACCCGCTGGGCCGTGCCCAGGGCGTAGTGCAGGGCGTGGGTGAGCAGGGCGATGCCGTCGACCGCCCCCGCGTCGACGGCGGTCACCGGACGCGGGGGAGACCCAGCTCGTCGAACAGGGCCGGGTTCTGGTGGGAGACGATGCGGGAGATGCCCGACTTGGTGACCTTCAGCGCTTCCACCGAGTACGCGTGCTCGGTCCCGTCCTCGGCGCGCAGGTACGTCGCGAACGCGGGCATGCCCTGGTAGCTGACCCGATCCATCGAACAGGTGCCGAACGCCGGGCACTCGGTGGCCATGAACCGCACGATCGCCTCGCGGCCGACCAGCGGCGCCGGGTCCGGCGGCAACTCGCACACCGCGTCGTCGGTGAGCAGGTGCATCAGGGTGGTCAGGTCGGCGTTCTCGAACGCCGCCACGTACCGGTCGAGCAGGTCGCGCCGGCACGGGTCGTCGGGCTCCAGCACGTCGTCGGCCGACGTGGTCAGCTCGGACAGCTGCGCCCTGGCCCGCTGGAGCATGCTGTTGACCGCCGCGCTCGTGGTCCCCAGCAGCTCGGCCACCTCCGCGGCCCTCCAGTGCAGCACCTCGCGCAGTCGGGCGGCCGACATGCTCGGTCACCGCACGCTGTTCATCGCGGGCATCGTGCTGTTCCTGGTGTCCTCATTGCTGTGCGGCCTGGCCTGGTCGGGCCCGGTGCTGATCATCGCCCGCGTGGTGCAGGGCGTGTCGGCGGCGATCATGTCGCCCACCGCGCTGGCGCTGCTGATGACGACGTTCGACGAGGGGCCCGAGCGCAACCGCGCGCTGGCGATCTGGACCGGCACCGGCGCGTTCGGCGCCACCGCGGCGCTGCTCGTCGGCGGTGTGCTGACCGACCTGCTCGGCTGGGAGTGGATCTTCTTCCTCAACGTGCCGGTCGCGCTCGCCATGCTGGTGCTCGCGCCCTCCCTGCTGCGCGAGAGCACCGCCCCGATCGGCGGCCGCAAGTTCGACGTCGCCGGCGCGCTCACCAGCACCGCGGCGTTCGTCCTGCTGATCTTCGCCGTGGTCGAGGCGCCCACTGTCGGCTGGGGCAGCGGACGCACCATCATCCCGCTGGTCGCCGCCGCCGTGCTGCTGATGGCGTTCGTGTTCATCGAGAAGCGCTCGGCCGCGCCGCTGGTGCCGCTGCGCATCTTCCGCTCCACCGCGCTGGTCGGCGGCAACCTGATGATGATCCTGGTCGGCCTGGATCGGGGGCGCCCTGGGCACCGCCGTCGTCTCGACGGTCACGGTTTCCTTCACCACCGGCACCGACGCGCAAGGGCTCACCAACGGCTTCTCCGCCGCCTTCTGGGCCTGCGTCGCCTTCTCCGCAGCGGGCGTGATCATCGCCTTGGTCCTGATGGCCATGCGCAACACGAACGAGTCGGTCCAGGCGCACTGAGCCCGGCCGATCCACCCGTACCCCTTTCCGGCGTCCGCCCGCGCCCACCACGCGGGCGGCGTCCTTCTGCGCGGTTCCGCGGCGGCCCGTCCGAAGCTCACTTCCGATAAGGTTCACTTATCGGAAGTCAGGATCGGGCCGCACATAGCGTTGCGTTGCGCTGTATAACGTTTTTTCCAACGAAATTGTGCTACGATATTGCCGTGACGACGGCCGAGACCTGCAACTACCCCGGCTGCACCCGTCCGGTGTTCCGAGGCAGTGGGCCGGGACGCCCGGCGGAGTACTGCGACCTGCCGGAACACACCCGGTGGCGGGCGTGGCGGGAACGGCAGCGGTTGGCGCAGGCGGTGGAGGCGGAGCAGGAGGTCGTCACCGTGACGAAAGGCCCGCAGGGGATCACCGCGGGCAAGATCAGGGCCGAGGAACTGCTGGAGCGGTTCCGGGTGCTGGCCGAGCAGCTGTCGACCACGCTGACCGGAGCCGTGGCGGAGCTGTCCGCGATCGCCGATCCGAGTGTGGCCGAGAGCCAGGTGCAGGCAGTCGAGGCCGAGGCCGCGCGGCGGGTCGCCGAGGCGGAGGCCGCGGTCGCGAAGGCGGAACGGCGCAGGCGTGACGCCGAACAGGCACGACAGGCCGCCGAGGCAACCACCGAGGACGCGGTCCGTGCCGCCGAACAAGCCGAACGCGACGCCGAGGCCGCCTACGCGCAACGTGACGCCGCCCGGTCCGAAGCCGACGCCGCCGTCGAACGGGCCGAGCAGGAGATCACCACCATCCGCGTCGAAGCCGCGGCCGCCGTGGACGAGATCCGCCGCGACGCCCAAGCCCAGGTCGAGCAGGCCAAGGCCGACGCGGTCGCCCACGCCGAACAGGCCAGGCGCCAGGCGGTGCGGGACGTCGAGCAGGTCCGCGCGGACGCCCAAGCCCAGCTCGACCAAGCCCGGCACGACGCACAGGCGCAGGTCGAACGCGCCCAAGCCGAAGCACAAGCCCGAGTCGACCGAGCCGTCGCCGAGGCCAAGGCGAACGTCGAGCAAGCCCACTCCGCCGCACGAGCCGAAGCCGACGCGGCGAACCAAGCCCGGATCAAGGCCGAACGCGCCGAGCAGTCCGCCCACGACGCCCGCGCCGAACTCGACCGCGCCCGAGCCGAGCTGACCGAACAACGCGACACCCACCGCGCCCAACTCGACCAAGTCGAACGCGCCGCCCGCGAACGCCTCGACGCCCTGGACCAAGCTCGCACCCAGACCCTCGTCCGAGCCGAACGGGCCGAACGCCAACTCGACCGGCTGCAAGCCGAACTGGACGCCCTGCGCGCCGACACCGACGGCCGTGCGCAATAAGGCGGTTCCTCACCCGTTCGCCGCCCACCGTTGACTTCTACCGGCCGCCGAACGCCACCGAGGGTGAGCCTCGCGCCGTGCGAGACGCACCGGCTGGTCCCTGTCGCGTCATCCCTTCGGGTCGACACGCTGGGTGACAGCGGACGGCGCCTCGGGGTCAAGGGATCGGCGCCGACGCGAGACCAAGGGGAGGGCATCGGAGTGCCGACCAGATTCCAGACCATGCTCGGGGCGGCCGCGACCGCGTTGTGCCTGGTGCTCGTGTCCACCGCACCGGCCACCGCGCACACCCAGAGCGAAGCGATCACCAACGGCTGCGGCGCCGGGTTCGCCGCCGCGAGCGACGGCACCCGGGCCGTCACGAACGGCTCGTCCACCTGGGGCTACGTGCACCTGGCGTACAACAACTCGACCGGCGTCAACTGCGTGGTGACCCGCAAGACCTCCTACCACGGCACCGCGTCGCGGGTCAGCGTCGAACTGACCGTGCAGAACGTCGGCACCTACTACAAGGCCGACCCGGACGCCGCGCACTGGGAGTCGGTGTCCCACTACGCCGCCAACCGGTGCGTCATGTACTACGGCTGGGTGTGGAACCCGGCGGGCACCGCCCTCGCCGGTGGCGGTCGGCAGACCTGGGGCAACTGCGGCTGAGCCCACCCCGGGCGGTGGTCGCCGACCCCGGACCGCCGCCCGGGGTCAGGCCAGTCGGACCGGTTTGCCCACCAGGCTCGTCGCGACCACGCGGTCGACGCCGGGCAGGGTCGACAGCCTCATCGCCGCCCGCCGCGCCCGCAGCCGCCACGGTGACGCGGGCAGGAACCAGCGCGCGCCGGCCCGTGCCACCTGCTGCTTCTCCGCCACGACGGGCCGCCAGGCACGTTCGTACGCGGCCGGGTCCTCCAGGTGCTCGGCCAGCACGTACGCGCCGCCGATCCCGAGCGACGCGCCCTGACCGGCCAGCAACGACACCGCGCCGCACGCGTCACCCACCAGCACCACCCGCCCGGACACCCACCGCGGCAGCTCCACCTGCGCGACCTGGTCGTAGTAGATGTCCGCGGGGCACCGCGCCAACGCCCGCGGCACGACCCAGCCCAGCGACCCGTACGCCCGCACGACTGCCGCCCGCGGATCGGCGGGCAGGTCCGGTGACGGCGTCCGGTGCACGGTGAACGCCGCCACCCGTCCGTCGCGCAACCCGTAGAAGCCGACCTGGCGGCCCACGGTGTCGGTGACGCAGAACCGCCCGGCCACCAGCGCGTGCACCGACGGGTCGTCGAACGTGAACGCCGCCGTGTGGAACCCCAGGTACCGGACGTGCCCGTCGCCGAACACCAGCCGGCGCACCGCCGAGTGCACGCCGTCCGCGCCGACCAGCAGGTCACCGGACACGGTCGAGCCGTCCGCCAGCCGCACGTCCACCCCGGTCCCGCCGTCCTCGACACCCACCACGCGGGCGCCGAACCGCAGCGTCACGCCGGCGGGCAGGTCTTCGCGGAACGCGCGCTCGAGGTCCGGCCGCATGACGCTCACCAGCCTCCCGTCCACCGCCCGCGCGAAACGGTCGAAGCTCAGCCCCGCTCTCCGGCGTCCCCGCGAGTCGACGTACGCGGCCTCCCGCACCCGGTAGCCCAGCTCCAGCAGGCGCGGCAGCACGCCCATCCGCTCGGCCGCGTCGTAGCCCGGCCCGAAGAAGTCGATCATGTACCCGGAGGTGCGCGGCGCGGTGGCCTGTTCCAGCACGACGACGTCGTGCCCGAGGGTGCCCAGCCGGTGCGCGAGCGCGAGTCCGGCGATGCCAGCCCCGCTGATCACGACCTTCACCGCAGCACCCGGCCCAGCACCGGCACGACGACGTCCGCGGACAGGTCGGGCGCCAGCGCGCGGTGCAGCAGCACGCCGTCCACCGCCGCCGCCAGCACCGCGGCCGTCTCCACCGGCGCCGGTACGTCCCGTGACGCCAGCCACGCGGCGAGCGTGCGGCGGAACTCCGCCAGCACCTCGGCCACGGCGTGACGCAGCTGGTCGTTGCGGGTGGCGGCGAGGAAGGTCTCGGTGAACAGCTCCTGCCCGCCGTGCCCGTCCAACGCGTCCAGCAGCAGCGACAACGCCTCTGTCGGTGTGGACGCCCGGTCCAGCACTTCGGCGAGGCCCTCCACGGCGGACCGCAGGGCGCCGACCGACGCCTGCACCAGCACGGCTTGCGTGGAGTCGAAGTGGTAGTGCACGACGCCGGAGCCGACGCCGGCGCGGTCGGCCAGCATCCGGGTGCTGACCGCGCCCCAGCCCTTCTCGGCGATGAGTTCCGTGGCCGCGTGCAGCAGCCGTTGGCGAACCGTCATTGGACGATCGTACTGGACGATCGTCCAAATTCAGAGCCTGACGTCGCCTCCGACGCCCGCGAACTCGAGCAGCCCGGCGCCTTCGGCCTCCACCTCGGCCCTCTGTGCCCGGGTCAGCGGCCGGAACAGCTCGACGTCCAGGCCGTCGTCGGCGAGCTTCCAGGTGCCGTGCACGAAGCCGTCCACCAGCAGGGTCGGCTTGCCGCCGATGATGATCCCGCGTCGGTAGTCCTCGTCGGAGATGACGCGGGTGCGGTCGTCGTGGCCGAGCAGCACGTTGTCGAACTCGGGCAGGAACCGGGCCGGCGCGGGCGTGTCGGGGTCGGGCAGCGGCGCGTCGGGCAGGTCGTAGAGGGTGCGTCCGCGTTCGTCGGTGAAGACCTCCAGGTCGTCCATGGCCTCGACCACCGGCTTGAGCCGGCTCATCCCCGCCCAGGTCTGCACGTCCTTGACCGAGGCCGGGCCGAACGCGGCCAGGTAGCGGCGCACGAGGTCGGCCGGTGACGCGGCGGGCCCGGTGGCGCCGAGCCAGCGTGCGGCCGTGGTCCACCGCGCCGCCCCGGAACGGCCCCACACCGCGCGCGGCGGGACCTGCACGGACGGCACCAGGAAGCTGCCCGCGTAGCCCAGGGCGGAGGCGTCGCGGTCGGGCCAGCGGGCGCCGAGCGCGTCGCCGATCTCGCGCCGGGTGCGCGGTTGTTCGTCCAGCAGGGTGGTGACGGCTTCGGTGAACTCGTCGACGTCGAGCCCGTCCACGACGAACCCGAACGGCGAGGACGCGAACCGGCGGTGCAGGAACGGCCGCAGCAGCGGTTCGATCCGGCCGTGGTCGGCGGCGGTGACCAGGTGGATCGTGGCGCGGTGCAGCGACGCCCGGACCACGTGCCGGTCCAGCAGCAGCGCGCCCAGCTCGTCGGGCCGGAACGACCGCAGGCGCGACCACAGGCCGTAGTAGGGCGAGAACGGCTCCTGCGCCTGCATCCCGACCAGGTGCTCCACCACGTCGCACGCGGTCCGGTCGGTCCTGGCCAGCAGGAACTGCCGGTGCAGGGTGGCCCGGTTCAACGCCCGGGTCGTCAGCTTCTCCGTCACACCGCCACGGTAGAGGTCTTCGAGGACAACTTCCGTCCTCGATGACGTCCCCGGTCGGGATTCAGGCGTCGTCACGGAGTGTCGGCGTTGACCTCCCGGCGCAGCGCGACGGCGTCCGCGCGGACCTGTTCGGGTGGTTCGCGGTCGATCAGGGCGCGGCGCATCAGGGCGGCGATGGCGGGCTGGTGCGCGGGGGTGAAGCCGCGACGGGTGATCTCCTGGGTGCCGATGCGCAGGCCGCGCAGGCCTTCGTCGATGCGCTGCCACGGCAGGCTGATGCCGCTGAGGTAGACACCGGCCTCGCCGAGCAGCGCGGCCGCCGCGTCGCCGCCGCCGAGGGTGAGGGCGTCCACGGCGAGGTGGTGGGACCGGGTGAAGACGCCGTCGTGGCGGGCGACGTCGAAGCCGTGGTCGGCCAGCGCGCGGCCCAGTGCCTGGGCGTTGGCGATGCACGCCCGCGCGTAGTCGGGGCCGCGCTCGGCGAGTTCGGCGGCGGTGACGGCGAGCGCGCCGAGGCGTCCGGCGTCGTAGTTGGCGAGCATGCCGGGATAGGCGACGTTCGAGACGCGTTCGGCCAGGTCGGCGTCGCGGGTGACCACGCAGCCGCCGGAGGGGCCGCCGAACGACTTGTAGGTGGAGAACGTCATCAGGTGCGCGCCCTCGTGCAGGGGCCGCTGGAACTGCTTGCCGGCGACGAGCCCGGCCATGTGGGAGGCGTCGTAGACGAGGATCGCGCCGACCTCGTCCGCCGCCGCGCGCACCGCGGCGACGTCGTGCGGGAACAGCATGAGGCTCGCGCCGATCACCACGATCCGGGGCCGGTGCACCCGCAGGAACCCGGGCAGCCTGCCGTAGTCGAGGTCGAGCTCGTCGGGCAGGTACGGCAGGTCGACCACGGTCAGGCCGCGGATCGCGGGCACGCCCTGGGCGTGGTGGCTGGCGTGGCCGCCGGCGAACTCGGGCAGCACGGCGATCTTGTCGCCGGCGCGGGCGAACGCGGTGTAGACGGCGAGGTTGGCCAGGGTGGCGCTCTGCAGCCGGACCTCGGCGAAACCGCCTTCCATCAGGTCGGCGACGAGCATCGGCGCGAGCACTTCGAGGGTGTCCAGGTGGTCGAGGCCGACCTGGTACTTCTCGCCGGGCCAGCCCATGCTGGGCCGGCTGGACACGGTGGTCCGCACGGCGGCCGCGGCGGCGGGGCTGAGCACGTTGGTGCCGGCGTAGAGCACGATCCCGTCGTCGTCGACCTGGGTGGTGTGCGCGTCGAGCGCCTTGCGGACGGTGTTCGCGACACCGGCGGCGGTCAGGTCGGCGGAGACGGCGGCTTCGACCTCGGCGAGCCTGCGTCGCGCCTGTGGTGAGGCCCAGGGTGCGATCCTGCTGTTCGTCACGATCGAGAACGCTAGGGCGTGGGCGTCGGGTGGGGCGACCGTCCGCGGACTGGAGTTGTTCCTACAGTTGTCGGAATGCAGGAGCTGCTGGACGAGCTGTCGCGGGTGTTGGGGCGCGGGGTGTCGGTGGACGACGTGGCGGGCCGGGTGGTCGCGCACAGCGCCCAGACCGACGACGTGGACCAGGCGCGGGTGCGGGCGATCCTGACCCGGAGGGTCCCTGCGGACGTGGCGGCGTGGCAGGAGCAGCTCGGCATCGCGACCGCGACGGGGCCGGTGCGGGTGCCGGAGAACGCGGCGCTGGGGCTCCAGCAGCGAGTGGGTTTCCCGTTGCGGCACAACGGGGTGCTGGTCGGCTACCTGTGGGTGCTCGGCGACGTGCCCGGGTTGGACCTGGATGAGCGGTTGGCGGTGTTGGCGGCGCAGGTGCCTGCGGGTGAGCGGACGCCGGTGCGGGTGGTGGTGGCGTTGGAGCCGCGGGTGGTGCGCACGGTGCCCGCGGCCGACGCCGTGCCGGACCTGCCGGGGTACGTCGGGGTGAGCGATCCGCACCCGCCGGACCGGACGGGTGCGGCCTACCAGCAGGCGTTGGCGGCGGCGGAGCTGGCGCGGCTGGACCCGGTGTTGCCGGACCGGGTGCGGTGGTCCGAACTGGGCGCCTACCGGCTGTTGCTCGGCGCGGCGCCGGACGAGGTGCTGGCCGGGTTGTCGGAGGTGTTGTTGCGGACGTTGGAGGTGTACCTGGACTGCGGCTGCGAGGTGCGTGCCGCGGCGGAGCGCCTGCACCTGCACCGCACCAGCCTGTACTACCGGCTGGGTCGGATCGCGGAGCTGACCGGCCGTGACCTGGCCGACGGCGGTGCCCGGCTGGAGCTGCACCTGGCGCTCAAGCTCGTCCGGCTGGCGCGGCGTCCGTAAGGTCGACGGGGTGCTCCTGTGGATCAACGGGCCGTTCGGCGGCGGCAAGACGCAGACCGCGCACGAACTGCTGCGGCGGCTGCCGGGCAGTTTCGTCAGCGATCCGGAGCACGTCGGGTTCGCGCTGCACCGGATGACGCCGCGCGCGTTGCGCGGCGACTTCCAGGACCTGGCGTCGTGGCGGCAGGGCGTGGTCGAGGTGCTGGACCGGGCGGCGAGCGGGCACGACGGGGTGATCGTGGTGCCGATGACGGTGGTGGAGCCCGCGTACTTCCGCGAGGTCGTGGGCGGGTTGCGCGACCGGGGTCACGACGTGCGGCACTTCGCGGACGAGGACTACGCGGTGCTGGTGACCGAGCAGCGCATCGGTGACGCGTTCGGTTTCCTGGGCACGAGGGAGTACGACAGCGGCTGGGACGACGATCACCTGTGGAGCACGATGGGCTACGCGACCGACGTGCCGCAGGGCGCCGGTCAGGGCCTGATCCCCACGTTCCAGCAGCGGGTGGCGCTGGACGAGGACGAGTTCGACCTCGGCTCCGGGCGGGCCATGACCACCACCGCCGACGCCATGAAGCGGCAGTCGGGCTCGCCGATGTTCGGCACGTGGGGCGACCAGACGCAGGTCGTCGCCGTCATCTCCGCCACGGGTGAGGTCTTCCTGTCCGGCACCGAGAACTGGTGCTCGGGCGGCACCGACCTCAACCGGCTCGTCCGCAAGGCGCGCACCGACTTCCCGTGACCGCCACGGCGTGCGGTGCCGGTCGACGTCACGATGGAGACCGGCACCGCACGCCGTGGAGCGGTGGCGTTCAGGGACAGGCGGGCGGGTGGGCGCCGTGGACCAGTTCGACGCGGATCTCGTCGTTGTCGGCGAGCACGACGACCGTGCCGCGGTCGCGGGTCCACCCGTCGGAGATCAGGAAGTACTTGGGCCCGACCTTGCCGAACAGGCGCAGGCCCCGGTAGCGGAACCGGTAGCGGGAGCCCTCGGCGGCCAGGGCTTCCTCGCAGGCGCCGGGCGCGGTGATGTGCAGGCGTTCGCGGGCGTAGACGACGACGGCGGTCTGGCCGTGCACGTCGGCGGCGAACCCGCGGGCCAGTTCGACGCCCCGGACCTCGGCGTAGTTGCCCGCCGACCAGAACAGCGAGAGCGACACGACGGCGAAGACGAGCACCCTGGTCCAGGTCGGGTGCCGGTCCGGGCGGCGCAGCAGGCTCGCGTACAGCGACAGCAGGATCCCGCCGCCGACCGCGAGCGGGAACGCGTAGAAGCTGGTGATCGGGAACAGCACGCCGAGCGCGACGGTGAGCGCGGGTAGCAGCAGCCAGGCCAGCGACAGTGCCACCGACAGCGCCCGGGCCGCCTTGCCCGGCTTCCCGCTCGCCGCCCGGACGCGGGGTTCCAGCCACCGGCAGACCAGGGCGATGCCCAGGACGACGGCCAGCAGCAGGAACACCGGTCCGACGCTGCGCAGCACGTAGTCGGTGGTGGTCATGCCCAGCACGGAGCTGTCGACGCCGAGCTCGCGGGCCTGCACGTCGCTGCGCCGCCAGCCGAAGTACACCAGCAGGCCGGTGAGCACGGTGACGTTGGCCAGGGCCTCGCCGACCCGCTGCACCGCGTCGGGCTGGTCGGAGCCCTTGCCGGGCGCGTCCCGGTCGGCCGGCGCCGTCATGACGTCGTCGTGGTCGTAGTGGTGGTCGTCGTGCGGGTGGTGGTCGTGCTGGTGGTCGTGGTCGTCGTGGTGGTGGTCCGGTCGGTGTCGGTGCGCGGGTCGTCACGGTCGACGTCGTCCGGCCACTCCGGCGGCCGTCCCTCGACGCAGGTGAACGAGCGGGGGTCCCGCTGCTCCAGGACGCTGCGCACGGCCTGGTAGGTGGCGCAGTCGACCTCGCCGCTGCCGTCGCCGCCGTGGTTCATCGCCCAGCCGTACCGGGAGGCGCGGCCGAACATCGCGCGGCCCGCGGACTCCTCGCCCCGGCACAGGTGGACGGCGGCCTGGTAGAGCAGAACGTTGCGCGGGCTCGTCATCGCGCTCCACTCGGCGTCGAGGGTGGCCTGGGCCGTCGTGCAGTCCCGCGACTTCAGCGGCCGGTACACGTCGTCCTCGGGGAAGCTCGGCGAATCCGGCCCCTCCGGGAGGAACCAGCCGTACCGGGTCTCGCCCTTGGTGGTCGTCGTGCCCGTGTCGGTTCCGGTGGGTCGGGTGGTGGTCGTCGGGTCGGTCGGGGTGTCGCCGCCCGGTCGGTCGAACACCCCGCTCTCGCACGAGGTGACGCCGACGACGACCGCCACCGCCACTGCTGCCCTGGTGATCCGCGCCAATGAACCGGCCTCCTTCACCATCACTCCACGAGCTAGGAGCCTGGTACGGAGGGTGGGGATACGCGGCCCGATACCCCCGATCGGGTGAACGAGGGCTACGAGGAGAGGAACCGGTCGAGGACGCGGGTGCCGAAGCGGAGCCCTTCGACGGGCACGCGTTCGTCCACGCCGTGCGGCATGGCGCGGTAGTCGTAGCCGGGTGGCAGGGACAGCGGGGCGAAGCCGTAGCAGTCGATGCCCAGCCGGCTGAACGCCTTGGCATCCGTGCCGCCGCCCATGCAGTAGGGCACGACCACGGCCTCGGGGTCCTCCGCGCGCAGCGCCGCGGCCATCGCGTCGAACCACGGCGAGTCGATCGGCGCCTGCACGGGCTGTTCGTCGGTGATGAACTCGCGCCGCACGTCCGCGCCGAGGGCGACGTCGATCGAGGCCAGCAGCTCGTCGGCCGAGCCGGGCAGGGTGCGCACGTCCAGTTCGGCGGTGGCGCTGCCGGGGATCACGTTCACCTTGTACCCGGCGCGCAGCACGGTGGCCGTGATGCTGCTGCGGACGGTGTTCTCGACGAGCTTCGCGGCGGGGCCGAAGCGGGCGATGGTGGCGTCGACGTCGGACAGGTCGACCGGCACGTCGAGCGCGGCGCCGACCCGTTCGATGAACGCCCGCACGGTGGGCGTGAGCCGCACGGGGTGCTCGATGGCGGCGACGCGGGTCAGCGCGGCGAGGAGCTTGGACACGGCGTTGTCGTCGTTGCGCCGCGAGCCGTGCCCGGCGCGCCCGGTGGCGGTGAGCCGCAGGTGGGAGGTGCCGCGTTCGGCCGTGCCGATCGGGTACACGCGCCGGTCGCCGACGGGGTGGGAGTAGCCGCCGGACTCGCCGATCGCGGTGGTGCAGCCGGCGAAGAAGTCGGCGTGGTGGTCGACCAGCCAGTGCGCGCCGAACTGGCCGTGGTCCTCCTCGTCGGCGACGAACGCGAGCACGATGTCGCGGCGCGGCCGTCGCCCTTCCCGGGACCAGCCGCTCAGCACGGCCAGCACCATGGCGATCATGTCCTTCATGTCGACCGCGCCGCGGCCCCACAGGTAGCCGTCGCGCTGGATCCCGGCGAACGGCGGCACGCTCCACTCGGCGGCGTCGGCGGGCACCACGTCCAGGTGGGCCTGCACGAGCAGCGCGGGCAGGTCCGGTTCGGTGCCGGGCACGCGGGCCAGCACGTTGCCGCGCCGCGGCGCGGGTTCGAGCACGGTCGCGGCCACGCCGACGGCGTCGAGGTGGGCGGCGACGAACTCGGCGGCCTCCCGTTCGCCCGCGGACTCGCCGCGGCCGTGGTTGGTGGTGTCGATCCGCAGCAGCGCGGCGCACAGGTCGACGACGTCCTCAGCCATAGATGCCCTCCACCGCTCCCGCGGCGATCGCGGTGACGACCTTGAACGCCCGCATCGCCAGGGTCATGGACGCGGCGTCGAACCCGACCCGGCGCGCCCCGACCTGTTCCACGGTGGGGACCACCGCCGCGGCGGCGGCCAGGTGGGTGGCGTCGAACTCCACTTCTACCCGGTGCGGCGCGACCGCGCCCGGTAGCCGCCCGGCGCGGGTGACGGCCGCGCGGGCGGCCGCGGTGATCAGCTCGGAGGTCACCCGCGGGGGCGAGCAGACGGCGGCGTAGCGGCTGACGCACTCCTTGACGGCGACGAGTCGGGCGTCGGGCGCGTAGTCGCGGGCGTCGTCGCACGCTTTGTCGTCGCCGGTCACGAGCAGCACGGGGACGCCGTGCTCGGCGGCGAGCGCGGCGTTGAGCCTGCCCTCGCTCGCGGGCACGCCGTCGAGCCACACGCCGGTGATCGAGTTCTCCAGGTAGGTGTGCGCGAGCACGCCCTCCTGGCCCGCGCCCGCGTGGTAGCCGAGGAACACCACACCGTCCACGCCGGAGTCGACGCCCTGCATCATCGACAGCGGCTTGTGCCGTCCGGTGAGCAGCCTGGCGTCGGTGTGCAGGTCCTCCAGCAGGAGGTTGCGCTGCGAGGAGTGGGCCTCGTTGACGAGCACGTCGGTCGCGCCGCCGGCGCGCAGGCCCGCGACGCAGGCGTTGACGTCGCCGGTGAACAGCCGGCGGAACCGCTGCCACTGCTCGGTCTGCGGGACGACGTCGGCGGTCCAGGTGACGCCCGTCGCCCCTTCCATGTCCGCCGAGATCAAGATCCGCATACCGTCACCGTACCGAGGCCATGTCGGTTCTTGACGCATGACACGACGGAGTGGTTACTTCTTGACTTCCACTCACGGGCGGGAGGCGGTCACTGTGGGTATCCGGCGATTCGGCGCGGTCACGGCGGCGATGGCATTGGTGGTGTTGCTCGCGCCCACACCGGCGCGAGCGCAACAGGCGGTGACCCTGCGGGTGGCGATCACCCAGCAGGTGGATTCGCTCAACCCGTTCCTGTCGATCTTCCAGGCGGGCACCGAGGTCGGCAGGTTGATGTACGACTACCTGACCGCCTACGACGTCAAGGACCAGCACCCGGTGGAGGGTCTGGCGGACCGGTGGGAGTCGTCGGAGGACCGGCTGACGTGGACCTTCCACGTGCCCGAGGGCAAGAAGTGGTCCGACGGGCAGCCGATCACCGCGCGCGACGCGGCGTTCACCTACGACCTGATGATGCGCGACGAGGTCGCCGCCACGGCCAACGGCAGCTTCACCGCCGCCTTCGAGTCCGTCACCGCGACCGACGACCGCACCCTGGTGATCAGGACCAAGCAGCCGCAGGCCACCATGCTGGCGCTGGACGTGCCGATCGTGCCCGAGCACGTGTGGTCGAAGGTCACCGACATCGGCGAGTACCGCAACGACCAGACCCCCGTCGTGGGCAGCGGGCCGTTCATCCTGACCGAGTACCGGGCCAACGAGTTCATCCGGTTCAAGGCCAACAAGGACTACTGGCGCGGCGCGCCCCAGTACGACGAGCTGACGTTCACCTACTACAAGACCTCCGACGCCGCGGTGCAGGCGCTGGCCAAGGGCGAGGTCGACCTGGTCAACCGGATGGGTCCGGCGCAGTTCGACTCGCTCAAGGACAAGGAAGGCATCACCCGCAACCAGGCGCAGGGGCGCCGGTTCAACGAGCTGGTGATCAACTCCGGTGCGGCGACGAACACCGGCGAGCCCATCGGTGACGGGCACCCGGCGTTGAAGGACGTCGTGGTGCGCCGCGCGATCGCCAAGTCGCTGGACCTCGACGCGATCATCGAGCGGGTCAACGGCGGCTACGCGCAGCGCGGCACCGGCCCGATCCCGCCGGTGTTCGCCGACTACCACCTCAAGCCCGAACCGGCGCACCCGTACGACCCGGCCGCGGCGAACGCCGACCTGGACCGGGCGGGGTACGCGCACGGCGCGGACGGCATCCGCGTCTCGCCCGAGGGCAGGCGGATGGAGCTGCGGCTGCTCGGGCACGCCAGCCGTGCCTACGACGAGCAGACCGGCGAGTTCGTCAAGCGGTCGCTGGCCGACCTGGGCATCGTGGTGGACGTGCAGATCGTGTCGGACAACCAGCTCAACGAGTCCAGCACCGCCGGGACGTTCGACCTGGTGTTCTCCGGCTGGGGCACCAACCCCGACCCCGATTTCATCCTGTCGCTGCACACGTGCGGGCAGCGGCCCAACGCCGACGGCAAGGGCGGCACCACCGACACGTTCTTCTGCGACCCGGAGTACGACGCGCTGTACGCGCAGCAGCGCGCCGAGTTCGACCCGGCCAAGCGGCGCGAGCTGGTGCTGAGGATGCAGCAGCGGTTCTACGACCAGGTGCCCGCCGTGGTGCTGGGCTACGACAACGCGCTGGAGGCCTACCGCAGCGACAAGTTCGCCTCGTTCCCCGTGCAGCCCGACCCGGGCGGCGTGATCATGGCGCAGAACGGTGTGTGGGGGTACTACGGCGCGACACCGGTCGCGTCGGCGGGCTCCGACACCGGCTCGAACACCGGCCTGGTGCTCGGCGTGGTCGGCGGCGCGCTGGTCGTGCTGGTCGGCGGCGTGTGGCTGATGGGGCGGCGGCGCGGGCTGCGCGCGGAGGACCGCGAGTGATCCGGCACCTGGCGGGCAAGGTCGGCGGCGCGCTGGTCAGCCTGCTGTTCGTGGTGGCGCTGGGTTTCCTGCTGTTCCGGGTGATCCCGGGCGACCCCGTGGTGGCGATGACGCGGGGCCGCCCGGTCACCGGAGACCAGCTCGCCGAGCTGCGCGCGCGGCTGGGCGTGGACAAGCCGTTGACCGAGCAGTTCGTGGACTACCTGGCGGCGGCCGTGCGCGGCGACTTCGGCACGTCCTACGTCTACAGCAGGCCGGTGCTGGAGCTGATCGGCGAACGGCTGTGGCCGACCGTGCTGCTGACCGGCACGTCGACCGTGCTGGCCGTGGTGATCGGGCTGTGGCTGGGCATCCGGGGCGCGTGGCGGCGCGGGTCGCGATCGGACCGGATCTCCACCGGGCTCGCGCTCGCGCAGTGGGCGATGCCGACGTTCTGGCTGGGCATGCTGCTGTCGCTGGCCACCGGCGACCTGTTCCCCAGCGGCGGCATGCGCTACCCGGACACGCCGCCGGACTTCCTGTCGCAGGCGGTGGACGTGGCCCACCACATGGTGCTGCCGTGCCTGACCATGATCGCGGTGGTCTACGCGCAGTACCTGCTGGTGATGCGGTCGTCGTTGCTGGAGGAGATGCACGCCGACTACCTGACCACGGCGCGGGCGAAGGGGCTGCGCGACGACCTGGTGCGGCGGCGGCACGCGGTGCCCAACGCGCTGCTGCCGACCGTGACTCTGGTGTTCCTGCACCTGGGGCTGGTGGTGTCGGGCGCGATCACGGTGGAGACGGTGTTCTCCTGGCCCGGGTTGGGGCTGTTGACCTACGAGGCGCTGACCGGACCGGACCTGCCGCTGCTGCAGGGCACGTTCGTGGTGCTGGCGGGAGCGGTGATCACCATGAACGTGGTCGCGGACCTGCTGTACCGGGTGCTCGACCCGCGGGTGCGTGCGTCGTGACGGCGATCGCGTGGCAGCGGCGGCGGGCCGCGGCACGGGCGACGTGGCGGGAGTTCGCCTCCCAGCGCGGCGGTCTGGTCGGCTTGATCGGGCTGGCCGTGATCACCGTGCTGGCGGTGCTGGCGCCGCTGGTGACCGACGCGTCCGGGCTGGACGTGACGCGGGTGACCGCGCGACCGTGGGAGCCGCCGTCGGCGTCGCACTGGCTGGGGACGGACCACAACGGGCGTTCGGTGCTGCTGCTGACGTGGTGGGGCACCCGGATCTCGCTGGTGGTGGGGCTCGCGGCCACGGTGTTGTCGGTGCTGATCGGTACGGTGGTCGGGATCGCGGCGGCGCACTTCGGCGGGTGGGTGTCGGCGGTGCTGATGCGGTTCACCGACTTCTTCCTCGTGCTGCCGTCGCTGGTGCTGGCGATCGCGTTGTCGACGGTGCTGCCGCGCGGGTTGGGCACGATCGTGCTGGCGATCGGGGTGACGTCGTGGCCCGCGACGGCGCGGCTGGTGCGGGCGCAGACGCTGGCCGTGGAGGCGCGGCCGTTCATCGAGCGGGCGCGGGCGCTGGGCGGCGGGCACGGGCACGTGATCGGGCGGCACGTGCTGCCCGCGGTGCTGCCGCTGGTGTTCGTGAACACGACGTTGACCGTGGCCAGCGCGATCGTGGCCGAGTCGACCCTGTCGTTCCTGGGGTTGGGCGACCCGACCCGGGTGTCGTGGGGGTCGCTGCTGCACGCGGCGAACATGCACGGCGCGGTGTCGCAGCGGGCGTGGTGGTTCCTGGTGCCGCCCGGTCTGGGCGTGGTGTGCGTGGTGCTGGCGTTCACGCTGTGCGGGCGTGCCCTGGAGACGGTGCTCAACCCGCGGCTGAAGGGGGAGCGGTGAACGGCCTGCTGGAGTTGCGCGACCTGAGCGTGCACTACCGGACCGCGCGCGGCGAGGTGACGGCCGTGCGGTCGGTGTCGCTCGGACTGGACGCCGGGCAGACGCTGGGGCTGGCGGGGGAGTCCGGGTGCGGCAAGTCGACCGTGGCCATGTCGGTGCTGCGGCTGCTGCCGCGCGACGCCCGCGTCGAAGGACAGGTGCTGCTCGACGGCGAGGACGTGCGGGGCATGTCGTGGGGCCGGCTGCGGGCCGTGCGGTGGGCGGCGGCGTCGGTGGTGTTCCAGGGCGCGATGCACGCGTTGAACCCGGTGCACCGGGTGGGTGAGCAGATCGCCGAGCCGATGCGGCTGCACGGCGTGACCGGGTCGGTGTCGGCGCTGCTGGACCAGGTCGAGCTGCCCTCCCGGGCGGCGCGGGCCTACCCGCACGAGCTGTCCGGCGGGCAGAAGCAGCGGGTGATGATCGCGATGGCGCTGGCGTGCGAGCCGCGCCTGGTCATCGCCGACGAGCCGACCACGGCGCTGGACGTGGTGGTGCAGGCGCAGGTGCTCGACGTGCTCAAGCGGCTGGTGTCCGAGCGGGGCATCGGGTTGGTGATGATCAGCCACGACCTGTCGGTGCTGGCGTCGACGTGCGACCGGCTGGCCGTGATGCGGCACGGGCAGGTGGTGGAGGAAGGACCGGCGCGGGAGGTGATCACGTCGCCGGCGCATCCGCACACGCAGGCGTTGGCGGCGGCGTTCCCGACCGTGGGTGATCCGGCGTCACGGCAGGTCACGCCGTCGGAGGGGGCCGATGGGCCGGTGCTGCTGCGCGCTTCGGACGTGCACGTGTCCTTCGGCGCGACTCGGGCCGTCGCCGGGGTGGACCTGGAGGTGCGGGCCGGGGAGATCGTCGCGCTGGTAGGCCAGTCCGGCTCGGGGAAGACGACGCTGGCGCGCACCCTGCTGGGCCTGCAGAAGCCGACCGCGGGACGGGTGCTGTTCGAGGGGCGGGAACTCCCCCGGTCGGCGTCGGGTCTGCGCGCGTACCGGCGGCAGGTGCAGTTGGTGTTGCAGGACCCGACGAGCGCGCTCAACCCGCGGCACTCGGTGTACGAGGCGGTCGCGGAAGGCCTGCGCATCCACCGGGTGGACGGCGACGAGTCCGCGCGGGTCGCCGAGGCGTTGTCGCAGGCCGAACTGCGCCCGCCGGAGCTGTTCTTCCCGTCGCTGCCGCACGAGCTGTCCGGCGGTCAGCGCCAACGCGTCGTGATCGCGGGCGCCCTGGCCCTGGGGCCGCGGCTGCTGGTGGCCGACGAGCCGGTGGCGTCCCTGGACGCCTCCGTGCGCGGGGAGATCCTGGCGCTGCTGCTGCGACTGCGCCGCGAGCTGGGCCTGGCCGCCCTGGTCATCACCCACGACCTCGGCCTGGCCTGGACCATCGCCGACCGGGTCGCGGTGATGTACCGGGGCGAGCTGGTCGAGCAGGGCACGGTGGAGCAGGTCCTGCTGTCACCGCGGCACGACTACACCCGCACCCTGCTCGCCGCCGTGCCTCACGACCAGCGCAGCACCCGGCCGAACTGGACCAACTCGCCGTAGTGCTCCGGGTGGCGGGTGCCGAGCGCCAGGTCGAGCACCGGTCCCGCCGCCTGCGCCGGGCTCGCCGCGTCGCTCATGTCGGCGAACCACGGTCGGGAGGCGTCGGTGTCGACCAGGCCGGGGCAGACCGCGGCGATCAGCGTGCCGGTGGCGATGTCGGCGGCGCGGCGTTGCGCGGCGATCGTGCGCACGGCGGCGACCTGGCCGACCTTCGACGGGACGTTGATCCAGTGCGGCCGGCTCTGGTCGGCCGCCGTGCCGGCGAGGACGGAGTCCCGCCAGGTGAGCATCGTGGCGTCGACGTCGTCCAGTGACCGTGCGGCGAAGTGCCGGTGCAGGTGCGGCGGCAGTTGGCGCAGGGTGCCGAAGGAGCTGGCGACGACCAGCAACGCGCCGCCGGGGCGCAGCAGCGGGGTGAACGCGCGCAGCACGCGCGTGGTGCCCAGGTTCTTGGTGTCCACGAACGGACCGATCTGCTCGCTCCACGGCACGTCCGGCGCGAGCCGCGCCGCGGCGTTGGACAGCACGATGTCCACCCCACCGTGACGTTCCCGCAGGTCATCGGCGAACGCGTCGACCGCCTGCCCGTCCCGGACGTCCAGCACGTACGTCCTGACGCGACCGTGGCCGATCCTGTCCGCCGCGTCCGCCACCCGCCCGGCGTCCCGGCCGGTGAGGTAGACCACGTCGGTCGGCGCGGCACGGCGCACCAGTCCTTCGGCGAGGGCGAATCCGAGGCCCTGGTTCGCGCCGGTGACAACGGAGATACGGGTCATGCCCCCGATAGTCGCGCGCTCACAGGAACCGATCGGTTCCTACCGCAACCCCCTGACCTGCACCTTCCCCGACTACCGCGTTCACGATCGAGTGATCATTACGCCACCATCAAAAAACACGGCGTTATCATCCACCTGAAACGTCGGAAGAAACAACAAGGCCCGCCTCGACCCGCCCCATGCCCCGAACCAGCCTCCCCCTCTCGGAACACCACCACCGGGCGGCCACAGCGCACCGCCGCCCTCGGCCTGCACCCCCGCCGCCCGCCTTCCAGCGCTGCGGCGCGACCGGACGCCCTGGATCGTGGGCCTCACGCCCTGGATGGATCGTGGCCTCACGCGCCGCACTCCCACGACCCCACCCACGCCTCGCACGGGAACGGCTCGCACGGTATGCCTTGTGCGGATTGCGGCCTGCCCGGGGCAGTCGCGTGCTGAGCGCTACGGCCTGCCCCCGGCTATGGCCGTGCGGGCGTGCAACCCGGCGGGCTATTGCGTGCGCGGGTTATAGCTCGGTGCGGTGTCGTCGCGGTGGGCTCGCACGGCGCCGCCGTGCGAGCCCACCGGCTGCGCGTCCTGCCGGGCGTCGAGCAGCTCGCCGGTGTGCTCCTCCGCCCACGCGGCGAGCGCGCGGACGGGCGCGAGCAGCGACCGGCCGAGCGCGGTCAGCTCGTGCCACCCGTCGGCGCTCGTCAGCAGCCCGTTGCCGCGCAGCCGGGCCAGGGTCTGGGTGAGCATCTTGTTGCTGATGCCGCCGATCCGGTCCAGCAGCTCCCCGTACCGCAGCGGCCCGTTGCCCAGGGCCACAACGACCACGACCGACCAGGTGTGCCCGACGACCTCGAGCGTCGTGCGGGCCGGGCAGTCGGCGAGGAACACGTCGTAGTCGCTCACCCCGTCACAGATACCGCTTGAGCTCCCGCTTCGCCAACGACATCCGGTGCACCTCGTCGGGGCCGTCGGCCAGGCGCAGGGTCCGCGCGGACGCCCACAGCTCGGCCAGCGGGAAGTCCTGGCTCACGCCGCCCGCGCCGTGCGCCTGGATCGCCTTGTCCAGCACCCATTCCGCCATCAGCGGCGTGCCGATCTTGATCGCCTGGATCTCGGTGTGGGCGCCCTTGTTGCCGACGGTGTCCATCAGCCACGCCGTCTTGAGCACCAGCAGCCTGGCCTGCTCGATCCGCACCCGCGACTCGGCGATCCACTCCTGCACCACACCCTGGCGCGCGATCGGCCGGCCGAACGCGACGCGCGAGATCGCCCGGCGGCACATGAGTTCCAGCGCGCGTTCGGCGATGCCGATCAGCCGCATGCAGTGGTGGATGCGGCCGGGGCCGAGGCGGGCCTGGGCGATCGCGAAGCCCTCGCCCTCGCCGGCGATCAGGTTGTCCGCGGGCACGCGCACGTTGTCGAAGACGATCTCGGCGTGCCCGCCGTGGGAGGCGTCGGTGTAGCCGAACACGTGCATGCCGCGCCTGATCCGCACGCCCGGCGTGTCGCGCGGCACCAGGATCATCGCCTGCTGGCGGTGGCGTTCGGCGTCGGGGTCGGTCTTGCCCATCACGATGAAGATCGCGCAGTTGGGGTTCATCGCACCCGACGACCACCACTTGCGGCCGTTGATGACGTACTCGTCGCCGTCGCGCACGATGCTCGTGGCGATGTTGGTGGCGTCGGAGGACGCGACGTCCGGCTCGGTCATGCAGAACGCGGACCGGATCTCGCCGTCCAGCAGCGGCCGCAGCCACTGCTTCTTCTGCTGTTCGGTGCCGAACATCGCCAGCACCTCCATGTTCCCGGTGTCCGGCGCGGCGCAGTTGAGCGCCTCGGGCGCCAGGTGCGGGCTGCGGCCGGTGATCTCGGCCAGCGGCGCGTACTGCAGGTTCGTCAGGCCGCCGCCGTGCTCGGGGTCGGGCAGGAACAGGTTCCACAGCCCTTGCCGACGTGCCTCGGCCTTCAACTCCTCCAACACCGGCGACCGCGCCCACGGGTCCTCGGCCTCGGCCAACTGCCGTTCGGCGACCGGTTCGGCGGGGTAGACGAACTCGTCCATGAACCGCAGTAGCCTGGCGCGCAGTTCCTCGGTCTTGGTGTCGTAGGCGAAGTCCATCAGTGCTCCCCTGAGCTCGCGGCGAGTCCCTGCCGGACCAGCGGCAGGGTGAGTTGGCCGATCTGGTCGAACCCCGCTCCCACGGTCTGGCCGTGGGTGAAGCGGAAGTGGATGCCTTCGAGGATCACGGCGAGCTTGAAGTAGGCGAACGCCGTGTACCAGGCCAGGCCGCCGGTGTCGGCGCCGCTGCGCTCGGCGTAGCGGCGCACCAGCTCGTCGGTGCCGGCGAACCCGGGCAGCGTGGGCACGGTGCCGGTGATCGGGTCGTCCTCGCGCGCGCCGATGCCGTTCCAGTACACGCACAGCAGGCCGACGTCGGCGAGCGGGTCGCCCAGCGTGGCCATCTCCCAGTCCAGCACCGCGCTGATGTCCAGCGGGTCCTCGGTGACCAGGACGTTGTCCAGCCGGTAGTCGCCGTGCACGATCGTGGCGCGGGCGGAGTCGGGGACGCTGTCGGCGAGCCGGTCGCGCAGCTCGTCGATGCCGGGCAGCTCACGGCTGCGGGAGGCGTCGAGCTGCTTGCCCCAGCGGGCGACCTGGCGTTTGAGGAAACCGTCCGGTCGGCCGAAGTCGGCCAGGCCGACGTCCTTCGGGTCGACCGCGTGCAGGTCGGCGAGCACGTCGACCAGCCGTTCGGACAGTGCGCGGGCCTTGTCGGGGGTCAGCCACGGGCACTGGTCGCGGTGCCGCAGCGCGACGCCGGGCACTTCTTCCATCAGGTAGAACGGCGCGCCGATGACGTCGGTGTCCTCGCACAGCAGCTCGACCCTCGGCACGGGCACCGCGGTGTCGGCGAGGGCCTTGATCACCCGGTGTTCGCGGGACATGTCGTGCGCGGTGGCCAGCACGTGGCCCAGCGGCGGTCGGCGCAGTACCCAGCGGTGGCTGCCGTCGGTGACGCGGTAGGTCAGGTTGGACCGGCCGCCGGGGATCAGTTCGCCGGTCAACGGGCCGGTGCCGAGGTGGGCGGCGAGCCGGTCGAGGTCCAGGCCGGGTAGCTCGGTCATGCGGCGACTCCCCTGAGCTGGGCGATCACCGCACGGGTCGTGTCCGCGTCGGTGTGCCGGTGGGCGTGCAGGCCGACCGCCTGCGCCGCTTCGACGTTGACCGGTGCGTCGTCGAAGAACACGCAGCGGTGCGCGGGCAGGCCGATCTGGTCGAGAGTGTGCTGGAAGATGCGCGGGTCCGGCTTGCGCAACCCGATCCGGCCGCTGATCACGATGGTGTCGAACAGCTCCAGCAGCAGCTCTTCGGGGTAGCCCTCGCCCCAGCTGTTGGACAGCAGCACGGTCCGCAGGCCGTCGGCGCGCAGTTCGCGGACCAGTTCGACCATTTTCGGGTCGGGGTGGGCGCTGCCGAACATGCGGCGCAGCAGGCCTTTCGACGCCACCTCGCGTCCGTCGAGGGTGACGAGTTCGGCGGCCAGGAGCGCCTCGAACTCGTCGGGGGTGAGTTCGCCGGTCTCCAGTCGGGCGACCGGGTTGTCGGGTGCCGCTTCGCGTCCCATCCAGTTCCGCATGGTCAGGCCGTAGCGGTCCCGGTCGATGTTCTCCGAAGTCAGCCAGTCCTCGATGAAGGCGGGCACGGAGACCGTGAGCACGCCACCCCAGTCCAGCACCACCGCGTCGATGCGCCGTTCGTCCACGCCGCGAGGGTACCGACCGGTCGGTATGTCGGCAACCCGCGGAGTGGGCGCGTGTTCCCCGGCAAGTTCACGGCGAACACGAGGGAGCGGGCACCGACGATGTGGGGTGCAGTCCGGCAGAGGCCCGTGAGTTGTGGTGCGGCCCTGTGCGATCTGACGGCGACACCCAGCCGTCGTCGCCAAACGTCGAGGGGCGCGCCGGCCCGGGTCGACGTTCGACCGGCGGGTTGGTCAGGTCGGTTCAGGCAGGGCGTTGCGCAGGCGGATTCCGCTGAACCCGAGCGTGCTGGCGACCACCCTGCGCCAGAACGGCCACAGGTTGACCATCAGCCGCACCTCGATGCCGGCGTCCTCGTGCAACGCGAGCAGGTCGCCGACCGCTTCGGGCGCGCCGAGCGGCGCGACCGGTTCGGTGGCGACGTGCGCGTGGGGCGGGTCGCCGAACGGGTGGAACGGGCGGGCGTCGAACCGGTAGGCGTACAGATGTGCGGTCTGCATCCGGCGCAGCCAGCCGAACTCGATCGCGTGCACCCGTTCGACGCCCAGCCACGCCCGGTCCTCGGCGCTGGTGGTGGGCTGCACCCACGCCATCGCCCGCGGACACCGGCGCGGGAACCAGTAGTCGGGCGACCGGGCGTGATCGACCGCCCAGACGTAGGCCGCGGGTTGCCGGGCGGTGGAGGCGACGTGAGGCTCGAACCTGGTGATCGTCGGGTCTTCGGAGAAGTGCAGCACTTCCCCCGGCGCCGGTCGCATGGTCGGCGATCCTGTCGGAAACCGGTGGGCGCGATCCACCGATTTCCGCTCTTGTCCATCGCCGTGCCGTCCAGCGGAGGTCCGCGACGGGTGGTGCCCCGGTTCGCGGACTTCGTAGATCGGCCGGTGCCGTGGTCGGGCCGACTCGGGCGCGAGTTGCCGGGTGCTCGCCCTGCCGGTCGGGATGTCGTGGACGGTGTTGACGTGCACCGGGCCTACCTGCCGTAGACCCGGTGCACGTCCGGTAGGCGACGGCGTGGGAATGTCAGGCGTTGATCTCCTTCGGTGCGCCGTCGGTCTGGCCGATGGTGATCTTGCGCGGCTTCGCCTTCTCCGCGATCGGGATGCGCAGGGTCAGCACGCCGGAGTGGTAGTCGGCCTTGATGCGGTCGACGTCCAGCGAGTCGCCGAGGAACAGCTGGCGCGAGAAGACCCCGAGCGGCCGCTCGGACAGTTGCATCTCGACGTCGTCGGTGCGGTTGGGGCGACGCTCGACCTTCACGGTGAGGACGTTGCGTTCCACGTCGAGGTCGATCGCGTCCGGGGTGACGCCGGGCAGGTCGAACTCCACCACGAACTCGTCCCCGGTGCGGTAGGCGTCCATCGGCATGGGCGTGGGCCGCGACCAGGTGCCCGGTCCGGTGAAGAACTGCTGTGCCAGCCGGTCAAGCTCCCGGAACGGGTCCGTGCGCATCAACATCGGGAACACCTCCTGGTTTGTCTGGTCAATGCGCTGGTGTTGCTGCCGGGTTCAGTTGTACCACGTCGTCATACGGTTGACAACATCCCATGTCGTCGGTAAGTTGACGCCATGGTGATCGGAGACTACGAGACCGTCCGGGCGGCTGCCACGGGGGAAGACCTCAGTGCGGGGCAGGTGCTGTCCGCACTGGTCCTCCTGCGGCAATTGCGCGACGAGCTGGCCGGGTGGGAACCGCAGCTGATCGCCGCGGCTCGTGAGCTGGGCACGAGCTGGGCCGAGCTGGCACCCGCGCTGGGGGTGGCCAGCAGGCAGGCCGCGGAGCGTCGGTACCTGAGGCTGCGCCCGTCGGAACTGGGCGCGACGGCCGAGGGTCGCGTCCGTGCCGAACGGGACAGGCGAGCGGCCGACCGGGCGGTGTCGCAGTGGGCACGCGACAACGCCGCGTCGCTGCGCAGCCTCGCCGGTCAGGTCGGTCAGGTGGATGTCGTCGTGCGCGAGGCGCTGGCGGAGGACGACGCCGTCGCACTGCTGGAGCCGTTGATGGCGGCGCTGGCCAAGGTGCGGGCCACCCACCCGAAGCTGGCTTCCGAGATCCAGGCCATCGGCGACCGGGCGGAGGAGGTGCGACGGGACACTCAGACACTGCGGGACAGCCAGATGCTCCGCGACAACCACTGACCACCAACCGCGGCCACCGGGCCGCCGGGCACGACATCGACAGTCGGCAGTCGTCCGATGCCAGGATCGAGGTGCACCCGATCGGGCAAAGGGCTCGTCTCAGACGTCAGGCAACTCCCTGGGGCACGCCTAGGAACCTCGGGGACGCGCCGGACGTCCGGGTGAGTGAGCGCGCCGACCTTTCGGTGGGGCGACCGCTATCGCGCCGCCGTGGGGCAGGCACCATCGGGTGGGCGTTGGCGGTGACCGCGCGTCGTGGGCATGGCCATGTCCACAACGCCGGCGCCCGATAGTGCCTGATGTCGATGGCGGTGGTGGGTCGACGTGGCGGGGTCGGCCTCGCGTCGGCTGTGGGGCACCGGTTGCGGGCGTTCGGGGTTGTGGTGTCCGGCGGCCGTCGCCGCGGACCGGTAAACCGGCGGGTGGTTGGTGGTCGGCCGGAGGGTGGTCCGCTTGGCGCCACGGGGGGATCAGGCGATCGGCTCGGGCGGGGTCCACCTTCTCGTGACGTCGATCATGCCGAGCGTCGGGCGAGCCGTGGGCGGGTTGGGTCTTCACGCCATCACGGTGACCTCGCCGGTGCGGCCGTCGATCTCGACCGGCACGCCGAGCGGCACGGTGAGTTGGCCGTCGCAGTGCCCGAACCGGGCGTCGGCGACGATCGGCACGCCGAGTCCGCCCAGGCGGTCGGCGAGCACGGTGGAGGCGTCGCCGCAGCCCGTCCACGAGCCGAGGACGAGCCCGGCGACCTGGTCGAACCAGCCGGACCGCCGCAGGCCGGTGAGCATCCGGTCGAGGCGGTAGGGCTCTTCGTTGACGTCCTCGAGCAGCACGATCGCGCCCGGTGGCGGCGGGGCGTCGAGGAGGCTGAGGTTGCCGCCGACGGCGACACCGCGGGCGAGGCCGGGTACCAGGCCGACCCCGCGGTAGGCGGTCACGCCGGTGAACAGGGCGTGGCGGAGTCGTTCGCGGGCGTCGGCGTCCTCCACGAACGCCCTGGTGCCGATCATCGGCCCGAACCAGGTGGGCACGCGGTGCTGCCAGAACCGCTCGTGCAGCACGGTGGTGTCGCTGGAGCCGACGAAGACCTTGTGGTGCGCGGCGACGGCGGTCCAGTCGACCAGGTCGACCATGCGCAGGCTGCCGTACCCGCCCCGGGCGCACAGCACCCCGGCCACGGACGGGTCGAGCCAGGCCTGTTCGACCGAACGGGCGCGGTCGGCGTCGTGACCGGCCAGGTAGTCCAGCGTGGGGTGGGTGTCCAGCGCGTGGGGGTCCACCCGGACGTCCAAGCCCCACTTGCGCAGCCAGGCGACCCCGGCGTCGAGCAGTTCGGCCGGGCACGGCCCGGCGGGGCTGACCACGACCACCCGGTCGCCCGGCCGCAACAGCACGGGCGACCGCGGCAGCTCGGGCGCGGTGGCGGCACCGCCGGTCGGTGCCGCCACCGGTTCGTCGCGCGCGGGTGCGGCGTCCGGTCGGTCGGCTCGGTCGGCTGTCACCGGCGCAGCTCCAGCACCGGGATTCCTTCGGGCGTGAAGCCGAACACCTGCCCGTAGAACGACAGCTCGGCCTCGAGCGCGGCGACGATGGTCTCGGCCTTGCGGAACCCGTGCTGCTCACCCTCGAACGTGAGGTAGGCGTGCGGGATGCCGGTGCCGTCGAGCGCGGAGGCGAACCGGTCGGCCTGCTCGGGCGGGCAGATCTCGTCCTCCAGGCCCTGCAGCAGCAGCACGGGCCCGGCCAGCCGGTCGACCCGGTTCGACGGTGACCGCTCGGTGTACCGGTCGGCCGCCGCGGGCCACGGCCCGACCAGGCCCTCGACGTAGCGGGACTCGAAGTCGTGGGTCTCGCCGCCCTGCCCGGTCCAGCCGGCCAGGTCGAGGATGGGGAACGCGACCATGCCGCACCGGTAGGTCTTCACCGAGGTCAGCGACGCCGCCGAGGTCCAGCCGCCGGCGCTGCCGCCGCGGATGGCGAGCCGCTCGCCGTCCGCGACACCGGCGTCGGCCAGGGCCTGGGCGACGCCGGCGCAGTCCTGCACGTCGACCACGCCCCACTGCTCGCGCAGCCGTTCCCGGAAGGCCCGCCCGTAGCCGGTGGAGCCGCCGTAGTTGACCGCGACCACGCCGATGCCGCGGCTGGTCAGGTACGCGAGCTCCGCGTCCAGCACGGGCGCCGAACGCCCGGTGGGCCCGCCGTGGACGTGCACGACGTAGGGCGGTTTCTCGTCGTCGGGCCCGGCGAAGTCGGGGTTGCGCGGCGGGTAGACGTAGGCGGGGATGTCGCCGTCGGGTCCGCTGAACACCCGTTCCTCGGGCACGGGCAGGTAGTCGACCGGCAGCGTCGACTCGCCGGAGGTGTGCTCGGTGAGGACGCCGGTGGACAGGTCCAGCGACACCACGGCGGACTCGGCGAGCGGTCCGGCGGCGCCGCTGACGAGCACGCCGTCGTGCACGGCCAGGTGCGCGTGCCAGGCGGGCAGGTCCACGTCGACGTCGGTGACGGTGCCGCTGCGCTCGTCGAGCACGGCGAGCGCGCCGGAGCGCAGCACGGCGTAACGGCCGGGGCTGATGGTGGCGAACCAGCGGTTGCCCAGCCGCCACATCGGCCCGCCGAGCTCCTCGGCGCACGGGGCGAGGTTCTTGGATGAGCCGTCCAGGCCGATGCGGAACAGGTTCCACCAGCCGTCGGGGTCGGTGAGGGCGAGCAGGCTGTCGCCTTCCCACTCGACCTGGCACACGGCCTCGGACTCGCCGCCGGCCAGGACCCGGTGCCCGTCCGAGCCGACCTCGGCGACGCACAGCTCGGTGCCGTCCCACGGCATGCGCGGGTGGTGCCAGCCGATCCAGGCGTAGTGGCGGCCGTCGGGCGAGAGCCGGGGCCCGGTCATGAAGTGGTGGCTGGCGGCCAGCACCCGCACCGGGGAGCCGTCCAGGGGCAGCGCGACCAGGTCGCGGCGCACGTCGGTGCGCGCGTCGCCGGTCACGGTCTCGCGCACGCACCACACCTCGGCGTGGCCGGGGCCGGCGGTGAGGTCGGCGTAGCGGTAGCCGTGGTGCCGGGCGGGCTCGGGGCTGATCGGCACGGGCCGCGGGTCGTCCGGGTCGAACACGTAGACGCGCTGGTCGTCCCAGTTGGTGAACGCCACGCGCGTCCCCTCCGGGGTGTCCAGCACGACCCACGGCCGGCCGCCGTACTCGTGGACGCGGTTGCGCGCGTTCCACGGCGGCGGCAGCAGGTCCTGCCCGTCGCGCACCAGCGCGACCCGGCCGCCCTCGGCGGGTCGTCCCTCGGCCCACCAGGGACGACCGTTGTGCAGGTCGACCCAGTGCAGGCCCCCACCGGCCGCGGCGGCGTCGGCCGCGGCGATGGGCGATGTCCACGTTCCGTACGGTGCGATCTTCACCACGGGGGCGACCTTAGCGGGGCGCGTGGCGGACCGGCCGGCGCCGATCGACCGGGAACGATGTTCGCCGCCGCCGAAAAGCGAGGGGCAGGGCTGCCGATCTTGCTCGCGTGGCCTAGGGTCGTCGTTGTCATGGCACGCGTCATCCACGTATTCCGCCAGCCCGACCGGTTCGTCGCCGGCACCGTCGGGCAGCCTGGCGAGCGCACGTTCTACCTGCAGGCCTCCGAGGAGGCCCGGCTGGTCAGCGTGGCGCTGGAGAAGCAACAGGTCGCCGTACTCGCCGAGCGCATCGGCTCGCTGCTGGAGGAGGTGCACCGGCGGTTCGGCGCGGAGGTACCCGACGCGGTCCCCGAGGACCTCCGGGACACCGAACCGCTGGCGGTGCCGGTCGAGGAGGAGTTCAAGGTCGGCACGATGGGGCTGGGCTGGGACGCCGAGTCCCGCGCGGTGGTCATCGAACTGCTCGCGATCACCGAGGAGGAGGTCGACGAGGCGGTGGTGCTCGACGACACCGAGGAGGGTCCGGACGCGGTGCGGGTGTTCCTGAGCCCGGTGGAGGCGCGGGCGTTCGCCGAGCGCGCCGACCGGGTGGTGCGGGCGGGTCGCAAGCCGTGCCCGCTGTGCGCGGAGCCGTTGGACCCGGAGGGGCACGTGTGCCCGCGGCAGAACGGCTACCGTCGTTCGGACGAGGGCTGAGCGCGGCGGTGGGTCCGGCTGACGACGGGGTGCTCGACCTGCTGCGGCGTGGCCGCATCGAGGTCGAGGGCCGGTTGGTGGACGCGTCGAACGCGACGTTGTTCTGCGGTATCAGCCTGGACGGCGTGACCGCGCAGTGCGTGTACAAGCCGGTGCGGGGCGAGCGGCCGTTGTGGGACTTCCCGGACGGCACGCTGGCGGGCCGTGAGGTGGCGACGTTCCTGGTGTCGGAGGCGGCCGGGGTGCACCTGGTGCCGCCGACGGTGCTGCGGGAGGGCCCGTTCGGGTCGGGCATGGTGCAGTTGTGGGTGGAGACCCACGAGGACGACGGCCTGGTGGACATCGTGCCGGTGGACGGTGTCCGGCCGGGGTGGCGTTCGGTGCTGCGGGCCCACGACCGGCACGGGGAGCCGGCGGTGCTCGTGCACGCCGACCACCCGCGGGTGCGGTTGATGGCGGCGTTCGACGTGGTGGTGAACAACGCCGACCGCAAGGGCGGTCACGTGCTGCACGCGGTCGACGGCGCGGTGTACGGGGTGGACCACGGGATCTGCCTGCACGGCGACGACAAGCTGCGCACGGTGCTGTGGGGCTGGTTGGGCGAGGAGTTGCCCGAGGACGCGGTGGAGGCGCTGCGCCGGCTGCGTTCGTGCCTGGACGGGCCGCTGGCGGGTCGGCTGCACGAGCACCTGACGCGCGCGGAGGTGCGGGCGTTGACCGAGCGGGTGGAGAAGCTGCTGGCGGTGGGGGTGTACCCGGAGCCGTCCAACGACTGGCCGGCGATCCCCTGGCCCGCGTTCTGACCCGGGCCGACGCTCCGGTGCGGGGGATCTCCACCGGGTCGGGGGCGGGTGTTGTGTACTTGCCGCGTGGACGTGGAGCTGCGCGAGGTGACCGCTGCCGACGTGTTGGTGTTCTTCGAGCACCAGCGTGATCCGGAGGCGGTGCGGATGGCCGCGTTCACCTCGGCGGATCCGTCCGATCGGGCGGCGTTCCTGGTGCGGTGGGCGCGGATCCTGGCCGACGACTCGGCGGTGGCGCGGACGGTGGTGTTCGACGGCGAGGTCGTGGGGCACGTGGCCCGGTTCTTCCAGTTCGGCGAGCCCGAGGTGACCTACTGGATCGACCGGGAGCACTGGGGCAGGGGGTTGGCGACGGCGGCGTTGGAGCGGTTCCTGCGCGACGAGCCGCTGCGGCCGCTGTACGCGCGGGCGGCGGTGGACAACCTGGGGTCGCTGCGGGTGTTGGAGAAGTGCGGGTTCGTGGCGGTGGGCGAGGACGTGGGGTTCGCCGAGGGGCGTGGTGAGGACGTGGAGGAGTTCATCCTGAGGTTGGACGGCTGAAGGTTGGACGGCTGAAGGGGGCGGCGGGTGGCGTCGTTGGACGAGCGGATGGTGCGGCGCTTCGGCCCGGGGGTGCGGTCGTGGTTGGCCGGGGTGGACGCGCTGGTGGCGGGGTTGTGCCGGGACTGGGGTCTGGAGGTGGTGCGGCCGTTGTCGGGCGGCACGTCGCACGCCCTGTTGTGCGCGCGCGGCGGTGAGCCGGTGGTGGTGAAGGTGACGCCGGAGCCGGCGATCGCGGCGCAGGAGCTCGCGGCGTTGCGGGCGTGGGAGCCGTCGCCGCGGATGGTGCGGGTGCTGGCGGCGGATCCGGCGCGGGGCGCGTTGCTGCTGGAGGGTCTGGTGCCGGGCACGCCCGCCGAGGACGGCCTGCAGCTGGCCGAGGTGCTGCGCGGCCTGCACATCCCGCCGGCGGACGGGTTCCCGCCGTTGAGCGAGCGGGTGGACTTCATCTTCGGCGTGCTGCGCAAGCGGCATCCCGGTGACCACGACAAGGCGCACGCCCGCGCGGCGGAGCTGGCCCGTGACCGGGTGACGCCGACGTTGCTGCACGGCGACCTGCACTTCGGCAACGTGCTGGACGCGGGCGCGCGGGGGCCGGTGGCGATCGACCCGCGGCCGTGCGTGGGCGACCCGGCGTCGGACGCGGTCGACTTCGCCTACGCCTCCCCTGACCTGCGCGACGGGATCGAGCGCTGGTCAGCGGTGGTGGACGGGGACCGGTTGGCGGCGTGGTGCGAGGTGTTCGCCGGGTTCTTCCCCGACCACCCCTCGGTGGCCGCCGGCCGGTAACGTCGCCGGCCGTGCGATCACACGACTACGGCCGCGACGTGCTGTCGGGCCGCAAGCGCAGGACGGTGCCCGAGGTGGTGGCCGAGGTCGGGCTGGTGGCGGAGGACCCGGCGTCGGGGTTCTGCGGCGCGGTGGTGCGGTTCGAGCACGGTCAGGTGGTGCTGGAGGACCGGCAGGGCCGCCACCGGCTGTTCCCGCTGCGACCGGCGGGTTTCCTGGTGGACGGGCAACCGGTGACGTTGGTGCGGCCCGCGCCGAAGGCGGCGACACCGGCGCGGACGGCGTCGGGGTCGGTGAAGGTTGAGGGGCTGCGTGCCCGCACGGCCCGCGACAGCCGGATCTGGGTGGAGGGTCTGCACGACGCGGAGCTGGTGGAGCGGGTGTGGGGGCACGACCTGCGGGTGGAGGGCGTCGTGGTCGAGCCGCTGGACGGGGTGGACGTGCTGGCCGACCGGATCGCGGAGTTCGGCACGGGTCCGGGTCGGCGGCTGGGTGTGCTGGTGGACCACCTGGTGGCGGGCAGCAAGGAGTCACGGCTGGTCTCGGCGGTCCGGGACGAGAACGTGCTGGTCACCGGCCACCCGTACGTGGACGTGTGGCAGGCGGTGAAGCCCGCGTCGGTGGGGATCGCGGCGTGGCCGGTGGTGCCGCGGGGCGTGCCGTGGAAGAAGGGGGTGTGCGCGGCGCTGGGCTGGGGTGAGCCCTACGAGGGGTGGCGTCGGGTGTTGGCGGGGGTGTCGGGGTTCCGGGACCTGGAGACGCCGTTGATCGGCGCGGTGGAGCGGCTGATCGACTTCGTGACCGAGCCGGCGGGGTGAAACACCCCACCGTGACGCGCGGAAGTGCGAGTATGGACCGGTGGCCGCGCTGATCTGGTTGGTCCTCGGTGTCGTCCTGGTGGCGGCCGAGGTCCTGTCGGGCGACTTCGTGCTGGTCATGCTGGGTCTGGCCGCGTTCGGCGCGGCGGGTGCGTCGGCGTTGGGCGCGGACGTGGTGGTCAGCGCGATCGTGTTCGGCCTGGTGTCGCTGGGGCTGGTGGCGGGCGCGCGGCCCGCGATCAAGCGCCGGATGGCGCTGGGTTCGGGGCACAAGTCGGGCGTGGAGGCCCTGGTGGGCAGCACGGCCATTGTCGTGTCCACTGTGGATGGCCACGGCGGTAGGGTGCGGATCGGTGGCGAGGTGTGGTCGGCGCGGTCGCTGGACCGCGAGGTCATCGAGCCCGGCGCCGAAGTCACTGTTGTCGAGATCTCGGGCGCGACCGCGGTGGTGCTGTCCGGGGCCTGAGTGGAGGCGGGGAGAGTTGACCACCACGCTGATCGTCATCGCGGTCCTGGTGCTGTTCGTGCTGATAGTGACGGTGAAGTCGGTGCTGGTGATCCCGCAGGCCACGGCCGCGGTGATCGAGCGCCTGGGCCGGTACCGGACGACCGCCGCGCCGGGGTTGAACATCCTGGTGCCGTTCTTCGACCGGGTGCGGGCCCGGATCGACCTGCGCGAGCAGGTGGTGTCGTTCCCGCCGCAGCCGGTGATCACCCGGGACAACCTGACGGTGTCGATCGACACGGTCGTCTACTTCCAGGTGACCGATCCGCGGGCGGCGGTGTACGAGATCTCGAACTACATCGTGGGTGTGGAGCAGTTGGCGACCACGACGCTGCGCAACCTGGTGGGCGGGATGAGCCTGGAGGAGACGCTGACCTCCCGTGACCAGATCAACAACCAGCTGCGCGGTGTGCTGGACGAGGCGACGGGCCGGTGGGGCATCCGGGTGGCGCGGGTGGAGTTGAAGGCGGTCGACCCGCCGCCCTCGATCCGGGACTCGATGGAGAAGCAGATGCGCGCGGACCGGGAGAAGCGCGCGATGATCCTCAACGCGGAGGGTCAGCGGGAGGCGGCGATCAAGTCCGCGGAGGGTCAGAAGCAGGCGCAGATCCTGTCGGCGGAGGGTGCGAAGCAGGCGGCGATCCTGGCCGCGGAGGCGGAGCGGCAGTCGGCGATCCTGCGGGCGCAGGGTGAGCGGGCGGCCCGGTACCTGCAGGCGCAGGGTCAGGCGAAGGCGATCGAGAAGGTGTTCGCGGCGATCAAGGCGGGCAAGCCGACGCCGGAGGTGCTGGCCTACCAGTACCTGCAGACGTTGCCGCAGATGGCGCAGGGTGACGCGAACAAGGTGTGGCTGGTGCCGTCGGACTACGGCAAGGCGCTGGAGGGGTTCGCGAAGATGCTGGGCGCGCCGGGCGAGGACGGTGTGTTCCGGTATGAGCCGCCCGCCTACGAGCAGCCGGTGACCTCGGCGCCGGAGGCGGACGACGCGTCGGTGGCGGAGTGGTTCGACACGGCGCCGGATCCGGCGGTGGCCGAGGCGGTGCGGGCGGCGGAGGCGGTGGCGCGCAAGGAGGTGCCGGGGCCGTTGGAGCAGGCGTCGGTGGAGCGCGGGGCGGATCCGGGCGCGTTGGGCGCGGGGTCGCCGGTGCGTGAGGTGGGTGCCGGGGTGGAGCCGCCGCGGTCGCAGTGACACCGGGTTGGTGATCTTGGACTCGGTGGGTGGGGCGTCGGCGCGGGTGCCGGCGCCCTTTCGCGTGGTGGGGCGGGTGGGGCGCGGTCGTGGGTGTGGTGGTGGGGTCTCGTCGGGTGGGGCGGGGTGCGGTTGGATGTCGCGGTGGACGCATTACCGGGTCGTGCGGCGACCGTGCTGGCGCGTGTCGACGTGCCGTGGCCGGCGCGGTGGGACGAGTTGGCGTCGGTGGTGGCGGAGCTGTCGGCGTTGGTGCGGGCCGGGTCGGGTGCGGAGGTGGTGGCGCGGGAGCTGGTCGAGGTGTTGGTGACGGCGGCGCAGGGCAGTGCGCAGCGCGGGGCGTTGGCCGGGTTGGTGGATCGGGTGCTGGACCTGCACGCCGTGGCGTGCGCGGACGGGCCGCCGGTGGACGGGCGTGAGTTGGCGGCGTGGCTGTTGCGGGTGCAGACGGGGTTCGCCGAGCCGCCGGAGGTGCGGTTGGCGTCCTACGCGTCGTCGTTGGGGCCGGAGGGGTTGGCGTTCTACCGGGCGGAGGCGGTGGCGCGGTTCGAGCGGTTGCCGGTGATCGGGTTCGGCGAGACCGGCCGCTACGACCGGGAGCGGTGGGCGTTGCTGCGGGTGATGGAGGAGTTGGCCGAGCACACCGGTGACGTGGACCTGCAGGTGTTGGTGCTGTCGAAGGACTTGTCGTCGGGCTGGCACTACCTGCAGGTGGCGACGGTGCTGCGGGACGCGGGCCGGTCGGCGGAGGCGGTGGAGTGGGTGGAGCGGGGTCTGGTGGCCACGGGCGGGCGTGGGGCGGCGACCCGGTTGGTGGACCTGGGGGTGGACGAGTGCCTGCGCGCCGGTTGGCAGGGGCGGGCGGTGGGGTTGCGGCGGCGGGCGTTCGCGGCGCGTCCGGCGTGGGAGACGTATGCGCGGTTGCGGGCGGTGGCGTCGTCGTCGGGTGACTGGCCCGTGGTGCGCGAGGAGGTGCTGGCGGAGTTGGCCGCGGGTGCGCGGGACGTGCTGCGGCAGGTGGTACAGGGCGAGTTGGACGCGGTGTCGGGTGGCCGCGTGCCGGAGTGGTTGCGGCGGTGGCGGGAGGAGCTGGACGGGTAACCGCCGTGTTCCGAGCGTTGAATTCGGGGGTCCTGGGTGTAGGACACGCGCGTTCCGAACGTAGGACTCTCGGGGGTCAGGTGGTGGGTGGGCGGCGGTCGGCCCAGGGGCGGGCGCGTTCGAGTTGGCCGGCGGCGGTGAGGATGGCGCGGTCGTCGTCGGTGGCGGCGACGAGCTGCACGGCCAGGGGCAGGCCGGTGCGGGTGTGGCCGGCGGGGACGGCCGCGGCGGGGTTGCCGGTGATGTTCCACAGCGGCAGGAACGTGGTCATGCGGGCGGCGGCGAGCAGGGCGGCGACGGTGGGTCGCCGGTTCCACTCGCCGACGCGCAGGGGCGGTCGGGTGAGCACGGGGGTGAGCAGCAGGTCGTGGTCGGTGAACAGCCGGTTGGCGGCGCGGGTGAGTTTCGCGGTCTGGGCCAGCGCGGTGCGCACGGCGGGCGCGGGCAGCGCGCGGCCCAGGGCGGCGACGGCGCGGGTGCGCGGGTCGAGCCGGTCGGGTCGGTCCAGAGCCTGTTCGGTGGTGGCGGCGCTGTGCAGGTAGCGGGCGGCGAACGCGGCGGGTCCGGTGATGTCGTGCACGTCGCGGTCGACGCGGGTGACGTCGTGGCCGAGGTCGGCGAGCAGGCCCGCGGTGTCCAGGACGGCGTCGCGGACCTCGGGGTCGACCGGGATGCCGGGTCCCCAGGTGCGCAGGGACACGGCGATGCGCAGGGCGCGGGTGTCGGTGACGGCGGCGGTGTGGTCGTGGCCGGGGGCCAGGACGTCGAGCAGCAGGGCGGCGTCGGCGACGTGGCGGGTGATGGGTCCGGCGGCGACCAGGCCGTTCCACACGTCGCGGTCGGGGGTCAGCGGCACGTGGTCGCGTCGGGGTTTGAGGCCGAACAGGCCGGTGCAGGCGGCGGGGATGCGGATGGAACCCGCGCCGTCGGTGCCGATGGCGGCGCCGACGAGGCCGGCGGCGACGGCGGCCGCGGACCCGCCGCTGGACCCTCCGGGCGAGTGGGCGGGTGACCAGGGGTTGCGGGTGGCGCCGGCCCAGGTGGACTCGGTGAACGGCCACAGGCCGAGTTCGGGCATGCGGGTGCGGCCGACGATGACGGCGCCGGCGGCGCGCAGGCGGCGGACGATCTCGGCGTCGGCGGGCGCGGTGGTGTCGACGGCGGCGGTGCCCTTGGTGGTGGGCAGCCCGGCGAGGGCGAGGTCTTCCTTGACCGCGACGGGCACGCCGAGCAGGGGCGCGTCGCGCCCTTGGGCGCGCTGGGCGTCGGCGTGGTCGGCGTCGGCGAGGGCCCGCTCGGTGAACACGAGCCGGAACGCGTTGAGGTGCCGGTCGTGCCGGTCGATGCGGCGCAGGCACTCGGCGACGAGGTCGCGTGAGGTGAGCGCGCCGGATCGGAGCAGCTCGGCCTGTCGGGCGGCGCCCGCGAAGCACGCGTCGGTCAGGTCCATGCGCCGGACTCTAGGGCAGGAGGGGCGCGGGCGGATCAGGCCGCCGGGGTGATCGGGTCGTGCCGCCGGGTGCGGCGGCGGTGCGCGCCGCGGTGGACGAGCAGGGCGATCAGCAGCAGGGGCCACGGGAACGGCAGGGGCGAGGCGATCCAGGCGACGGCGAGCACCAGCAGCACGACGGGCAGCAGGGGCGGCCGGTGGCGTGCGGGCGGCACGGCCGGGGGTGGTGGCGGTGTGGGCAGGTCGGCGGTGAGCGCGTCGAGGTCGTGCCGGTGCACGGCGGCGTAGGCGGCGGTGATGCGGTCGTCGGCCTCGGCGAGGGTGAGGCGGCCGTCGCCGACGGCGTCGCGCAGCCGGGCGGCGGTGACCTCGCGGTCGGTGTCGGAGGCACGTGGCGTGCGGGTGGGTTCCATGCCGTCGATGCTCCGCTCGGACCGGCGTCCCGGCGTCGGGCACGAAGCGGTGACGGGAACTACGTCCGTCGACGTACGCGGCAGGGGCATGATCGGGGGTATGTCGTCGTGGCTGGGGCCGTTGGCGGTGGCGTTGGTCATCGTCTGGATTGGTGTGCGCCATGCGCGCGCGTCGCGTTCGGAGACGTTGTTGGACGAGCACGCGCGGCGGCGGGTGAAGCCGCGGGCGGGTGCGGCGCCGGCTCCGGTGTCGGTGTGGCGTGAGGCGAACCGGTTGTTCCGGGCCGGTGAGCAGGAGGGGTTGCTGCTGCTGGCCGAGATCGGCCGGCAGGTGCCGCGGCGGCGGCAGGCGGTGGTGACGGCGTGGCTGGCGGCGTTGCGGGGCGGGGTGAGCCGGGGGTTGGACGCGCCGTGGCGCACGGCGGTGCAGCGGGAGCTGGTGTCGCACCTGCGTCCGGGTGAGGACTTCTGGCCGGGGATGGACGTGGTGGCGCCGGGCGCGATCCTGGTGGACGTCGACCTGTCGGGGTGCCGGGTGAACCGGGTGGACCTGATGGGGGCGGTGTTCGTGGGTGACGCGCGGTTCGAGGCGATGACGGTGACGGGTGACGCGAACTTCGCGGGTGCGAGGTTCCTGCGGCACGCGGTGTTCACCGACGCGTTGTTCGCGCGGTCGGTGTCGTTCGGGTTGGCGGTGTTCGCGGGCAACGTGTCGTTGCGGTCGGCGCAGGTGGCCGACCAGTTGGTGTTCGCGCGGGCGAAGGTGTCGGGTCGGGCGGACCTGCGGCGGGCCGAGGTGTCGGGTCGGGCTGATTTCCGGCACGTGCGGTTCGGCGGTCGGGCGTTGTTCGGCGAGGTGGTGTTCCACCAGGACGCGTGGTTCCGGCACGCGTGGTTCCGGGGCCGCACCGATGTGGGGTCGGCGTTGATCGGCGAGGCGGCGGAGTTCGGCAACGCCCGCTTCGGCCGCCGCGTCATGCACTGACGCAGCGTGCACTGACGCCGCATGCACTGACGCGTCACGCGCCGGCCGGCGCTCAGGCGGTGCGGGTGCGGTGGTCGGCGACGTGGACGCGGTTGGCGCAGCGGGTGCTGCAGAAGCGGCGGCGGCCGTTGCGCGAGGTGTCGACGTAGACGGTGCGGCAGCCGGGGCGGTCGCAGCGGCCCAGCCGGCGGGGGTCGGCGCAGACCGCGTGGGCGAGACCGGCGGCGGTGAACGCGCGGACGCGGTGCGGTGTGGGCGCGTGTTCGGGCGCGAAGTGCAGGTGGGGCGACCGGTCGTCGTGGGTGGAGATGTAGGGCTTGGCGGCGGCTTCCGCGAGCAGGTCGTTGATCAGGTCGACCTGGTCGGGGGTGCGGTCGAAGACGGGCGAGAGGCGGGCGGCCCAGGCGGTGAGGTCGCGGGCCTGCCGCTCGTCGAGGGTGCCGACGGGTTTGTAGCCGTGCTTGCGCAGCAGGTCGAGCAGGTCGGCGGCGCTGCTGTCGGGGTCGGCGTTGACCAGCGCGGCGGCGAGTTCCGCCGCGGCCCCGCCGTAAGGGTTGAAATGCACTGAACCATGACATCACGCTGGTGGCGTGAACACCAGATGCCCTTGCTGCGGGTGGCCCAGTACCGAGCGCGTGTACCCCGTGTCGTCGCACGGCCGCGTGGACTACGTCCGCTGCGTGTGCGGCGTGTGGTTGGTGCTGGAGGCGGGGCGGGTGGTGGCGACGGCGGGCGGTGCCGGATCGGCTAGTGTCCCGTCCCCGTGACGAGCCGTCGGGACCTGCTGTGCGACTGTGCGATCTCGGTGCTGGCGGCGGAGGGCGGTCGCGGGCTGACGCACCGGGCGGTGGACCGGGCCGCCGGGGTGCCGGAGGGCACGACCAAGAACTACTTCCCGTCACGGGACGCGCTGCTGGGCGCGGCGGCGGCCCGGATGACGGCGCTGCACGCGGCGGCGGTGCGGCGGCTGCGGGAGACCACGCCGGAGGGGATCTCGCCCGCGGAGGTGGCGAAGCTGTACCCGGCGTTGCTGCGCCGCGCGGTGGTCGAGGACCCCACCCAGCTGCTGGCGATGGTGGAGCTGTACCTGGAAGCGGTGCGCCGCCCGGGTGTGCGTGCGGCGTTGGGCCGGATGGCGGTGTCCAACGCGGAGGCGGGCGCGGGGCTGCACGCCGCGGCCGGGTTGTCGAGCACCGCACGGGACGCGGGACTGCTGGACGCCTACTTCCTAGGCGTGGCGGTGTCGTTGCTGGCGCTGCCGGAGGCGGCGTTGCGGGCGGTGGGGCTGGACGACCCGTACGCGGTCGGGCTGGGGCTGTTCCACGCCGCCGTACCGGGCGCCGGGTCAGCCGACGGGGACGAGCCGGTCCACGGCGGTGGCGACGAGCCCGCCGGCCGGGGTGGGCGCCGCGCCGCAGCCGGCGGGCCGGGTGGCCGGTAGTTCCCGGTCCTCCACGGTGACGCGCCAGGCACGGCCGTCGGCGTGGTGCACGGTGTCGCCGTGCACGGTGAGCACGTCGCGGTGCTCGCCGGTCACGTCGCGCACGGCGAGTTCGGCGACCTGACCGCGCGGCGGGTGGGTGGAACGGCCCCGGCAGCGGTCGGTGACGACGTGGCCGCGGGCGGCCTGGTCGAGCAGCCTGCCGGCGAGGTCGACGTCGAGGCGGCCGTAGGTGTAGCCGGTGGGCAGCAGCACGCCGGTGGGCGCGAAGCGGTGGCCGCCGGTGTGGGTGCACTCCCAGACGGTGTCGCGTCGGGTCGCGGCGAGGGTTTCGGCGAGGGGCCGGCCGCGCAGGGCGCAGCACACGTCGCGGCGGCTGTTGGCGCACACCAGCAACAACGGTCCGGTGACCGAGCTGCCCAGGCCGGTGGGGTGTCCGGCGGCGAGGGCGGCGAAGTCCAGGTCGAGCAGGGCGGCGGGGTCGGTCACGTCGGCCTGCTCGAGCCGAGGCCGGCCGGGGGTGGTGGCGGCGAGGTAGACGCGGCGGGGTGCGTCGTGGTGGGTGTCGGCGTGGCGGCCGGGGCGGCGGATCAGCAGCACCCGGACACCGGTGTCGGCGGCGCGGCGGGCCAGTTCGGCGCCGAGCGCCGGGTCGAGCCTGCTCTGGGTGAGCGCGTCGCGTCCCCACGGGCCGGGTTGTTCCAGGCAGATCCAGGCGGTCGCGGTGGCGGCGGTGCCCGCCTGGGGTTCGTCGAGGTCCGCGGAGATCGCGGCGCAACGCGGCTCGGTCACACCTTCAGGGTGCCCTGGCAGAGCCGTTCGAGTGACATCGGGGTGCGGATTCACGCGTTCGGGCGGCTTGCGGTGGCCGTGCGTGGACAGTGTTCGCGCTGGGTGGACGCCATCGGGGTCGTCCGCATCGTAGGTTCGGGGACATGACGATCACGGGTGAGGCCGCCGGGGTGCGGTTCGTGGCGGTGCCGCCGGCGGCGGGAGGCCGGCGGTTGGTGGTGGTGTGGCACCTGCTGGGCGAGCCCGGGACACCGGAGGCGATGGCCGAGGCGCTGCCGTTGACGGGGGTGGACGCGTGGCGGCTGTATCCGGCGCTGCCGCAGCGGGACACGGGTCCCGACCCGCTGGTGGACACCTACGCGCCGATGGTGGAAGCGGCGGTGGCCGCGATGCCCGCGCTGGTGCGGACCGCACGGGACCGGTTCGACTGCGGTGACGGGCCGGTGGACCTGGTGGGCGGCTCGGCGGGCGGTCACGTCACGTTGACCACGGCGGTCCGGGGCGTCGTGCCGGTGCGGCGGGTGGCGGTGGTGAACCCGGCGGTGCGGGCCGAGGCGGTGGTGGAGGCGTCGATCGACGCGGGCGTGTTCGCGTCCTACGACTGGACCGACGCCTCGCGTGCGGCGGCGGAGCCGTTGGACGTGCTCGCCCGGGCGGACGAACTGGACGTGCCGCTGCTCGTCGTGCGCGGCGAGCAGGAGTACCCGGCGTTCCGGCCGGTACAGGCGCAGCTGTGCGCGGCTGTGCCCGGCGCACGGCTGGTGGACGTGCCCGGGTTGGCGCACATGCTCGTGACCGAGCAGGTCGTGGTGGACGCGGAGGTGACCGCGTGGCTGGCCTGATCGTGGTGACCGGCGGCAGCCGCGGCATCGGCGCCGCGGTGGTACGGCGGGTCGCCGCCGACGGGCACCGGGTGGTGCTCGGCTACCGCGCCGCCGCCGACCGGGCCGAGGCGCTGGCACGGGAGGTCGGCGGGCTCGCGGTGCGGGCCGAGGTGTCCGACGAGACCGACGTGGACGCCCTGTTCGACGCCGCCGCCGAGCTGGGACAGGTCACCGGGGTGGTGGTCAACGCCGGGATCACCAGCCCGGTCGGCCCGCTGGCGGACCTGCGCACCGAGGACCTGCGCCGGGTCGTGGACGTCAACGTCGTGGGCGCGTTGCTGTGCGCCCGACGGGCGGCACGCGACCTGGTGACGGGCGGCTCGATCGTGTCGCTGTCCTCGGCCGCCGCCACGCTGGGCTCGCCGGGGGAGTACGTGCACTACGCGGCCACGAAAGCGGCGGTCGACGCGATGACCGTCGGCTTGGCCAAGGAACTCGGCCCGCGGGGGATCCGGGTGAACGCGGTCGCGGCCGGCACCGTGCGCACCGAAATCCACGAGCTGTCCGGCGTGCCCGACCGACCCGACCGGGTGGCCTCCGCCATCCCGCTCGGCCGACCCGGCGAGCCCGAGGAGATCGCCGAAGCGGTCGCCTGGCTGCTCAGCGACGCCGCCTCGTTCACGACCGGCGCGGTGCTGCGGGTTGCCGGGGGGCTGTGAGCACGCGCGGCCCGTCCTCGGTCACCACGACGCCCGCGGCACGCATCGCGTCCAGCTCGCCGGGGCTCTTCACCTCGATCACCACAAGCTCCCAACCGTGATAGTAATACCGGTATTACTATCACGGCATGGTGCGACAGCCACTCACCCAATCCGACCGCGACCGCGGCGAACGCCTCGGCGAACTGCTCCGCCGCGCCCGCGGACAACGCAGCATGGTGGACGTCGCCACCGCGGCCGGCATCTCCGTCGAAACGCTGCGCAAGATCGAACGCGGCCGCGTCCCCACCCCGGCGTTCTTCACCGTGGCCGCCCTGTGCGACGCCGTAGGACTGTCCCTGGACGGACTCTCCCAAGCCGTCGAGCCACAGAAGCTCCCCGCGTAGTGCAGGACTTCGTCCTCTCCGTCACCAGCGCCCGACCCGTGCCGCTGACACCCGAGATCATCCTGCGCACCGCGGACGACATCGTCACCCTCTGGGAACGCACCGGATCACCCGAACCACCGTTCTGGGCCTTCCCCTGGGCAGGCGGCCAGGCCCTGGCCCGACACGTGCTCGACCACCCCGAACTCGTCACCGGCCGCCGCGTCCTGGACCTGGCCTCGGGCTCCGGCCTGGTCGCCGTCGCCGCCGCCCGCGCGGGCGGCATCGTCACCGCCAACGACGTCGACCCCGTCGCGGCAACCGCCATCGCACTCAACGCCCGCGCCAACGACGTCACCGTCACCATCACCCCCGGCGACCTGCTCGACACCCGACCCGACACCGACGTCATCCTGGCCGGCGACGTCTTCTACGACCACGACATGGCCGCCCGCGTCGAACCGTTCCTCCTCACCGCCCACCGACACGGCACCCTCGTCCTCGTCGGCGACCCCCACCGCACCTTCATGCCCCGGAACTGGACCCGGGTCGACGCCTTCGAGGTACCGGTACCACCCGACCTCGAAGGCGTCACCGTCAGGACCACCACCATCTGGCGCCCCTAGCTAGCGCCGCGCGAACCGGTCCGTCGCCGCCAGCACCGCCTCCGCCATCCCCGGATCCGACCCCGCGTGCGACGCACCCTGCACCACCACCAACTCCGCGTCCGGCCACGCCCGCGCCAACTCCCACGCCGTCCCCAGCGGACCCTGCAGGTCAAGCCGACCGTGCACCAGGACCGCCGGAATCCCGCGCAACCGCTCCACGTCCCCCATCACCTGCCCGTCCGCCAACCACAACCGATGGCTGAAGTAGTGCGCGCACAGCCGCGCGAACGCCATCCGCCACGCCGGGTCCGCCGTCCGCGGCCCCGGCCTGTACTCCGGGTCCAGCGACACGATCGAGAACTCCCAGTCCGTCCAGTCCGTCGCCGCCTTCTCCCGCACCACCGGATCCGGATCGTTGAGCAACGCGTGATAAGCCGCCACCAGATCCGTCGCACCCTCGCCCGCACCGTCCCGGAACCTCGACCACTGCTCCGGGAACAACATGCCCAACCCGTTGTACAACCAGTCCAACTCCGCGTACCGGCCCGTCGTGATCGCGACCAGCACGATCTCCGTCACCCGATGCGGGAACAACTGCGCATAACGCAACCCCAGCGTCGAACCCCACGACCCGCCGAACACCATCCACCGCTCGATCCCCAGGTGCTCACGCAGCAACTCGATGTCGGCCACCAGATGCGCCGTCGTGTTCACCGACAGGTCCGTCGAGTACTCACTCGCGTGCGGCCGACTCCGCCCACTGCCACGCTGGTCCAGCAGCACGATCCGGTAAGCCTCCGGGTCGAAGTGCCGACGCATGCCGGGGGAGCAGCCCGTTCCCGGCCCACCGTGCAGGCACACCACCGGCTTGCCCTCCGGGTTGCCGCACACCTCCCAGTACACGAGGTTGCCGTCACCGACGTCCAACATCCCGTGCTCGAACGGCTCGATCTCCGGGTACATCCACCCCTCCTCACAGATACAACAGCACTGTTACATTAGAGGAGTGGACCACCCGCACACCGGCCAATACCTCGGCACCCGCCTCCGCCACCTGCTCGACCTCCTCGAAGGCGACGCCGCCCGCGTCTACACCGACCTCGGCCTCCCCGGCTTCCGCCCCCGCTACACCCCGGTCATCCGCCTCGTCCACACCAAGGGACCGCTCTCCATCCGCGACCTCGCCGACACCATCGGCATCACCCACTCCGCCATCAGCCAGACCGTCAACCAGATGCGCCGCGACGGCCTGGTCGACCTCAAACCCGGCGACGACGCCCGCCGCCGCATCGTCCACCTCACCGACCACGCCCGCGCCATCCTGCCCACCCTCGACACCGAGTGGACCGCCACCACCGCCGCCGCCCGCGACCTCGACACCGAACTGCCCTACCCCCTCACCACCCTCATCGACGCCGCCCTGAAGGCACTGGGGGACAAGCCCATGCGAACCCGCATCCACGACCGCATGTGACCCCCTCGACCCCGAACCCGGGGGAGCGGCCTCACCCCGAACCGTTGAGCGCCACCAACTCCGCACCCAACCGCGCCAACTCCGCCCGCACCGCCCCCGACTCCACCACCTCCACCAACCCACCCCACCCCGCCAACACCTGCGCGATCATCAACGGCGTCGGCGCCGACAACCGCAACCTCACCCGACCACCCACCTCCGCCAACACCTCACAATGCCGCCCGAACTGATCACGCAACACAGGCGCGAACCGCGACTCCACCGACACCACCGCCGACACCGACCCCCGCCGCCGCTCCACCTCCGACACCACCCGCTCCCACGCCACCGACAAGTCGAACCCCACCGGCCGCTCGAACACCTCCTCCGTCACCCGCGCCGACACCACCCGATCCACCCGGAACGTCCGCTCACCCGCACCCGTCCCCGCCACCAAGTACCAAACCTCGTCCTTGTCCACCAACCCCCACGGCTCCACCACCCGCTCCGACCGCACCCCACCACGCCCCTCGTACACCAACACCACCCGCCGACGCCCCACCACCGCCTCCTCCAACACACCCACCAACCCCGGCCGCCCCCGACCCACCTCACCCCAACCCGCCACATCCACCACCACCGCGTCCGCCGCCGCCAACGCACCCTCCCGGAACGTCTCCGGCAACGCCCGCACCAACTTCCGCAACACCGCACGCACCTCCGGCGACCCCGACGCCGCAGGACCCACCAACAAGAACAACGCCCGCGCCTCCGACGCCGTCAACCCGCTCAGATCCGTCCGCGCACGCCCCACCAACCGCCAACCACCACCACGCCCCGGCTGCGGGTACACCGGCACACCCGCCGACGACAACGCCTCCAGGTCCCGACGCGCCGTCGCCACCGACACCTCCAACTCCTCGGCCAACTCCGCCGCCGTCACCCGCCCCCGCGCCTGCATCAACAACAGGACAGCCACCAACCGGTCCGCACGCATGAACCCAGTCTCGCCCCAAAAGTGCTCAATTGGTGAGCACTTCAACCGCCAGACTGGGGGAGAAGCACAACCAGGACCGGAAGGAACACCATGCTCCGCGGACTCACCACCACCAGCTTCTTCGCCGACGACCTCGACGCCGCAGCCGCCTGGTACACCCGGCTGTTCGGCATCGAGGCGTACTTCAAGGTCCCCGGCGGCTACATCGAGTTCCGGATCGGCGACTACGAGCACGAGTTCGGCATCGTCAAGAGCGACTACGCGCCGCACGACGTGCACAGCGGACCGGCCGGGGCGATCACGTACTGGGCCGTCGACGACCTGCGGGCCACGCTGGACCGACTCGCCGAACTCGGCGCCACGCCGCACGACGAGCCGAAGGTCCGCGGCGACGGCTACGTCACCGCCAGCGTGGTCGACCCGTTCGGCAACGTGCTCGGCGTCATGGAGAACGCGCACTACTTCGACGTGCTGGGGGAGCGGCCCTGAACCTCTTACTTAACATAATGTAGATTATCGGCGTTGCGGACAGGCCGGTCGACAGGGGCGCGAAGCCGCGGACCGGCCACACCGCACACAGGCAGTGCATGCGCGCGTACGACACCGCCGTCCGCGCCGTCACCGGGCGCCTCGGTCGTCGCGTTCGTGCGGACCGACGCCGGGTCGGGCTTGAGGGTCGACAGCGGGGCGTGTCGGACCGGAAGGCCGGTGGCAGTGCCGAGTCGTCCGGCCCCGGCACACCGCCATAGAAACGTCACAGTGACGGATCACGGGCGGTGTCAGCGGGCGTCGGGACGGCGTACCCGGCGGGCTCGCACGTGAGTGTTGATCATCGAGGTCGAGCCCTCGGCGGGCGCCAGGCCCTTCGGCGGCGCCTGACGGCCGCGACGGGCGTGATGGTGTCGTGCAGTGCGTGCGGTGTGCGTTTCAGGGCTGGATCGGCTGCCTGCGGAGCGTTCGAGAGTGGCATCCCCCGGTCGGGGCCCCACCCCTTCCGGACCCGCGTTTGATGGATAATGGCAATTATCCATGAGTTGATCATGGTGAGACAGGGGGATCGGCGCGCGGTCGACACGTCGGAGTCGACGCGGTGCTCGGGACACCGGGGCGAGATCGCGAACTGCCCCGCGAACCCGGCGAGCGGGCCACGAGGTGCCGGTTCGGGCTGCGTTCACGCGGTTGGCCCACTCCCCTCCCCCTGCGGGGGTCGGGTTTTGTCGGTGGTGTGCGGTAGGAAGATCGACATGCTGGTGCTTGTCGCTCAGGAGTCGTTCTTCCTCGCTCGTCGGCCGCGGAAGGATTCGCCGCACACGACGGCGGCGTACCGGCGTGACCTGGCCGGGGTCACGGCGTTGCTGGCGGAGGTGGCGGGTACTCCCCCGGAGCTGCTGGAGATGTCGGACCTGACGGCGCGGAACCTGCGTGCGGCGTTCGGGGTGTTCGCGGATTCGCACGCGAAGTCGTCGGTGTTGCGGGCGTGGTCGACGTGGAACCAGTTCTTGACGTTCTGCGTGGCGGAGGAGTTGGTGGCGGGGAACCCGATGGGTGCGGTGGCGCGGCCGAAGACTCCCCCGCTGGTGCCGAAGCCGTTGCGGGGTGAGGACACGCCGGAGCGGTTGTTGGCGGCCGCGGCGGAGGGTGTGCGGCGTGGGCGTGATCCGTGGCCTGAGCGGGACGTGCTGGTGTTGGCGTTGGGGTTGGTGGCGGGGTTGCGGTCGGCGGAGATGCGGACGTTGACGCACGCGTCGGTGGTGGGTCGGCCGGGTGAGCGGCGGTTGCACGTGGCGGGCAAGGGGAACCGGGATCGGTCGGTGCCGATCGAGCCTGCGATGGATCGGATCATCGAGCAGTACGTGGCGTCGTGTCGGCGGCGTTTTCCGCAGGGTCGGTTCGACCGGGGGTCGGCGTTGTTGCGCGATCGGCACGGTGAGCCGATCGGGCGGGGTGGGTTGGAGTACTTGGTGCGGTCGTGCTTCCGGTGGGCGGGGTTGCACGATCGGGTGCCGTCGGGGGCGAACCTGCACGCGTTGCGGCACACGTTCGCGACGCGGTTGGCGGAGGACGGTGCGTCGGCCTCGGAGATCATGGCGTTGTTGGGGCACGCGTCGTTGGCGACGTCGCAGAACTACATCGAGGCGACGGCGCGGGAGCGGCGGGCGGCGGTGGCGGGTAATCGGACGTATGCGTCGTTGGCGCGGTTGCCGCAGCGGGAGTGACGCGTGGTTGGTCCGTCGGGGCGGTTGTGGGGTGAGGGTGGTTGAGGTGCTCGGTGGCGGGTCGCGGCACGCCTGATTGTTAGCCCGTTCGGGTGACGTGCTGGTGCGGATCGTGCTGTTCGCGGGTAGTCACGTGGCATGAGGTCCGTGTGGCGTGGGGCGATCTCCTTCGGGTTGGTGACGATCGGTGTCCGGTTGTACACGGCCACGGAGGAGCACGACTTCCGGTTCCACCAGGTGCACCGGGAGGACGGTGGGCGCATCCGGTACAAGCGGGTGTGTCAGGTGTGCGGCGAGGAGGTCGCCTACGCCGATATCGCGAAGGGTTACGAGCTGGACGACGGTCGGGTGGTGGTGTTGGATGCGGAGGATTTCGACAAGTTGCCGTTGAACACCGATCACGCGATCGACGTGTTGGAGTTCGTGCCGGTCGAGGAAGTCGATCCGATTTATTTTCAGAAGTCCTATTATTTGGAGCCGGACAAGGCGGCGACGCGTCCGTACGTGTTGTTGCGGACGGCTTTGGAGCGCAGTGGGCAGCTCGCGGTGGTGAAGATCACGATTCGTCAGCGGGAGACGTTGGCGATGTTGCGGGCGCGTGATGATTTGTTGGTCATGCACACGATGTTGTGGCCGGATGAGGTACGGAAGCCTGATTTCGAGTTTTTGGGTTCGGATGTGGAGGTTCGGCCGCAGGAGTTGAAGATGGCGTCGTCGTTGGTGGACAGCATGGCGGGGTCGTTCGATCCGGATGACTTCACCGATGACTACACCGAGGCGATGCAGAAGGTGATCGAGGCGAAGGCGGAGGGTGCGGAGTTGCCGGAGCGGCCTGAGGTGGAGGAGGCCGGTGAGGTGATCGACCTGATGACGGCGTTGGAGCGGAGTGTGGAGCAGGCGAAGTCGGCGCGGGGTGGGAAGTCGGCGGCGCGGAAGCCGGCGGCGAAGAAGGCGGCTTCGTCCGGCTCGTCGGGGTCGTCGTCGCGCAAGGCTCCGGCGAAGAAGAAGGCGAAGCCCGCCTGAGGGCGTGGCGGCGCGGGATGGGTGGGGATCTTTCGGAGTACCGGCGCAAGCGGGATGCGGGGCGGACGCCGGAGCCGGTGCCGGGTGATGACGCGGTGTTGCCGCGTGGTGGTGACGACACGTTCGTGATCCAGGAGCATCACGCGTCGCGGCTGCACTGGGATGTGCGGTTGGAGCGGGGTGGGGTGTTGGTGTCGTGGGCGGTGCCGAAGGGGTTGCCGCCGGAGCCGGGGACGATCCGGTTGGCGGTGCGCACCGAGGATCACCCGTTGGAGTATGCGTCGTTCTCGGGGGTGATTCCGAAGGGTGAGTACGGCGCGGGTCGGATGGTGATCTGGGACCGGGGTCGGTACGAGACGGTGAAGTGGTCCGACCGCGAGGTGGACGTGGTGTTGCACGGGTCGCGGGTGGAGGGCGAATTCGTGTTCTTCCGTCGGGACGCGGCGGGTGGGGGCGAGGACTGGATGGTGCGGCGGCGGCATGAGCCGGCGCGTCCGGACTGGGTGGCGTTGCCGGAGTCGGTGGCGCCGATGTTGGCCACGGCGGCGGCGGAGTTGCCGGGGCCGGGGTCGAAGTGGGCGTTCGAGTTCAAGTGGGACGGGGTGCGGGCGATCGCGCGGGTCGAGGGTGGGCGGGTGCGGTTGACGAGCCGGTTGGGCAATGACGTGACGGGGACGTACCCGGAGTTGCAGGGGTTGGGTGAGCAGCTGGGTGCGACGCAGGTGTTGTTGGACGGGGAGATCGTGGCGTTGGAGGGTGGTCGGCCGAGTTTCGGTGCGTTGCAGCAGCGGATGCACGCGTCGGCGGCGCAGGCGCGGCGGTTGGTGGCGCGGACGCCGGTGACGTTCCTGGTGTTCGACGTGTTGCACCTGGACGGCTCTCCCACGCTGGAGCTGCCGTATTCGCGGCGTCGTGAGCTGTTGGAGGGGTTGGGGTTGGGGGGTGCGC
>NZ_LWLC01000024.1:0-188643 GCF_001905065.1 Saccharothrix sp. CB00851
CAATCATGACCTACTACCAGGCCGAAGATTTGGAGACACGCCCTAGCCGGTCCGCTTGGCCCGCTCGATGTCCGTGGTCAGGGCGGGACGGCCGTCGACCTCGCTGTCCGGGTTCGGCAGGATGCCGCCGGCCGCGACCTTGTCCAGCGTGGCGAGCCCGGCGGGCGTGACGCGGCCGAACACGGTGTAGTTGGGCCGCAGCACGGAATCCGACGTGACCAGGAAGAACTGGCTGCCGTTGGTGTCGGGGCCCGCGTTGGCCATGGCGAGCGTGCCGCGCGGGTAGATCCGGCGCAGGCCGGTGGGGTCGTTCGGGGCGGGCGCCAGGTCGGTCGGCAGCTCGTCCTTATACCTGTAGCCCGGACCGCCTGCACCGGTGTCGGACGGGTCGCCGCACTGCAGCACCTTCAGCGTCGGGTACGCGGTCAGCCGGTGGCACGTCGTGTCGTCGTAGAACTTCTTCCGCACCAGGTGCAGGAAGCTCTGGACGGTGCACGGCGCCTGCGCGCGGTCCAGCACGAGCGGCACGGGGCCCTGGTTGGTCCACAGCAGCACATCGGGGTGACCGCGGTCGGGCGTGTGCCGCGGATCGGGCGGCAGCGGCACGGGACGGGCGGCCGGCTCGTCCGGCGTCACCTCGTACGCGCACGGCCCGCGGGTCGTGTCGGTCACCGTCGGGGACGACGCCTGCGCCACCCCGCCGCCCAGGACCACCGTCAGCGCCACTGCCACCAGGATTCTCACCGCACCAGGTCTAACGGACCCGGCACCGCCGTGCTAGGGCCGGTCGGCGGGTCCGAGTGACGCGGCGAACGCGCTGAGCGACTCCCGGTCCGGCTGCGCGGTCTTCGTGATCAGGCTCGCCACGTGCTTCTCCACCGTGCGCGGCGAGATGTGCAGCCGGTTCGCGATCGCCTTGTTGCCCAACCGGCCCGCCAGCAGCCGGAACACCTCGAACTCGCGCACCGTCACGCCCAGCGCCCGCAGCGCGCGCGGCACCTGGTCGGACCCGGTCCGCCGCTGCGGCACCGACGCGCCCACCTGCCGCAGCAGCCCCCGGCACGCGCTGGCCACGGCCGGCTGACCGGCCTGGTGGAAGTACTCCTCCGCGCCGCGCAGCCAGGCCACCGGCTCGCCCCACCCGTCGGCCACCGCCGCCTCGGCCACCAGCCGCAGCCCCAGATGACGGGCCAGCGGGTGGATCGCCGCCGCCTCGCGCGCCGCCCGCACGGCCTGCGCCGCCTCCGCCTCCCGGCCCAGCCTGCCCAGCAGCACGGCCAGCGCGAACTGCGCGAACACCCGGTTCCAGCGCATCCGGGCCGCCGCCGACCGCGTCACGGCGAGGTAGCCGTCCAGGTCCAGCGCCCCGGACACCGCCTCCAGCAGCAGGAGCAGCCCGTGCCGGCCGGACAGGTGGTACACCGTCGGCGTCTCCGCCTCGTACGCGATCGCCCGCGCCAGGTCGTGCCCGGCCGTCGCGCGGTCCTCCTCCAAGAGCGCGCAGAACGCCCGCGCCAGCCCGAAGCACAGCGGCCGTTCCTGCGAGCCGACCCCGCCGACCTCGTCGAACGCCTCGATCGCCGCGTCCATCTCGGCCCGCCTGCCCTGGTGGGCCGCCGCGGTCGCCTGCGCCATCAGCCCGTACAGGGTGAGGTTGCGCAGCTGCAGCCGCCGGGTGTCGGCGATGATCCGCGGCAGCTGTTCCGCGGCGGCGGCGTACTGCCCGCGCAGCACGGCGTCCAGCCCGAGGATCGCGTCCACGTTGTACGCCGCGGCGACCGCGCCGATCAGCATCGCCTCCTCGCGCGCCTCGGCCAGCTCCGCCGCCTTGCCCTCGGCCAGCCAGCCCAGTCCGGCCTGCCGGATCACCGCGTACGCCCGCTGGATGGGCAGCCCGTGCTCCTCGGCCAGCGCCCTGGCCCGGCTGAAGCACTCGGTCGCCTCGTCCAGGTCGCGGTCGCGGGCCAGCACGCCGAGCAGCTGCCACGTCTCGCAGCCCACCTCGGGCAGCGGCACCCGCTTCGCCGCGTCGGCCGCGCGCCTGGCCAGGAACTCGGCCGAGGAGATCCGGTCCGGCACCTCCAGGTTCAACGTCAGGAACGCGGCCACCGCGTCGAGCCGCGCGGTGTGCTCGTCGGCGGCGTGCGCGCCGAGCAGCGCCCGTGCCGTCTCCACGTGCGCCATGCCGTCCGTCCAGCGACCGGCGGTGTTGGCCACCTGCGCGAGCTTGGTGTGCAGCTCGGCCCGCCGCACCCGGCCCAGCCCGGCGGCGCTCAGCTCGGTCACCGCGTCGACCAGCGCGAACGCCCGCTCGAACTGGCCCGCCTCGGCCAGCGCGGGCAGCAGCGAGTCCAGCACGTCGGCGCGGATCGCCACGTCGACCTCGCTGGCCAGCAGCCGGTGCGCGTGGTCGAGCAGCCGCACCGCCGACCCGGCCGCGCCGTCGGCCAGCGCCCGCCGTCCCGCCTCGGCCAGTAACGCGCCCGCCTCGGCGGTCTGCCCGGCGTCCAGCCGCAGCGACGCCACCAGGGCGCACCACTCGCCGGGCAGGCCGGGGTGCAACTCCTGCACGGCGTCCGCGGTCCGGCGGGCCAGCTCGGCCCGGTGCGGCGGCGGCAGTTGCGCCCGCAGCGCCTCGGCGGTCAGCGGGTGGCGGAACGCGTACCAGTCGGGCACGGGCTCGTCCGGCGTGACGAGCTGCGCGGCCACGCCGGCGTGCAGGTGCGACAGCAGGGCGCGGTCGTCCATGCCGGTCACCCGGCGCAGCACCGACAACGGGAACCGGTGGCCCAGCACGGCCGCCACCGACAGCACCTCGCGCCCCTGCGGCCCGAGCCGGTCGGTGCGGTGCGCGACCAGCCGCACCAGCGCCGACGGCACGTCGATGCGCAGTTCGCCGAGCACCTGCCAGCCGCCCGGACCGCGCACCAGCAGGCCGCCGTTGACCAGGCCGTGCACCATCTCCTCGACCACGAACGGGTTCCCCGCGCTGTCGGCCCACAGCCGTTGCACGACCTCGGCGGGCACCTCGTGCTCCTCCGCCTCCAGGCACAGCGCCACCATCCGGCGCACCTGGCGCTCCTCCAGGCGGCGCAGCTCCACCAGCACGCCGGCCTGCCGTTGCGCGGCCGAGAGGACCACGTCCAGCGTGGGGCCGGGGTCGGCGCGGGTGGTCACCAGCAGCGCGGCGGGCGCCTGGTCGAGGTTGTCCACGAGGTAGTCGACGACGGCCAGCGTCTCGGCGTCCGCGTCGTGCAGGTCCTCCAGCACCAGCAGGCACGGTTGCGCACGGCCGACCACGGCCAGCAGCCGCAGCACGGCCTCGGCGAGCACCAGCACGGAGTGCGCGGCCCGCGGTTCGTCGGCGCCCCACTCGGGCACGAGCCTGCCCAGCGCCGACTGGTAGGGGCCGAGTTCGCGCAGGTCCAGGCCGTCTCCCGGGCGCAGCAGCGACATCAGGGCCTCGGCCAGCGGCCGGAACGGCACGATCGGCCCGATCGTGCTGCCCCGTCCGCGCAGCACCCGCATGCCGCGGTCGAACGCGGCGCCGGCGGCGAAGCGCGCCAACCGGGTCTTCCCGATGCCCGGCTCGCCGACGAGGAACACGGCGCGCCCGCGGTGGGCGCCGGCGTCGGCCAGCACTCGGTCGAGCACGCGGAGTTCTTCGTCGCGGCCGACCACGACCGGCGCGCGGGTGTGCATGCGCCGACCTTAGTCAAGCCGAACGGCCGCATGCCAAACTGCCCGCACCCCCAGTGCGGGCGGGCAGTTCGGCGGCGGGAGAGGGTCGTTACCGGTCGTTACAGGACACCGGGCGCGCTCACCGTGGTCATGGTGGTCTCGCCCACGGCGACCGCGGCGTACACGCCGACGGCCATGGTCAGGCCCGCCAGCGCACGGGCGCGGGCGCCCGCCTTGGCCTTGCGGGACAGCGCCATCTCGCCGGCGGGGTGATCGCCGTCCTGGTCCTCGCTCCAGGTGGTGACCTCGTCGCGGTTGGCGTCGTTCATCGGGTGTTCTCCTCGCGGGGGTGGATGTCGTGCGTGGAACCGAGCAGGAGCACCGAAGGCACCTGCTCGGGGAAACCGAGGCGGAGCAAGCCGTACCCGATGCCGGAGAGCCCGGTGAGCAGACCGGCCGACGGCACGCCACCGGGCGTGCCGCAGCGCGCCCCGTACTGGTCCAGCGCGCCGAGGACCAACCCGGCGCGCCGGGTCTGCATGGCCGGTGCCAGACCGTGCCCGCGTTCCGCGAGGACGGTCAAGGCCTCGATCACGCCCAGCTCACCGTGGCACAGGCTCAGGTCTCGCAAGGGTTCGTGCACCGCCAAGGCGTTCAGGCACCGGTCGAGGTGCAGGGTGTGCGCGTCGACCGGTTGATCCGGGCGGGCGCAGTGCGCGAGCACCGCGCCGGAAAGCCCGGAGCACCAACTGTGATCCGCTTCGGCCACGTCGAGCAGGCGTTGCCGCAGCGCGTGATCGGCACGCAGGTTCGCGCGACCGACCACACCGTAGCGGTCATCGCCCGCGAACCGCGCGTAACGCAGCAAAGCCCAGCCGACACCGGCCCGGCCGCGGGCGAAGCCGTCACCTCCGGGAGCGGCGGCGACCAGCCGGTCGGCGTAGGCGCGGGCCAGCGCCGCGGCGGCGGGCGAGCCGCTCTCCGCCCGCACCGCCAGCATCGCGGCCAGGCCGCCCGCCCAGCCCTCGACCACGTTCGCCGAATCCTCGCCGACCGCTTCCACCGCGGCCGCGACGTCCAGCGCGGCACGCAGCCAGCCGTCCAGCTCGCGGTCGTCGAGCAGGTTCGCCATGCGCGCCAACGCGTAGCAGATACCGCCCAGCCCGTGGAACGCACCGCTGCCGACGGCCGTGGCCATCTCGACGTCCTCGGCGAACGCGGCCAGCAGGCCGGGGATCGGCTTGAGCGCGTCCCGCGCGTACTCGGTGTACCGGGCGGCGCCGGTGACCTTGCCCAACTGCGCCAGGAACAGCGCGACACCGGTGTAGCCGTTGGACAGTCCCGCGCCCATCGGCGCGACCGCCCAGTGCCGGTCGTCCACCAGTTCCAGGCCGACCCAGTTGACCCGGCCGTCGGCGGTCGTGGCGTGCGCCAGCACCTCGTCGGCGATCCCGCACGCGGCCACCAGCAGCCGTTGCGGGTCCGGCACGCCCGCTTCGACCGGCGCGGCCACCCCGCGTCCGGTGCGGTGGTCCACCGGGCGGGGCCTGCTCGCCAGCCCGGCGCTGATCAGCCACTGCTGGTCGTGCTTGTCCACTTCGTCCAGCGCGGCGACCTTGGCCGTGACGGCGTCCAGTGCGGACGCGGGCAGCAGGCCCGGCAGCCGCTGCCCGGTCGAGGTCCACACGTCGCGGCTGCCCGGCCGGGTGGTGAACAGCGGCACGTCGCCCGCCCACAGGTCGAGCATCTCGTGCGGCACCAGGGCGCGGATCAGGTCGTCGTCCGCGGCGCCGTCCCACAGCAGGTCCAGGACGTCCTGGCGGGCCGACGCGCCGCGCAGCGCGTCCGGGTGCGTCGACTCGTCCAGCAGCGTCGAGTACAGCTGGGTCATCCGCGGCACGAACCGCACCGGCAGGTCGGCGAAGCGGTTCAGCAGCCCGTCGGGGCCGAGGAGTTCGGTGCGGTGGTCGTAGAGGGCGTCGTAGCCGATCCGGAACCCGGCCAGCAGCGCGCCCTGGTAGTCGGCGGGCTCGGCCTCGCGACCGTCCACCACGGGCCGGTTGTGCGCGGGTGGCAGCGGCGCGGGCCTGCGCACCAGCCGCATCCGGTCGGTGCCGGGGTGCAGCCACGCCACGCCGTCGGCGGCCGGCCGGTCGCCGTGGTCGCCGCCCATGCCGCCGACGTCCAACGCGCCGTGCTCGCCCAGCATCACGCGCGGCAGCACGGCGGTGCGGTGCACGGACCGGGCCAGCGCCCGGACCGCCGGGTCGGCCGGTGCCGCGACCGTGGGGTGGAACAGGGTCTCCACGTCGACCAGCACCGGCTGGTCGCCCGCCGCGATCAGGTTCTCGTAGTGCATGTCGGTGCCGTCCACCGCGTACAGCAGCGCGATCAGCCCGCCGAGCCGCTGGTAGAACCGGCCGACCTCGGTGACGTCCGCGCACGGGCGGTGCTCGACGAACTCCAGCCAGCCGTGCCCGCCCCGACCGAGGACGCGCGGTAGCCGCAGGTCGAGGCCGGTGTGGCGGTCGAACCAGGTGACCAGGTCGGCGAACGCCGAGTGCAGCGACACGGGCCGCGGCTTGTAGACCACCCGGCGGCCGTCGGTGAACGTCAGCACGGCCACCGAGCGTCCGCGCTCGTGCGGGTCGCCCTTGCCGGTCTCCACGTGCACGAGTGCACCGGGGTCGCGGCCGTCGAGCAGGGTGCGCACGATCTGAGCGCGGTCCGCGGCGAACCGGTCCAGCAGCTCCCGGTGCGCGGCGACGGCGTGCAGGCAGGCCTGGCCGAGCAGCCGGGCCAGCACCGGGTACCGGGCGAACAGCGCGGGCAGGTCGACGTGCCGGACGAAGTCGGCGAACCGCTCCCGCGGCGTGCCGCCGACCAGCCGCCCACCGACCCGGTCGAGGTTCAGCTCCAGCACGAGGGTGCGCGCGGCGATCCCGGCCAGCCGCTTGCCCAGCGCGCGGGCGAAGTCGGCGTCCAGCCGCGGGTCGAGCGCCACGGCCGCGCGCACCAGGGGTCTCAGCGCGAACGCGAACGCCTCGGCCGGGTTGTCGGCTTCGTCGACGGTGTCCCAGCCGCCGCGGGTGAGGTCTGCACGGGCCGCGGTCGTGGTGGCGCGTTCCACGAACGCGGCCCATGAGGGCCGTCCACGGGGGACGACCAGCTCCTGGGTGTTCCCGCGCACGCCGCTGAGCCACCACGCTGGAGGCCGGTCGACGGCGGAGGGGAACACGCGCACAACCTGTCACGGACGTGCGGCGGCGCACATGGGGGCCGTGCCCCCAGATTTGCGGCGAACAACCGCGAGACCGCAGATGTGCGGAACGCTCCCCGCTCCTCGCTCCTCGCTCCTCGCTCCTCGCTCCTCGCTCCTCGCTCCTCGCTCCCCGCTCGCGCTCCCCGCTCGCGCTCCCGCTCCCCGCTCGCGCTCCCCGCTCGCGCTCCCCGCTCGCGCTCCCCGCTTCCGCTCCCGCCTCCGTTCCCGCTCCCCGCGAGGTCGCGTCGATCGTTCGCGCCTGATTTCCGGCGATCACGCTTTTCGATCGCCGGAAATCAGGCGCGAGCGATCGACTTCCAGGCGACCTCGCCCGCCGTCTGCGGAGCAGCGGCCATCAAACACAGCGGCCATCAAACACAGCCATCAAACACAGTTCTCGGCTTGGTCGGCGGCGTCGCGGACCTCGTCCGGCAGGGAGACGACGGCCATCTTCTCCACGGCCTCGTTCATCACGGTGACCGCCTCGGTCATGTCCTGGATGACGGTGGAGAAGAGGTCGACGGTCATCTCCGGCGCGGCGTCGACGGCCGACTTGGCCGCGGCGAACTTGTCCCGCGCCCTGGTCAGCGGCTCGCTGATGACCTCGACCGCGGTGTCGGCGGCGGGCACCGGTGCCGGGGTCAGCTCGTCCAGGTCGTGCAGCACGACGTCGAGCACGTCGACCACGCGGCCGAGCGAGTCGCTGACGGACTTCTTCGCCTGCGCCGGGTCGGCCTGGGCCTGCGTCTGGTCGAACGACACCCCGCCCGAGGCGATCATGTACTTGGCCACGCCGCAGAAGTTGTTCACCCAGCGCACGACCTCGGGGGCCGCCCCGGCGACGGACGACGTCGGGCCGGGGGCGGGCTGTCCCGCCACGGGCACCGCGCACCCGGTCACCAGCCCGACCAACGCCACCGCCATCAACCACCGCTTCACAGGGGATTTGTACCCCGCTGTCACCCGATAGTGGGGTGGAACATGACAACCGGGGGAACCGTCGGCCACGATGTCGGCCTCATGACCGTCTCACTCGATGTCTCCGGCGGGATCGCGGTCATCCGGATCGGCGAGCCGTCGGACACCGTGCTGTCCGACGTGCGCGCGTTGCTGCCCGTGGTGGCCAGTGCCCGTGCCGTCGTGCTGCTGGTCGACCCGGGCCTGTGCGCCATCGACATCAAACGGCTGGTCCGGGTGTCGGCGGCGCAGCGGGAGGCGGTGGCGGCGTCGTTGCGCGGCGTGCGCGACGAGGTGGCGAACCTGCCCGTGCCGGTGGTCGCGGCGATCGGCGGCAGCCCGTCCGGCGAGGCGGCGGAACTGGCCATGGCGTGCGACCTGAGGGTCCTCTCCTCCGACGGTGGCCTCGGGTGGGTGACCGACTGCGGGGTGACGGGCGGTCAGGTGCTGGTGGCACGGCGCGTGACCGCCGACGAGGCGTTGCGCACGGGGTTGGTGGACCGGGTCGTGCCGCCGTCGTCGGTGTTGCGGGCGGCCGTCGAACTCGCAAACGAGTGCAAGTCAACGCAAGCCGAACGTAAGTCCTGCCGTATAGTTGCTCCATGACGCAACGGCGGTTGGCGGAAGTGGCCGCGAAGGTCGGCGTGAGCGAGGCGACGGTCAGCCGGGTCCTCAACGGCAAGCCGGGTGTGTCTGACGCGACGCGGTCGGCCGTGCTCACCGCGCTGGACGTGCTGGGGTACGAACGGCCGACGCAGCTGCGCGGCGAGCGTGCTCGGCTGGTCGGCCTGGTGCTGCCGGAGCTGCAGAACCCGATCTTCCCGGCGTTCGCCGACGTGGTCGGCAACGCCCTGGCGCAACGCGGGTTCACCCCCGTGCTGTGCACCCGCACGGCGGGCGGCGTGACCGAGGCGGACTACCTGGAGCTGCTGTTCGAGCAGCACGTGTCCGGTGTGGTGTTCGCCGGCGGGCAGTACGCGCAGGCGGACGCGTCGCACGAGCACTACCGGCAGATGACGCGGCGCAAGCTGCCCGCGGTGCTGGTGAACGCCGCCATAGACGACCTCGGGTTCCCGCGGGTGTCGTGCGACGACGCGGTGGCGGTCGAGCAGGCGTTCGGGCACTTGGTGGCGTTGGGGCACGTGCGGATCGGCGCGGTGCTGGGTCCGTCGGACCACATGCCGTCGAGGCGCAAGCTCACCGCGTTGACGTCGTGCGCGTCGGCGGCGGGGGTGGAGCTGTTCGAGGAGCACGCGATGTTCTCGCTGGAGGGCGGGCAGGCCGCGGCGACCCGGCTGCTGAACCGCGGCGTGACCGCGATCCTGTGCGCCTCGGACCCGTTGGCGTTGGGCGCCGTGCGGGCCGTGCGGCGGCACGGGCTCAAGGTGCCGCACGACGTGTCCGTCGTCGGCTACGACGACTCACCGCTCATGACCTGCACCGAGCCGCCGTTGACCACGGTCCGCCAGCCGATCGAGGCGATGGGCCGCGCCGCCGTCGAGCTGCTGGCCAACCAGATCGCGGGCACCCCGGTCCCCGACGAGGAACTGCTCTTCGAACCCGAACTGGTCGTCCGCTCCTCCACCGCCCCCGCCCCCCGCTAACTCTCACCCCCGCGCGTGTCCTACGTCCGGAACGCGCGTGTCCTACGTTCCCGTACCCCGTGTTGAACGCTCAGAACAAGATCAGCTGTTCTGAGCGTTCAACACGGGTGTCCTGAACGTAGGACACGCGTGACGCGGACGTAGGACACGCGCGGTTTTGGCTCGAGGTGCTTACGGGTTCATGTCGGGAAGTTGCGGATTTTCGTAGACATCTTGCGGGACGGTGTGCGGGAGATTTAGCGTGTGCGGCACACCACACCCGAGGAGGGTCCGCCCCCATGAACTCATTCAGCCTCCGCAGAGCGGCGGGGTTGCTGCTGGCAGGCAGCCTGGGCCTCACCGCCGTCGCGTGCTCGCAAGCTGACGACGGCGGCACGGCCGCCGGCGGCAAGGTCACGATCTCGGTCAACGGCCAGCCGCCGCAGACCCAGCCGTTCGAGCGCAAGGTCTTCGACGAGGACGTGGCCGAGTTCGAGGCCGCGAACCCCGACATCGACATCGAGCCGCACGAGGGGTTCATGGACCCCAAGACGTTCTCCGCGAAGCTCGCCGGCGGCCAGCTGGAAGACGTCTTCTACGCCTACTTCACCGACCCGGCGAACCTCATCGCCCGCCGACAGGCCGCGGACATCACCGAGTACGTCAAGGACGTGCCGCACTACGACGCCATCCGACCCGAGCTGCGCGACGTGTTCAGCAAGGACGGCAAGGTCTACGGCGTCCCGACCGCAAACTACTCGATGGGCCTGCTCTACAACCGCGCCCTGTTCACGCAGGCGGGCCTGAACCCCGACCAGCCGCCGAAGACGTGGGACGAGGTCCGCGAGGCGGCCAGGAAGATCACCGCGCTGGGCGACGGCAAGGTCGGCTTCGCCGAGTACAGCAAGAACAACCAGGGCGGCTGGCACTTCACCGCGTGGATGTACTCCGTGGGCGGCCAGGTCGCCCGCCAGGACGGTGACAAGTGGGTCGCCGACTTCAACAACGACAAGGGCCGTGAAGTCCTCCAGCACCTCAAGGACATGCGCTGGACCGACAACACGATGGGCGAGAAGCAGCTGCTCGTCATCGAGGACGTCCAGCAGATGATGGGCGCGGGCCAGCTCGGCATGTACCTGGCCGCGCCGGACAACGTGCCGACCCTGGTCAACCAGTTCAAGGGCGACTACGCCGACTACGGCCTGACCGGCATCCCGGACGGCGAGGGCACGCTCATCGGCGGCGAGGGCTACATGCTCAACCCGAAGGCGTCGCCGGAGAAGATCAAAGCGGGCCTCAAGTGGATCCAGTGGAAGTTCCTCAACCCGGACCGGTTCGAGCGCAACCTCCAGCGCTACAAGGACCAGGGCCAGCCGATCGGCCTGCCCGTGCCGCCCGTCGCCGACGTCTGGACCGGTGACATCGCGGCCAAGCAGACCGAGCTGAAGGAGAAGCTCGCGACCGTGCCGGTGGCGAACTTCAAGTCCTACGTGGACGCCGAGCCCGAGGGCCGGATCGAGCCGCCGAACGCCCAGCAGGTCTACGCGATCCTCGACAACGTCATGCAGGCCGTGCTCACCAACCGCGACGCCGACGTCAGCCAACTCCTGGCCGACGCGGAAGCCAAGGTGAACCCCGTCCTGGCCCAGGTCAAGTGATGCGCCGCCGCGTCGCGGAGAACCTGGCCGCGTACGGGTTCCTGTCCGCCGCGCTGGTCTGCTTCGCGGTGTTCTCCTGGTACCCGATCGCGCGCGGGGCCGTGCTGGGCTTCCAGCAGGTCGACTTCGTCACCGACCCCGCGTGGGTCGGCTGGGAGAACTTCGAACGACTCTTCGCCGACCCCCTGTTCGCCACGGCGTGGCGCAACACCCTGCTGTTCACCGCGCTGGCGCTGGTGTTCGGCTTCGTGGTGCCGTTCCTGCTCGCGGTCGTGCTCAACGAGCTGCGGCACTTCAAGGCGTACTTCCGGCTCATCGTGTACTTGCCCGTGATGCTGCCGCCGGTGGTGGCCGCGCTGATCTGGAAGTGGATGTACGACCCCGGTCCGGGCCTGCTCAACACCGCGTTGCGCGGGCTCGGGCTGGAGGGGGCTGCGTGGCTGGACAGCGCGGACACTTCCATGCTGTCGCTGGTGATCGTGGCGACCTGGGCGAACCTGGGCACGGCCACGTTGATCTACCTGGCCGCGTTGCAGGGCATCCCCGGTGACCTGTACGAGGCGGCCGAGCTGGACGGCGCGGGTGTGCTGCGCAGGCTGTGGCACGTCACCGTGCCGCAGACCCGGTTCGTGCTGCTGGTGCTGCTGCTGCTCCAGATCGTGGCGACGATGCAGGTGTTCACCGAGCCGTACGTGATGACCGGCGGCGGTCCGGAGGACTCCACGGTCACCGTGCTGCTCCTGCTGTACCGGTACGCCTTCTACTACAACGACTTCGGCACGGCGAGTGCCCTGAGCCTGTTGCTGCTGCTGGTGCTCGGCGCGTTCACCGCGCTGTACCTGCGGGTGACGCGGAAGGCGGACGCGTGAGGACGTTGATCGCGCCGGGCCGCCACCGGGCCGGCTACTACATCGCGCTGGCGGTCACGACCGTCGTGCTGACCGCGGTGTTCGTGGTGCCGTTGGTGTGGGTCGCGCTCTCGGCCATGAAACCGGCCGTGGAACTGGCCCGCGTGCCGCCGACGGTGCTCCCGCGGACGTGGACGCCCGGCACGTACGCCGAGGCGTGGGACCTGATGGACCTCGGCCGGTACTTCCTCAACACGATCGTCGTGGCGGTGGGCGTGTGGGCGGTGCAGCTCGCGGTGGACGTGCCCGCGGCGTACGCGCTGTCGCGGCTCAAACCCGTGCTGGGCAAGGGGATCCTCGGCATGATGCTGCTGACCCTGATGATGCCCGCCGCGGTGCTGCTGGTCCCGACCTACCTGACGATCGCCGACCTGGGGCTGCTCAACAACCCGCTGGCGCTGTGGCTGCTGGGCGCGGCCAACGCGTTCACGGTGTTCCTGCTCAAGCGGTTCTTCGACCAGTTGCCCGCGGAAGTGCTGGAGGCGGCGCGGATCGACGGCGCCGGCCAGTTCACCATGCTGTGGCGGATCGTGCTGCCGCTGTCCAGGCCGATCCTGGCGGTCGTGTCCATCTTCGCGGTCGTGGCCGCGTGGAAGGACTTCATCTGGCCGCTGCTGGTGTTCTCCGACCCGGCGCGGCAGACGCTCAGCGTCGCGTTGCAGCGCTTCGCGCCCGACACACCGGTCAACCTGCTGCTGGCCGGTCTCGTGCTGTCCAGCGTGCCGATGATCGGCCTGTTCCTGGTGTTCCAGCGGCACGTCCTGGCGGGGCTCACCGCCGGCAGCGTGAAGGGCTGACGCCACAACCGAGGGAGGATCCACATGAACTGGTGGCGCGGTGCGGCCATCTACCAGGTGTACCCGCGCAGCTTCGCCGACGGCAACGGGGACGGAGTCGGGGACCTGGCGGGTCTGCGCCAGAGGCTCCCGTACCTCGCCGAGTTGGGTGTGGACGCGATCTGGCTCAGCCCCTGGTACCCGTCGCCGCTGGCGGACGGCGGCTACGACGTCGCCGACTACCGCGACATCGAGCCGGTGTTCGGCACGCTCGTGGAGGCGGAGAAGCTGATCGGCGAGGCGCACGCGGTGGGCCTGCGGGTGATCATCGACATCGTGCCCAACCACTGCTCCGACCGGCACCCGTGGTTCCAGGAGGCGTTGCGGGGCGTGGGGCGGGACCGGTTCTGGTTCCACGAGGGCGACGAGCCGCCGAACGACTGGCAGTCGCGGTTCGGCGGGCCGGCGTGGTCGCAGGCGCCGGACGGCTCGTGGTACCTGCACCTGTACAGCCCGGAGCAGCCCGACCTGAACTGGACCAACCCGGAGGTGCGGGCCGAGTTCGAGTCGATCCTGCGGTTCTGGCTGGACCGGGGCGTGGACGGGTTCCGCATCGACGTGGCCGACGGGCTGGTCAAGGACTTCTCCAAGCCGGACGCCGAGCTGCCCTACTCCGACCAGGACGGCGTGCACGACATCTACCGGGCGTGGCGGCGGGTGCTGGACGAGTACCCGGACGAGCGGGTGTTCGTCGGCGAGATGTGGTTGCCCGACCCGGAGCGGTTCGCCCGCTACCTGCGTGCCGACGAGCTGCACTCGGCGTTCAACTTCGACTTCCTGTGCTGCCCGTGGGAACCCGGCGAGCTGCGGCGGGTCATCGACGCCACGCTGGCCGCGCACGCGCCGGTCGGTGCGCCGCCCACGTGGGTGCTGTCCAACCACGACGTGACGCGGCACGTGTCGCGGATGGGGCGGGAGGACACGTCGTTCGACTTCGGCCGGCGGCAGCACCTCACGCCGACGGACCTGGAGCTGGGCACCAAGCGGGCCCGTGCGGCGATCATGCTGACCACCGCCCTGCCCGGCTGCGTGTACGTCTACCAGGGGGAGGAGCTGGGGCTGGAGGAGGTCGACGACCTGCCGGACGAGCTGCGCGAGGACCCGGTGTGGGTGCGGTCGGGCCACACCGACCGGGGACGTGACGGGTGCCGGGTGCCGATCCCGTGGGGTGACGACGGTCCGTCGTGGCTGCCGCGGCCGGAGCACTGGCGGTCGCTGTCGGTGGCCACGCAGACCGGCGACCCCGACTCGATGCTCGCGCACTACCGCACCGTGCTGGCGCTGCGGCGGTCCGAGCCGTCGCTGGGTGACGGGCCGATGGCGTGGCTGGACCTCGGTCCGGGCGTGGTCGCGTTCCGCCGGGGCGACGACTTCGCCTGCGTGCTGAACCTGTCCGCCGAGCCGGTCGCGCTGCCCGCGCACGACGCCGTGCTGCTGGCCAGCGGACCGCTCGCGGACGACGCCGTGCCGCCGGACACCGCGGTGTGGATCAGGCCGGCCCGGTAGTCCCGTCGGGCGGGACGTACCGGTTCGTCCGGATCGCCAGGTTGCACTCCAGCAGGCCGAGCACCCTCAGGGTCTCGGCCTGCTGGTCTTCGTCCAGGTCCCCGAGCGTGGCCTCCTCCAGCTCGCGCCACATGCGTTCGACCTCGTGCCGCAGGGCCTGGCTCGCGGCGGTCGGCTCGACCAGCGTGGCGCGGCCGTCGGTCGGGTCGGGGGAGCGGCGCACGAAACCGGCGCGTTCCAGCCGCTGCACGGTCCTGGTCATGGTCGGCGAGTCGGAGCCCAGCACGCCGCACAGGTCGGACTGCCGCTGCGGGCCGCAGTCCCAGAGGTGCATCATCACCACCTCCTGGCCCGGGTGCAGCCCTGCCTGCCTGAGCAGTTGGCCGGCGAGCAGGCGGTGCAGGCGGGCGACGCGGAAGATGGCGTGGCTGATCCGCGCCTGTGCGGCGGCCTGCGGAACAGGCACTGACGTGGGATTTTGTCCGGTCGTGGCCATGGCTCCAGTCTAGCTGCCGTGAATGGTGAGCGCCGTCACAGCGGTATGTCGGAATGGGTTCCGCAGGGATAGCTGTTCGGACAGGTAAACCCGCGCAACCTGGAGGAAGACATGGGCACCGCGTTCGAGCCGTTGGACCTGGCCGGCACCGAGCTGCCGAACCGCGTCGTGATGTCGCCGATGACCCGCAGCCGCGCGTACGACACGGTGCCGACGCCGTTGATGGCCGAGTACTACGCCCAGAGGGCCGGTGCCGGGTTGATCATCAGCGAGGGCATCCAGCCGTCCGTCGTCGGCCAGGGGTACCCGCACACGCCGGGGCTGCACAGCGACGAGCAGGTCGAGGGCTGGCGCGGCGTGACCGACGCGGTGCACGCGGCGGGCGGCCGGATCTTCGCGCAGCTCATGCACACCGGTCGGATCGGCCACCCGGACGTGCTGCCCGGCGACCTGCACCCCGTCGGCGTGTCGCCGGTGCGCGCGGCCGGTCAGCTGTTCACCGGCAAGGGGATGCAGGACTACGTGACGCCGCGCGTGCTGACGCACGCCGAGATCGAGTCCACCATCGCCGACTTCGCCACCGCGGCCCGCAACGCCGTCGAGGCCGGGTTCGACGGCATCGAGCTGCACGGCGCCAACGGCTACCTGCTGCACCAGTTCCTGGCCGACAACACGAACCTGCGCGACGACCAGTGGGGCGGCTCGATCGAGAACCGGATCCGGTTCGTGGTCGAGGTCGTCCGCGCGACGTCCGAGGCGATCGGCGCGCACCGCGTCGGCCTGCGGATCTCCCCGGCCGGCACGTACAACGACATGGCCGAGGAGACGCACGACGAGCTGTACCCGGCACTGGTCGACGCCATCGACCCGTTCGGCCTGGCGTACCTGCACATCGGCGAGCAGGGCGAGCGGGCGTTGACGCTGGAGCTGCGCAAGCGCTTCTCCGGCACCCTGATCCTCAACCCGTTCACGCCGGAGGGCTCCACCGGCCCGGAGCACCTGGCCCTGGTGGACGACGGCACGGCGGACGCCATCAGCTTCGGCGCCCTGTTCCTGGCCAACCCGGACCTGCCGGTCCGCCTGGCCAACGGCGGCCCGTTCAACACGCCGGACCCGTCGAGCTTCTACATGGGCTCCGAGAAGGGCTACACCGACTACCCCGCCCTCGCGAGCGTCGACGCCTGACCCCACCACCGGTCCAGGCCCCCGAGTCCGCCGACCCGGGGGCCTGTCGCGTTCGCGGTGAGTGGGAACGGGCACGAGGAGAGGACCGATCGGGCAGAGAACTCCCGGTCGCCTGCGTTCGGTCTGGGTAATCGGGCGAGAACCGGGCATCGTCGGTCTCGTCGTGGTGCTGGCCACACCGATTCGACGGTGTTAAACCTGAGGCGCGGCCCGAACGGGCAGCGACGGTCCGAGCGGGCAGGAGGCGACGTGCGGGCGGACGAGCGCAAGCGGCGCATCCTGGCCAGGGCTAGGTCGGACGGCCGGGTCGACGTGGCCGAGATCGCGGCCGAGCTGGAGGTCGCGCCGGAGACCGTGCGGCGCGACCTGCGCGTGCTGGACGAGCACGGCCTGGTCCGCCGCACGCACGGCGGCGCGTTCCCGGTGGAGAGCGCCGGGTACGAGACCGGGCTGAAGTTCCGCTCCGCGTCGAGGGTGCCGGAGAAGCGCCGGATCGCCCGGGCCGCCGCCGACCGGCTCGGTGACGCGGAGACGGTGTTCATCGACGAGGGCTACACACCCCAGCTGGTCGCCGAGGCGCTGCCGACCGGCAGGCCGCTGACGGTGGTCACGGCGTCCTTGCCGACCGCGGCCGTGCTGTCGGAGGTGCCGTCGGTGACCGTGCTGCTGCTCGGCGGGCGGGTGCGCGGCCGGACGCTCGCCACGGTGGACCACTGGTCGACCCGGATGCTCGCGGAGATGGTGATCGACCTGGCCTACATCGGGGCGAACGGCATCTCCCGCGAGTACGGCCTCACCACCCCCGACCCGGCGGTGGGCGCGGTCAAGGCGCAGGCCCTGGCCTCGGCCCGCAGGCGGATCTTCGTCGGCGTGCACACGAAGTTCGGCGTGTCGAGCTTCCACCGGTTCGGCGGCATCGCCGAGCTGGAGGCGGTCGTCACCGACTCCGTGCTGCCCGCCGGCGAGGCGCACCGCTACTCCCTGCTCGGACCGAAGGTCGTCCGGGCCTAACCGCACACCTTGATCCCGAAAGGCCCCGCGCACCAGGGGCCTGGTTCCGCTCGCCTCGAGGAAGGCAAGACGATGAAGTCATTGCGGTATGGCGGCCTGCTGGCCGCGGTGCTCCTGGCCACGACCGCGTGCGCCGGCGCGGGCGGCGGTGGTGGCGGCACCGGGAACTCGATCAACGTGCTGATGGTGAACAACCCGCAGCTGCAGGACCTGCAGGAGCTCACCGCGGACAACTTCACCAAGGACACCGGCATCACGGTCAACTTCACCGTGCTGCCCGAGAACGACGTCCGCGACAAGATCAGCCAGGACTTCTCCAGCCAGGCGGGCCAGTACGACGTGGCCACGATCAGCAACTACGAGACGCCGATCTACGCCAAGAACGGCTGGCTCACCCCGCTGGACGACTACGTCGCCAAGGACACCGGCTTCGACCAGGACGACGTCCTCGAACCGATCCGCCAGTCGCTGACCGCCGCCGACGGCAAGGTGTACGCCCAGCCGTTCTACGGCGAGTCGTCGTTCCTCATGTACCGCAAGGACGTGCTGGACGCCAAGGGCCTGACCATGCCGGACAAGCCGACGTGGCAGCAGGTCGCCGAGATCGCCGCGGCGGTGGACGGCGCGCAGCCCGGCATGAAGGGCATCTGCCTGCGCGGCCAGCCCGGCTGGGGCCAGCTGATGGCGCCGCTGACCACGGTGGTCAACACGTTCGGCGGCACGTGGTTCACCAAGGACTGGCAGGCGCGGCTGAACGCGCCGGAGTTCAAGGAGGCCACCAAGTTCTACGTGGACCTGGTCCGCGCGCACGGCGAGGCGGGCGCACCGCAGGCCGGGTTCGCCGAGTGCCTGAACAACATGACCCAGGGCAAGGTCGCCCTGTGGTACGACGCCACGGTCGCGGCCGGGCTGCTGGAGGCCGACGACTCGCCGGTGAAGGGCAAGCTCGGCTTCGCCCAGGCGCCGGTGGTGAGGACCGACAGCTCGGCGTGGCTGTACACGTGGGCGTTCGGCATCCAGAAGGCGAGCAAGAAGGCCGATCACGCCTGGAAGTTCGTGTCGTGGGCGTCCGGCAAGGGCTACGAGAAGCTGGTCGGCCGGACGCTGGGCTGGTCCAAGCTGCCGGACGGCAAGCGGAAGTCGACCTACCAGCGGCCCGAGTACCTGGCCGCGGGCGGCTCGTTCGCCAAGCAGGCGGAAGCGGCCATCGCGGGCGCCAAGCCCACCGACCCCGGCGTGCAGGAGCGGCCCGCGAGCGGCATCCAGTTCGTCGGCATCCCGGAGTTCACCGACCTGGGCACGCAGGTGTCGCAGAAGATCAGCGCCGCCATCGCGGGCTCCACCACGGTCGACGCCGCGCTGGACGAGAGCCAGGCGCTGGCCGAGACCGTCGCCGAGAAGTACCGGGGGAAGTGATGACGAACCCCACCCCCATCGGGAGGACCCGGTGACCGCCCTGCGGGAGGTCGAGGCACCGCCGCCGGTTCGGACGAAGCAGTTGGTGGTGGCGGCGCGCTGGGCCCGGCGCGCACCGCTCCTGCCCGCCCTCGTCTTCACGATCGTGGTCACCCAGCTGCCGTTCGTGGCCACGCTGGTGATCTCTTTGATGCGCTGGAACTCGCTGGACCCGGCCAACCGCGGGTTCGCGGGCCTGGACAACTACACCGCCGTGTTCACCGACCCGGACCTGCGGTCGGCCATCGGGGTCACGGTCGTGCTGACCGCGACCGTGGTGCTGGTCAGCCTGGTCCTCGGGCTCGGGTTGGCGCTGCTGCTGGACCGGAGGTTCTTCGGGCGCGGCGTGGTGCGCACCATGCTCATCGCGCCGTTCCTGGTGGTGCCCGTCGCCGCCGCGCTGCTGTGGAAGCACGCGCTCTACAACCCCGAGTACGGCCTGTTCAACGGTGTGCTGACGTGGCTGTTCGGCGCCGACGCGCCGCAACCGGAGTGGATCGGCGGGATGCCGCTGCTCGCGGTGGAGGCGTCGCTGGTGTGGCAGTGGACGCCGTTCATGATGCTGATCCTGTTGGCGGGCCTGCAAAGCCGCCCGCAGGACGCGGTGGAGGCCGCGCGGATCGACGGCGCCACGACGTGGCAGGTGTTCCGCCACCTCACGCTGCCGCACCTGCGGCAGTACCTGGAGCTGGGCGCGCTGCTCGGCTCGATCTACGTCGTGCAGAACTTCGACGCCGTCTTCACCATCACCTCGGGCGGCCTGGGCACGGCCAACCTGCCGTACACGATCTACCAGACCTTCTACCAGGCGCACGACTACGGCCAGGCGTCCGCGGCCGGTGTGGTCGTGGTGGTCGGCTCGATCGTCATCGCCACGTTCGCCCTGCGCGTCGTGTCGTCGCTGCTGCGGGAAGAGGTGCGGGCATGAGGCGGCTGCTGGGCTTGGCCGCGTGGGCCGCCGGCCTGCTGTTCTTCGCGCCGGTGGCGTGGATGGTGCTCACGTCGCTGCACAGCGAGCCGGACGCGGCGACCAACCCGCCGTCCCTGGCCGCGCCGATCACGTTCGACGGCTACGCCGAGTTCTTCGACTCCAACCCGTGGCCGCCCCTGATCAACTCGCTGAGCGCGTCGATCGGCTCCACGGCGCTGGTGCTGCTGCTGGCGATCCCGGCGGCGTACGCGCTCTCGATCAAGAAGGTCGAGAAGTGGGCGGACGTGCTGTTCTTCTTCCTGTCCACCAAGATGCTGCCGGTCGTGGCCGGTCTGCTGCCGGTCTACCTGGTCGCGCGGTACACCGGGATGCTGGACAACATCTCGTTCCTGGTCGTGCTCTACACGTCGATGAACCTGCCGATCGCCGTGTGGCTGATGCGGTCGTTCCTGGCCGAGGTCCCGGGCGAGATCCTGGAGGCCGCCGCGCTCGACGGTGCCGGCCTGATCACCACGCTGCGCCGGGTCGTCGCGCCGGTGGCCCTGCCCGGCATCGCCGCGACCTCGTTGATCTGCTTCATCTTCAGCTGGAACGAGCTGCTGTTCGCCCGCGTGCTGACCGGCGTGGTCGCGGGCACCGCGCCGGTCCACCTCACCGGGTTCGTCACCAGCCAGGGGTTGTTCCTGGCCAAGGTGTGCGCCGCCGCCGTGGTGGTGTCGCTGCCGGTGCTCGTCGCCGGGTTCGCCGCCCAGGACAAGCTGGTCCAGGGCCTGTCGCTGGGAGCCGTGAAGTGAAAGCAGCCGTGATCACCGGGGTCGGCGCGGTGGAGGTGGCCGAGGTGCCCGACCCGGCACCCGGCCCGCGCCAGGTCGTCGTGGACGTCGCGGCGTGCGGGCTGTGCGGCACCGACCTGCACATCCTCCAAGGCGAGTTCGCGCCGACGCTGCCCGTCGTGCCGGGGCACGAGTTCGCGGGGGTGGTCGTCGAGACCGGGTCGGCGGTCACCGAGGTCGCGGTCGGCGACCGGGTCGCCGTGGACCCCTCGCTGTACTGCCACGAGTGTCGGATGTGCCGGTCCGGGCGCAACAACCTGTGCGAGCGGTGGGCCGCGATCGGCGTCACGACCGGCGGCGGCGCGGCCGAGTACGCACTGGCGCCGGTGGCGAACTGCGTGACGCTGCCCGACCACGTGCGGACCGAGGACGCCGCGCTGATCGAACCGCTGTCGTGCGCGGTGCGCGGGTACGACGTGCTGCGCTCGCGGTTGGCGAGCCGGGTGCTGATCTACGGCTCGGGCACGATGGGCCTGATGATGCTGCAGCTCGGCAAGCTCACCGGCGCGTCGTCCATCGAGGTGGTCGACCTCAACCCGGACCGCCTGGCCACGGCCGAACGGCTGGGCGTCACGGCCACCGCGACGTCACCGGACGAACTGGACCGCCCGGGGGGCTGGGACGTCGTCATCGACGCCACCGGCAACGCGCAGGCGATCCAGGACGGACTGGCCCGGGTCGCGAAAGGCGGCACGTTCCTGCAGTTCGGCGTCTCCGACTACGCGGCCCGGGTGACCATCGACCCGTACCGCATCTACAACCAGGAGATCACCATCACCGGGTCGATGGCGGTGCTGCACTCGTTCGAGCGAGCGGCCGACCTGTTCGCCACGGGCGTGCTCGACCCGGAGGTCTTCATCAGCCACCGCCTCCCGCTCACGGACTACGCGCCGGCGCTGGCGCGCTTCCAGGCCGGTCAGGGCCGCAAGATCCAGGTACTGCCGTAGGAACGGCTCGGCCCCGGCCACGCGCTCGTGACCGGGGCCGAACCACCGGTACCAACTAGTCGTTGGCCGCGCGCCGGCGCAACACGATCAGCAGCGCCGCACCGCCGCCCAGCAGCACGGCACCGATCACCAGCGGGATCGCGATGCTCGCACCCGTGTTGGCCAGCCCGTCACCCGTGTCACCGACCGCCACGACCGCCGGGGTCGTGGTCGTGGTCGTGGTGGCGGGCACCGAGGACTGCGCCGGCGGCTCGGTCGTGTCCGGCGGCAGAGTGGTGGTGCTCGGCGCCGAGGTCGGGATCGAGGTGGTCTCGGCGGTCGTCGTGGTGGTCGTCGTGGTGGTCGTCGGCACGACGCACGCCTCGACGGTCTTCGTCTTCTCGAAGGAGTACTGGTCGCCGTCGTGCGCGGTCACCTTGACGACGAACACGCGCTTGGCGTCACCACTGGCCGAGTAGGAACCCTCGAAGCTGCGGCCGAAGTCCTTGTTCTCCAGCTCCTTGCCGTCCAGGGAGACCGTGATGTGGTTGGTCTTCCCCTGGCTGCTCTCGGCGTACGCCGTGAGCTTCACGCTGAGGGTCGTGGTGCCGTCCTCGCACTTGGCGGTGAGGTTCGGGGTGTGCGCGAAGGCGGGACCAGCGGTGAAGACGGTGGCGGCGACGGCGGCGGTGACTGCGCCAACCAGGGCGCCGACTCTGGCGAACTGCATGTGAGGGCTCCTGAGGGAAGGTCTGAGGAGAACCGCGCCACCCTATCGGGGGGTAGGTCACAACACGATCTGGGGTTCGATAACTACTTACCGTGAGATTGTGACCTAACGCGTCAGACATCCGGGTCGCCGACGAGCGCGGGGTCGAACGGCGCCGGGGCGTGTGCGGCCGGGATGCTCTCGCTTTCACAGGGGAGGGGTTCGTGTCATCCCGCCGACCTGGCTTTGCCCTACCGCACGTGTCAAGGGGGCCTCGTGCGAGCGTTGCCTGATACTCCAACTTCGGGGCCCCCTTGACGCGTGTGGTAGCCCGGAGGGAGGTCGGTGGGATGACACGCACCCCGGGACCACCAACCCAACGGGCGTTCCCAACGGGACAAGAGCGACACGGAACCGGGGGATGTCATCCTGCTGATCTGCCCGTCCGGCGAGGACGCTTTTGATCTTTCACGGTGTGTCGGCCGAGGCGTGGGGGTCCGAAGCAACGGCATGGGGTTTGGGCATACACGCCGTCGATGTCCTACCGCCCGGCGTGGTCCCACCGTTCGGCGTCCGCCATCAACCCGATCATCCCGGAGACCAGCCGCAACTGGTCCACGTCACGGATGTCGGCCTCCACCAACCGCGGCGAGCACACCACGACCGCGACGGCCTGCGCCCGCGACAACGCCACGTTCAACCGGTTGCGCGACAACAGGAAGTCCAGCCCGCGCGGCAGGTCGACGGCGGCCGACGACGTCATGGTGGTGATCACCACGGGCGCCTCCTGGCCCTGGAACCGGTCCACCGTGCCGACCCGCACCTCCTCGAACCCGTGCTTCTCCAACTCCCGCCGCACCAGGCGCACCTGCAGGTTGTACGGCGCCACCACCAGGATGTCCGAGTCGTCCAACGCCCGCGCGTCCGGCCCGTCCGTCCACATGCGACCCATCAGCGACCGCACCACGCCCACCACCGCTGTCGCCTCCTCCATGGACGACGTGGTGTTGTGCGAGTGCGGCACCGAGTGGACGTACACACCGGACGGCACGCCGTCGATCCCTCGGGCGGCGGCACTGGGGTGCGCGTGCAGCAGCCCCGCGTACGACAGGTTCGACACCGGCGCGCACACCGCCGGGTGCATCCGCCGCGTCTGGTCCAGGAAGTAGCCCAACTCAGGCCCGATCACGTCCGCGTCACCGATCAGGTGCCCCAACGCCGACGCCTCCGCACCGGCCGGGTGCGTCCCCTGCACGACCTGCGGCAACTGCTGCGGGTCGCCCAGCAGCACCAGGTTGCGCGCGCACGTCGACACGGCCAGCGCGTCGGCCAGCGCGAACTGCCCGGCCTCGTCCACGATCAGCACGTCGAACGGCTGCTCGCGCAGCGCCGTGTTGGCGAACGTCCACGCCGTGCCGCCGACCAGGTGCCCACCGCCCTGGTCGTTGCGCCACCGCACCAGCGCCGGGTTGTCGCGCGGCTGCTCCCACGCGCAATCCTTGGCGGGCGCGCCCTTCGCCCGCTTGGCCGTCGGGATCGGCACGCCCAGCTCACGGCCCGCCGCCAAGGCCGCGCTGAGCACGTTCTCCACGGCCTTGTGGCTGGTCGACGTCACGCCGACGCTGCGACCACCGCGGATCAGGTGCGCGATCAACCGTCCCGCCAGGTACGTCTTACCCGCGCCGGGCGGCCCCTGCACGGCCAGCGCAGACCCGTCCAGCGCGTCCACCGCCGCGATCACGTCGGCGATCAGGTCGTCGCCACGCGGCAGCGCGCCGGTCTTCAGCCGCGGCGGCGTGCGGCGGATCAGGTCGATGCCGGGGTGCGGCGGTAGCTCGGGCAACCCGTCCACCACCGCGCGGGCCAGGTCGTAGACGGCTTCGTCCTTCGGCGTCGGCCGGACCGGGCTGCCGGGCAGCACCGCGATGGGGTGCTCACCGTGCACCTCGTCGGGTGCGACGCTCTCCAGCACCACCATGTCCTCGGCGGACTCCTTGACCACGACCGCGTCACGGGTCACGTTCGCGGGCGTGCCGGGGTAGAGCAGCCGCACCTGGTCGCCCGCCGCGAACGGGTGCGGCCGGTCGGGGTCGCACCACACCCGCAGCTCCCGCTTGGCCTTGCGGACCCGACCGGACGGCATCGCCCAGTCCTGCGCCCGCACGGACACCGGCACCGCGCACGCGCTGTCGGACTCCAGTTCGCTCAACGGCGCCGCCACCTGCCGGAAGAAGTCCCACCAGGCCGGGTTCGTCTCCCGCCGGTGGTAGCCGACGGCGGCGGCCAGCAGCGCCCGCGCCCGTTCGTCATCGGTCGCCTCCGCCGGGTTGTCCGGCAGGCCCTCCAGCAGCGGGTCGACCACGGCGGCGAGGCGTTCGGCGCGTTCGGCCCGGCGTTGGGCGGCGATCTCGTCCTCGATCTCCGCGGTGAACGACGGCTCCGGCACGTGCGGTTCGATGCCCGCCTCCGCGCGCACCTCCAGCAGGAACCGGTAGAGCCGCAGCGTGGAGACGCAGTCGTAGGTGTTGTAGTCGGCGATGCCGGTGAGCACGTCCTCGGCGCGCGCCGGGTCGACGTCCCGCAGCGCCAGGAACTCCTCGTAGGCCTCGATGCTGGACACGGCCGTGGTGACCTCGCCCGCACGGGCGTCCGGCATGTACAGCGGTTCCAGGTACTTGATCGAGTACGACCGCTGGGACACGCGCAGGGCCTTGCGCACCACGGCGTACAGGTCGACCAGCGCGCCGGAGCGCAGCAGGTGGTCGACGGCGTCCTCGCGCGTGCCGTGCAGGGCGGCGAGCTTCTTGAGCGCGTTCACCTCGTACGGCGCGTAGTGGTAGATGTGCGCTTCCGGGTGATCTTCCAGCGCCTTCGTGGCGTGGTCGACGAACCGCTCGAACGCCGCCTTCTCCTGCGGGCGGGTGTGCGCCCAGAACGGCGTGAAGCGCTCGTCCGCGTCGACCACGCCGAACAGGTACTCCAAACCCTCGCCGCCCAGCGCGAACGGGTCACCCTCCATGTCGAAGAACAGGTCGCCCGGACTGGGCACGGGCAGCGCGGCCAGGGCTTCCGGCGCGACGACCTCGTAGGCGACCTTGCCGATCGGGTCGTCGTCGGTGCGCGAGTCGTCCTGGATGACCTGGAGCGCGGCCTGGGCGCGCAGGCCGGTGAACGTGGCCGCGGACATCGTCGCGGGACGGTCGGCGCGGGTGGCGTTGGCCAGGGCGTCGATCGTGCCGAGACCGGCGGCGACGAGCTTGCGGCGCTGGTCGGTGCGGATGCCGGCGACCAGGGACAGGTCGCGGTCGGCTTCCCGGCCGGTGGCGCAGTGCTTGCCGAACCGGCAGGTGGCGCACGCCGGGCGTTCGTCGTCCCACAGCCGCGCGGGCAGGGTGGCGGGTGCGGCGAGGCGGGCTTCGAGGCGGGTCCGCAGGTCGCGGACCAGCGGGAGGAAGTCGGCGACCTGGAACGTCTTGGTGGTGCCGTCGCCGAGCAGGAGGTGCATGGCGGGGCCCGCGTGGTGGCCCAGCGCGTTGGCGTAGGCGGTGAGCTGGACGACGGCGGCCGGGGTCGCGTGCCGGGCGAGCTTGGCGTCGTGCGGCTCGTAGCCGCGGTCGGTGGCGACGAGGAAGTCGGCGCGGCCGTGGAAGCCGTCGGCGTAGAAGACGGCCTGGTAGATCACCGGCGCGCGGTCCTCGATGGCCCGTGCCGTCTGCGCGGCGGCCTGCGTGAGCGCTTCGTGGGTCGGCGCTGGTTGGGGGATCTCGACGACGTCGTGCTCGGCGCGGAACCGGGCCAGCACGGCCTGCTCGTGCGCGTGGCCGTGCCGGGTGGCCAGGGTGTTCGTGGTGACGTCCGGCACCGGTGCGTCGGGCAGGCCGACGGCCAGCGCCAAGGAGAGCTTGCTCCGGTGGTCGCACTCCAACAGGTCCACCAGGTCCGCGGGGGAGTGCACCAGGTGGCCGTCGGCGGTGAGCATGGCCGGCAGTATCGCGGCCGGACCGGCCAACCCCGCGGACCGCGCCTGCCCCGCGCGTGTCGAACCTTCAGGACCCGTGTGTCGAACCTTCCGGTCCCGCGTGTCGAACGTTCAGGTCCCGCGTGTCGAACGTTCAGGTCCCGCGACTCGAACGTTCAGGACCCCCGAGTGCCCCGTTCGGGAAGGGGGCCGTGGGCGGCTCGCCAGCGGGCCTGGTGGGCGGACGACTCGGCTTCGGCGACCGCCAGCGCGGCCGGCGGGAGCGGTTCGGCGCACCACGCACGCAGCACGCCGGCCAGTTCGGCGACGAAACGGGTGCCGGTCGGCGTCAGCTCGTCGCCCGCCAGCAGCGTCTCGGCGGTGATCAGGGCCGCCGAACGCCAGCGCGCGTACTCGACCTGCGCCGCGGGCCCGGTGCGCGAACGCCAGAACCCGGCCACGCCCAAGTGCGCGTACGTGCCGTGCAGCAGGCCCGCCGCCGGCCGCGGATCTTCCCGCCACGGCGCGTAGAACAACGCCTCCCGCCCCGGCTTGACCAGCGCGAACAGGTCCATCAACGCGACCAGCTTGCTGTGCTGCGCCTCGTGCACGAGCGTCACGGCCAACGTCTCCGCGTCCGGCATCGGCGACAGGAACACGCACCCGAACGCGTCGGCCAGCGTCGCGCTGCTCGTCCCCGACGGCGACGACGGCATCGGCGTCAGCACCGACACGACCTCGGCGACCTCCGCGGCCGACGCCGGGTGGTCGCCCGACAGCAGGTCCCACGCCGAGCCGACCGCGGCACGCCACCACGGCAGGTCGACCGAATCGGCCACCGGCAGTTCGTCCGGCACACCGCCACCGGCCCACGGGTCCACCTGCAACGACAACCCGCCCACGTCGATCTCCGGCAACGGCCGATAAGCCAACCCCGGCCCCTCCACCACGCCCAACGACGGCAGCGAGAACACGTCCACCGGCGGGAACTCCAAGTCCACCGGCACACCCGCCCGCACCGCCGCCGCGGCCGCCGTGAACGCCAACTCCGCCGGACGGGCCTCGGCATCTCCCCGCCGCAGCGCCAATGCCGTGCGCGTCGCCCACGCGCCGACCGAGGGGTGGTCCAGCACCCGGTCCACCGCGTCCGGCGCCACCCGCGCCACCTCGCACAGCAGCGCGAACGCCTCCCGCGCCGCCGGTTCCGCCGCGATGGACCTGATCAGCAGCAACGTCCGGCTGCGCCGCGCCAGCCGCAGCGTGCGCACCGCCGACGCACCGCCACCGCCGCGCGCGAGAGCGGTGAAGTCCGAGTCCGACACCCGGAACGGCCCGACGGTCACGCCAACGCCGCCAGGTCCGCCGCCACCCGCGACCGCACGTGCCCGATCAGCCGGAGCAGGTCCGGGCAGTACACCGATGGCCGGTCGAACCCGGCGCCCGCCAGGAACCGGTGCGCCCGCAGCCCGCCGCCGCACGCCGACACCACCGGGCACCGGCGGCACCGCGCGGACAACCCCGCCGAACCCGAACGCCCGGCGCGCACGTCCGGCAGGTCCCACGCCGCGTCGAACGGGTCGCGCGCCACGTGCAGCCCGGTCGCCGAAGCCTCCGGCGAGGACGACGCCAGGATGTCCGACACCTCGATCGTGCCGTCGGCCTCCACCACCACCTGGGCCGACGGGGTCAACCCGATCCCCTCCACCCCGGAACGCCCGCCCAGCAACACCGACAGCAACTCCTCGAACAGCCGCACGCGGGTCACCGGCCGGTCGTACCAGACGTCGAACACGGCGATCAGCCAGTCCGCGTACGGCGTGACCGCCGGATCGGCGACCCGTCCCGGTGGCGGCGCCGACCAGTTGCCGTGCGGCAGCAGGAAATCCACCGCGGGCGGCGCGAATTCCAACAACGACCCGTAGACCCGCGACGGGTCCGCGTCCACGTCCACCACGCACAGCAGGCCGCCGTACACCTCCGGGAACGCGCGCAACGACGTCAACGCCGCGCGCACCGCCGCCCAACTACCGGTGCCGTCCGGCCGCACGCGGTGCCGGTCGTGCGCCTCCGGTGTGCCGTCCACGCTCACGCCGACCCGAACACCGTGCGCGGAGAACAGCTCCAGGAATTCACGGTCGAGCAAAGTCCCGTTCGTCTGCACGGTGAACCGCACCCGCGCGGGCACCACCGAGCGGAACCGCGTGATCAGCGACTCGATCGCGGCACGTCCGGCCAGCAGCGGCTCACCGCCGTGCAGCACCACTTCCACGTCGGACAACCCGTGCCCGCGCACGTGTTCGGCCACCCGTTCGGCGGTGTGCGCGACGATCTCCGGCGACATCGCCCGCGGCCGGGAACGCCACCGCTGGTCGGCCAGTTCGTAGACGTAGCAGTAGTCGCACGCGAGGTTGCACCTGCTGTGCACCTTGAGCACGAACTGGCGGAACGGCAACGCTTTCCCCACCCCCCGGATATTCCGGCCACACCACGCGCAATCGAGACCCCTCCTGCAATCAAACACAGTGCGCCGCCCGCTGCCTCCGCCAATCGGAGGATTCACCACGGTGACCGTTGTCGTTCACTACGATGGCGAGTGCGCCGCCGGCGTTGCCGGCAATCAGGCGACTGCGGTGAAAACCGCAGCATTGCGGTGAGGGGGTATGTCGGACATGGCAGCCGAACCAGTCCTGGAGTCCGAACTCCTGGACGTCACGGGCATCGACCTGGACCGGTTGGCCGATCTGCCGGACACCGCGCTGCGCGCCGCGCTGCACCGGATCCTCGCGGAGAACGCCGAACTGCCCGACCGTTTCGCGGCTTTTGAGAGTTCTCTGTGAGAACGGCGGCGGCCCACCTCGGCGTCACCGCCTTCCTGTCGGCGACCGGCGGAACCGGCCGCACCAGCGCGGTGGCCAACCTGGCGTGGACGCTGGCCGCCGCCGGGCAGCGGGTCCTGGTCGTGGACTGGGGTTCGGAGGTGCCGCGGGTGCGCGAGTACCTGGAGCCGTTCCTGGTGGCCCGCCTCGGCCTGCCGGACGCGTTGGGCCGCGGGCTGTCGGCCGCCTACCGGGCCGATCCGGTGGGCGAGGACGACCCGGCGCCCGTCGTCGAGCGGTTCGCGCCGCCGGCGGGCGACGTCACGGCGCCCGGCCACATCGACGTGGTGTCGCCGATGCCGGTCGACGCGGCGGGCCGGCCGAGGCCCGAGACGCGGCACGGTGACGCGGGCGTGATCGCCGAGCTGCGCGCGCGGCTGGCCGAGTCCGACTACGACCAGGTGCTGATCGACGCGCCGACCGGTGCGGGCGAAGAGACGTTGACGCTGATCGCGACGCTGTGCGAGCTGGCCGTGGTGTGCTTCCGCCCCCGGCCGCGGGCGATCGCGGACGCGGCGGACCTGGCCGCGCGGCTGCGCAAGCGGGCGCCGATCCGGATCGACGTGGTGCCGGTGGCGACGCTGTTCGACGACGCCGACGAGCTGTCGCGGGCGCAGCGCATCCGGTCGGCGATCCACGCCGCGTTCGCCGAACTGCTGGCGGGCCAGGTGAAGCGGGTGCCCGACGGCGGCACGATCGAGATCCCGTACCGCCCGTTCGACGCGTTCGACCCGCTGCTGGCGATCCTGGTGGAGGAGCCGACCAGCGGCGGCGCGCTGGAAGCCCAGTACGGCAGGCTCGCCGCGGCGGTCAGCGGCGGCGCGGTCACCGAGGTGGTGCCGGTGTCGCCGGTGCTGCGGGCCCGCTACCGGCGGGTGTTCGGGCTGACGTCGACCACCGAGCCGGACCGCGTGGTGCTCGTGCACGCGCCGCGCGACCGGGCCTGGGCGGACTGGGTGCGTGGCCAGTTGGAACGCGCGGGCGCGCAGGTGCGCCGCCTGTCCGACGCGGGCGAGTGGTTCACCGCCGACGTGCCACCGGGCGTGGTGATCCTGTCGTCGCCGCACTCGGGACCGGTGGAGCTGCCCGCCCTGCCGCTGACCGTGTTGCGGCTGCGGTTATCGGAGGACGCCGCCGACGACGGCGGGTTGGCCGTGCACGACCACACCCCGGAGACGTTGAGCGCCCGGCTGCTCAGCCACTTCGGCCTGATCGACCGGCCCGGCACGGTGCACGAGCCGGGCATGCGGGTGCCGGGCAGCGACCCGGCGGTGTTCGACCTGCCGCCGCGCCACCGCGGCTTCGTGGGCCGTGACGAGGACCTGGAGGCGTTGCGCGACCAGTTCACGGCGGCGGGCGACGGGCGCGTGGTGGTCACGGTCAACGGTGTGCCGGGCGTCGGCAAGAGCGAGTTGGCGCTGGAGTACGCCTACCGGTTCTCGTCGGACTACGCGGCGGTGTGGTGGTTGTCCGCGCACGACCGGCAGTCGGTGCTGACCGGTCTGGCGGAGCTGGCGGTGCGGCTGCGCCAGCCAGGCTCGACCGACTACGGCACGCTGTCCGCGCTGGACCGGCTCGCCAACGACCCGGCGTACGCGCGGTTCCTGCTGGTCTACGACAACGCCGACGACCCGGACGTGATCGCCGACCTGCTGCCGTCGGGCGCCACCGGGCACGTGCTGATCACCTCGGCGCCCGCGGACGGGCAGGCCGTCGAGCTGGTGCCGATGCGCGCCGACGACAGCGTGCGGCTGCTGCTGGACCGCGTGCCGGGGCTGACCGGGGTCGACGCGAGCCGGGTCGCGGACGCCGTCGACCACCTGCCGCTGGCACTCGACCTGGTGTCGTGCTGGCTCGGTGAGACGGCGCGGGCCGAGGTCGGCGCGGGTTCCCGGGACGCCGACGCCGCGACCTGGGCCACCCGCACGCTGTTCGAACGCCTCGCCGAGTCCGAAGTGGACGGTGTTGCGCGGGTCGTCGACGTCGCGGTGGACGCGTTGCGGGACAACGCCACCGGTCGGCTGGCGGTGCTGGTCGCCCAGCTGTGCTCGTTCCTCTCGGCGGAAGGCGCCGACCTCGGGCTGGTGCGCTCGCCCGCGTTCCTGGGCCGGGTGGTCGCCGCGGGCGGCGTGGACGCCGAGCCGCTGGAGCTGGACGCCGCCGAGATCGACCGGGTGCTCTGGTACGGCGCGCGGTACGGGCTGTTCCGCGTCGACTGGGGCGACCAGTACTCGCTGCGGCTGCACCGCGTGGTGCAGCGCGCGTTGCGCGACCGGATGAGCCCCGCCGAACGGGAACAGCGGCAGGCCGACGTGCTGGCGGCGCTGGCCGCGTCGGCGCCGACCGAGGTGGAGGACAAGTCGCCGACCCGGCACGCCCGGTTCGCCGAGCTGCAGAAGCACGTCATCCCGTCCGGCGCGCTGGGCAGCGGCGACCCGAAGGTGCGCCGCTGGCTGGTCAACCAGGTGCGGTTCCTCTACACCGACGGCGGCGCGGGCGTGCGGCGGGCCGCGCTGGGACCGGGGCGCGCCCTGCTGGACGCGTGGACCCGGCGGTTCGGCCCGGCCGACCCGCTGCGCAACCGGCTGGCCGCCGAGCTGGCCAACGTGCACCGCGTGCTGGGCGAGCCGACCGAGGCGCTGCGGCTGGACGACCTGGCGCTGGCCCAGCAGCGGCGCACCCTCGACCTCACCCACCCCCGTCCGCTGATCACGGCCCGCGGCCGGGGCGGCGACCTGCGCGGGCTCGGCCTGTTCGCCGAGGCGCTGGCCGAGGACCAGGCCACCTGGGAGAGCCTGCGCACGGTGCTCGGCGAGGACCACCCGGACACCCGCCGCGCGGCGAACAACCTGGCGTCCTCGATGTTCCTGTCCGGTGACGCGGCGGGCGCGCTCGCGCTGGAGGAGGACAACTACCGCAGGCGGCGTCGGCTGTTCGGCACGGGCGACCCGCGCACCTGGGCCTCGCTCGCGCAGATCGGGCTGTACCAGCGGGAACTCGGCCGCTACCCGGAGGCGCTGGACTCGCTGCTGTACGCGTCGCAGCAGCTGCAGGCGTTGCGGCACGAGCTGAACCAGGTGCAGATCGGCGTGCAGTGGCACCGCGCGATCGCGTTGCGGCTGGTCGGCCGGGCCAAGGAGGCCAAGGAACGCACCGGCAAGGCGCTGCGGGACTACCGCGAAGTCCTCGGCCCGCACCACCCGTACACGCTGGGCTGCGCGTTGAGCTTCGCCGCCGACCACCGCCGGGTCGGCGTCGACCCCGAGCTGGCGGCGGAACTCGCGCGCACCGCGTTGAACGGCTTCCAGCAGCACGTCGGGCTCCGCGACGATCACCCGTTCGTGGCGCTTTGTCGGCTCGGCCTCGGCCTGGCGCTGCGGGCGGCCGGTGACCCGGCGGGCGCGGTGGGCCAGGTGGAGGCCGCGACGGCGACGTTGCGCTCGCGGCTCGGTGACACGCACCCGTGGACGCTGGCGGCGGCCGTGGACGAGGCACGGGTGCTCGCCGGGGCCGGTGAGGCGGACCGGGCGGCCGAACTGATCGCCGAAACCCACACCGACTGCCTGGAGTTCCTGGGGCTCGATCACCCGCACACCGCCGCGGCGGCGCACAACCTGCGGCTCGCGGCGTACCTGACCGACCAGGGCAACCCGACCGACCAGGACTGGCGGGAGTGCGATGTCGACATCCCGCACACCTGAGCGCGCAGGAGGGACCGGCGTGGAGCTGCACGAGGAGCAGGCCGAGCACGTCGGCCCGGAGTTCGACCTGGCCAGGCGGGCGTGCCGCGAGGCGATCGCGGACACCCCGGCGCTGCACTACCTCGCGCACTACAGCAGCGGCGTGTTCGACTTCGGCGTCGACGCCCTCGGCGATCCGCCGCTCGCACCGGACACGTTGCCCGGCGGCACCCGGCGGGAGGAGCTCAAGCGGCTGGGCAGGCACCTGACGTTCCAGGTCGCCACGCTGGACCGGGCGTTGCAGGAGGTGCGCACCGGTCGGCTGATCCGGACCGTGCTGCACACCGAGGAGGGCGCGCTGTTCTGCGACTCCGTCGTGCCGACCGAGCACGTCGTCGGCCTGGTGCTCGACCACGCGGGCGCGGGGCCGCTGTTCGGTCACCCCGCGGTGGACGAGGCGGACCGGGCGGTGGCCGCGCTCGCCACCCGGCTGCGCGCCCAGCTGAGCCTCGGCTCGCTCAACCCCGGCGGGTGGGACAGCGCGGCGGACGTCGTGCCGCTGCCGGTGGAGGACGACCTGAGCGCGCACGTGACGGCGGGGGAGGGGCCGCTGACGGCGTGCCTGGCGGCGGTGCGGGCGCAGGACCTGCACCTGGTCGCGCACGTCGTCGATGGTGAGGTGCGGGCGATGGTGGACTGCCTGGGCGACCCGTCGCTGGCGCCGTTCTTCAAGCAGGTCACGGTGGACGCGCGGCGCCGGTTCTACCACGGGTTCGTGCAGGAGCTGGGCGCGTTGACGACCAAGCTGAACCGCGCGGTGAGCCCCGTCGTCGGCGGCCTGATGGCACGGCTCGTGTTCGACGTCGAGATGGGCGCGATCTACTACTACCGGTTGCGTTCCGGCGAATACCTGGTAGGCGTGACGATCGATCAATCGCGGGTGCGGGCGGCGGATGATCGAATGTCCGCTTTGGCCGAAGAACTCACTCCAATCGGTCCTTGAACGCTCATCCACCGCTGCCTACCGTGGAATGGTGACGCCCGTGATCCGTTCGGCCGCTCTTCTCTCGGCCCTGGCCGCGGGCTGGCTCGTCGCGTGGCAGTTCGGCCTGCGCGAAGTCGATCGCTCACCGGTGTACGGATTCTTCATCACCGCGTTGCTCGGTTTCGGTTTGTACGCGAGCACGAGCGGCATCGTGATCTCGGAATTCCGCCGGCAACTCCGCACAGTAGTGATCGCGGTCACTCTCGGTGTGTTGGCGAAAGTCGCGCTGATCTTCGGCGTGATGTTCTTCGTGTTCCGCGATCCGAGCCACCTGATCCTGGCGGTGGCGGTCGCGCAGATCGACCCGCTGTCGGTCGCCGCGATGCGGGCCAAGTCGCGGATGTCGGACTCGGCGAAGGCGCTGCTGTCGGCGTGGGCGTCGTTCGACGACCCGATCACCGTGCTGCTCACCGTGTACATCACCGCGTTCGCGCTCAACGGCGGCGCGGTCGGCGGCGTGGGGTCGTTCGCGGTCAACCTGGTGCTGAACCTGGCGTTGGCCGGGGTCGCGTTCATGCTGTGGACGCTGGTGGGCGGACGGGTGCGGCGGGCCGAGGCCGGTGGGCGTGCGGTCCGGTACGCGGTGCGCGCCTTGATGGTGGTCGCGGTGCTGGCCCTCGGGTTCGTCGCCGTGCAGTACTCGCTGCTGCTGGCGTTGGCGCTGCTGGGCCTGTTCTTCCGGCCGAACCTGGGCCGGTGGGTCGACGGGCTGGCGGAGACGGGCATGTTCCTGGCGATCGCCGCGGTCGGGTTGGTGCTGGCGGCGGAGTTCAGTTGGGTGTTGGCCGGGATCGGCGCGGTGCTGGGCGTGGCGGCTTTCGGGGCGCAGGCCGTGGTGGCGTTCGCGTTGACGGTGCCGAAGCGGTGGCGCGGCGACCGGGTGCGGCTGGCACTGGGACAGCAGAACGGGCTGACCGCGATCATCTTGGCGTTGTTGCTGGAACCGACGTTCCCGGGGACGATCGCCGTGGTCGCGCCGGGTGTCGTCGTGGTGAACCTGCTGCACGCCTTGGCGAACGGCTCCTACGACCGCGCGACCGCTCCCCGTCCCGCGCCCAAGCCCGCCCCGAAGCGCATCCCTCGCGTGCCGCTCAACCCGCCCCCCGCGCCACAGGTCGCCGCGCCCTACCGGGTGAAGCCCACCCCCTGACCGTTCAACTCACCCGTTCCGAACGTAGGACACGCCTGTTCCGAACGTAGGACACGCGCGCGTGTCCAACGCCCGGAACGCGCGTGTCCTACGTTGCCGCACCCCGAGTTGAACGTTCAGGTCAGGCGGGACGAACGGAAGACGGCGCGGCGGACGCGGGGGCTCAGGTTGCGCAGAGCGTCGTGCACGCGGGTCCGTCGAGAGCCCTGGCTCACCTCGGCCACCAGCGCACCCGACCGGGCCGACCACGGTGGCAGCTTGAACAGCGGTTCCAGCAGGAACAGCGGCAGGAACTCCACGATCCCGTCGTAGATGCCGCACAGCTCCTCCAGCCGGTCCTCCGCGTCGGCGTCCTCGGCCGAGTAGTACCACTGCGAGACCGCCGCCCGGAATGCCTGCACGGCCTTCTGCATGAACACCGCCTGTGTCGCGGCCTGGGTGAACTCCGGTGTCCGCAGCCGCCGGTGCACCGCCTCCTGGGTGGTGGTCGGCGCGTGGTCGAACGCCTCCTCGAACATCACGTCGACCTGCGTCAGGTCTTCCAACGCGTCCACCGCGTCCCGGAACAGCCGTTCCACCTCACCCGGCAGCCTGCTCGCCGACGGCTCCACCGCACGGCCCGGCGTGCCACCCGACGTCCCCGCCGCACCGCCCGCCAACGCGGCCAGCTGCCGTTGGATCGCGCCGAGCTGCCGGTCCGACGACGCGCGCACGCCGTCCATGTGCTCGGCCAAGTGCTCGATGAACCCGTAGATGCTGGACTGCTGCTTGGCCAGCTGGTCCATCCGCCACCGCAGCGCCGACATCGGGTCCGTGTCGCCGCCCAGCCGCCGTCCCGTCGCGCTCACCAGCGCCTTGAAGTCGTCGGCGAACGTCCGGTCGACGTACACCAGCGGCTCCCTGCCCAGCAGCTCGCGCAACTGGATCGCCACGCCGTCCGCCACCACGCCGTTGACCAGCAGGATCAGCTCGGCGTCCGGCTCGGCCTCGCGCACCGCCGACACCCGCCGCAGCACGGCGGCCACGTCCGCGTTGTCCAGCAGCGACCGGGTGATCAGCACGGCGCACCCGCCGGGGTGCTCGGGGAAGGTGACCCAGAAGTCCGCCAGCGACTCCTCGGCCACGCCGAGCAGGTGCCGGTGCAGGTAGTCCAGTCCGCCCGCGTCGAGCAGCCTGCGCACCACGCCGTCGATGTCGTCCGAGCTCAACGACCCGAACAGGTCACGCGCCGCCTGCCGCACCATGTCCTCGGTGACGGCGAACTCGTGGCCGGGCGCGTGGGACAGGTCGTCGGCCATCCGGAACACCCGGTGGCACAACCTGATCACGTTGCGCGCGTTGCCCCGCGCGATGTCCCGCAGGTACCGCGTGGTGTCGACGGTGAACGGCGCCAGCTGCCGCGTGCCGAACACCTGCTGCTGCGCCAGCTCGACGAACTCGCGCACCTCGCGCTGGCTCAGCCCGGACATCACCACCGTGTACGGGATGCGCTGCCGCACGGCGGGCGGCAGCACGGACTTGAAGTCCGGCAGCCCGCACAGCACCAGGCACGCCCCGGCCTTGGCGAACACCTGCAGCAACGTCTGGAACGCGGCCATGGTCCCGGCCTGCGGCCGGCTGTCCGCGGAGAAGATCTTGTCCAGCTCGTCGACCGCCAGCACGAACCGCCGCTGCCTGCCGCCGAACAGCAGGGCGAACACGCCCATGGCCTCCAGCGCGGCCACCTCGGTGTCGATCGGCGTGGTGATGCCGCGTTCCACCAGCACCTGGTCCGGCGTGCCGCCGAGCAGCCACGACCACACCGAGTGCTCGAACCCCGGCCGCAGCAGCAGCGTGAGCGCGGTGCCGAAGTCCTTGTTGTTGGTGACCTCGCGCAGCGTGTCCTGGACCTTGCGCAGCAACGCGCTCTCCATCAGGCCCAGCCGTTCCACGACCTCCTGCGGCTCCAGCTGCCTGCTGCCGAGCCACTCCAGCATGTCGCTGGTCAGGCCGCTGCTCTGCAACGAGTCCGCGACGATGTCCGCGTAGTACTCGCTGACCTGCGCCCGCACGCCCTCGCGGCCGAGCTTCTGCATGAACCGCCGGTACAGCTCGATGAAGCTCTCCGCGGTCGCGTCGAGGTAGAGCGCGTGCGTCGGGTCGGCCAGCACCTGCCGGGCGTGCCGGACCAGCCGCACGGCCAGGTGCGTCTTACCGGTGCCGTAGTCGCCCAGCACGGCCACCACGGTGCCGGTGCGGTCACGTCCGCCGCGCGTGGGCGGCGCGTCGAGGTACGACGTGAGGTGCGCGAGCGCCTGCCGCGTCGCGTCGGTGGTGATCGCCACGTCGACCGCGTCGGGATCGGCGTCGAAGTCCGTGATCCGCGCGACCGCCATCGGCGAGAAGGGGTTCTTCCGCGGGGGCGGTAGATCGCTGCGAGCGCTCATGGCCCATTCACCGGTCCATTCCGGGACTTGTGGTTCAAGAACGCCCTGATGTCCTCGACGGTCACCAGGTCGGTCTCGGTGTAGCCCAGTCCCGTGCCACGTTTGTGTTCGTAGGTGCCGTGCAAGAACCTCTGCAACATCGCGACCGATTGGCAGTGCTTCTCCACCAATTTGATCGCGTCGTCGCTCAACCGCGGATAGGTGCCCGTTCCCGCGTGCCGGGTCAGCCGGTCCTCGGCGAACCGCTGCGCGTCACCGGGATCGAGCGGGCCGACGTGCAGGGAGATCGGCGGCACCCACGTTTCCAGTTGGCGCACCACGTCCGCCACCTCGTCCGTGCCCAAATAGGCGGATTCGGTCAGGAACAGCACTTTCGCGCTGTTGAGCGTCCGCGCGTACCGGATCACCTCGCCGACCAGCTCGTTCGGGCTCGGCAGCAGCAGCACCAGCGCGACCTCGTCGCGCAGCGCCCGGCCCAGGCGCGGGAACACGCGGCTCGGCACGTCCCGCACCGACGCCAGCCGGTCCTCGCTGTCCTGGCGCAGCGCGCCGTGGTCCACCAGCAGGTCGAACATCCGGTCGCACACCTCGGCGGTGCGCTCGTCGATGGACAGCTCCCGGTCGGTCGGCAGGCAGCCGGTCAGGTCCAGCACCACGCCGCGCATCCCGCGCCGCTCCAGCTCGCCGACGACCCAGTCCGCGCACCGGTTGACCAGCGCCGTCTTGCCGCAGCCCGACTCGCCGGTGACCAGCGCGAGCCGGCCGTACTCCAGCATCACGGCCAGGTCGCCCATCGTGTGGCGGAAGTGCTCGAACGCGGCCTCGGTGCCGTCCACGGGCACGTAGTAGTCGCGGTGCGCCTGCCGGTGCCACGGCCGCAGCGGGCGCATCGGGGTGGCCTCCCAGCCCGGCAGCGGGAACGGGTTGACCCGGGGCGCGGTCACCGCGGCCCTCCCGACCCGGTCACGCGCGGCAGCACGGCGGCTCGACCGGCCCGCCCGCCGTCCATGCCCACCCCCGTCGCCTCGCGGCGGCCTAGCGAAAGCTTCAGCGTACCGGCGGAGAGTCGCACACGGGCACGGATCCGTTAACCGGTGCACCCCGTTCGGCCCATTCGGATTACTGCGGTCGGGAATGACCGGAATGGGCGTGCGAACACTGCGGTGAACGGGTGCGCCGATCGGCTCACCAAGGGGCGGGCGCGTAGTCCTTCAGGAAGCAGCCGTGCAGGTCTTCACCCAGTTCGCCGCGCACGATCGGGTCGTACACCCTGGCCGCGCCGTCGACCAGGTCCAGCGGCGCGTGGAAACCCTCCGCGGCCAGCCGCATCTTGGTCGGGTGCGGCCGTTCGTCGGTGATCCAGCCGGTGTCGACGGCGGTCATCAGGATGCCGTCGGCGGTCAGCATCTCCTCGGCGCTGGTGCGGGTCAGCATGTTCAGCGCGGCCTTGGCCATGTTGGTGTGCGGGTGGCCCGGCCCCTTGTAGGCGCGGCTGAACTGGCCTTCCATCGCCGACACGTTCACCACGTACTTGCGGCGCGCGGGCGAGGCGGCCATCGCCGGGCGCAGCCGGGAGATCAGGATGAACGGCGCGGTGCTGTTGCACAGCTGCACTTCCAGCAGCTCCACCGGGTCGACCTCCTCGACCCGCTGCACCCAGCTGTTGACCGGCGCCTCGTCGGGCACCAGGCCGCCCGCGTCGATCTCCTTGGACCCGGCGGTGAGCGCCAGCGCGGTGACCGCGGGGATCGTGTCGGCCAGCGTGCCCGCCAACGCCACCGGGTGCGCGGACAGGGTGTGCCCGAAGGTCACCAGCTCCGGCAGGGGACCGGACGGGAGCGCGGCGGACTCGGCCTCGACCAGCGGCGCGTAGGCGCCCGCCGACCGGCGCACGGTCTGCGCGGCGTTGTTGATCAGGATGTCCAGCGGGCCGGCGGCGGCCACCTCGTCGGCCAGCTGCACCACCTGGGCCGGGTCGCGCAGGTCGATGCCGACCACGCGCAGCCGGTGCAGCCAGTCGGCGCTGTCGGGCATGGACGCGAACCGGCGCACCGCGTCACGCGGGAACCTGGTGGTGATGGTGGTGTGCGCGCCGTCGCGGAGCAGCCGCAGCGCGATGTACATGCCGATCTTGGCCCGGCCGCCGGTGAGCAGGGCGCGCTTGCCGGTGAGGTCCGCGCCCTGGTCGCGCTTGGCCCGGTTCAACGCCGCGCAGTCCGGGCACAGCTGGTGGTAGAAGGCGTCCACCTCGGTGTACCGCTTCTTGCACGTGTAGCAGGACCGGGCGCGCAGCAGCGTGCCCGCCTTCGCGCCCGGCTCCGGCTCGCGCAGCAGCAGGCCGCGGGTCTCGTCGTCGATGCGGGACGGTGAGCCGGTCGCGGTCGCCTCGATGACGGCGCGGTCGGCGGCCGTGACCGAGGCGCGCCGGTCGGCCTTGCGGCGTTTGCGCAGGCTCTTCCAGATGCCGGCGGTGGCCCGGCGGACGGCTACCGCGTCGGGGTGCTCGGTGTCCAGTTCGTCCACTTGGGCGAGCACCCTTAGGGCGATTTCCAGTTCGGCGGGGTCAATCGACACGCCGAGCACTCTACCTGCGAGGAATTCGCGCCCGGACGGGTGAAATTCGCGTGAGGCACCGCTAGGGTGCCCGGCATGCCTACAGCGGGTACCGGCCCACGGGTGCGGCGACTGGCCCATCCCGATGCCGACATCCGGGCGCGCGCCCTCGGCCTGCCGCGCGGACGCCCGGTCCTCGCGGTGTTCGGCTCGGCCGACACCCCGGACACCGAACTCGCCGCCGCTGTGCTCCCGGTGCTGCGTGCGGTGCTCGCGGCGGCGGCCGGCGCGGACGCGGTCGTGATCACGGCGGGCGCCGACGTCGGCGTCACGCACCTGGTCGGCCTGGCCGCCGAGTCGCTGGACGGGCGGTGGCCGCGGATGGTCGGCGTCGCACCGTCCGGCCGGGTGGCCGCGGAGGACGCGGAGCCCGCGGACGGTGAGCTACGGCTCAACGTGAACCACGACACGGCGGTGCTCGTGCCGGGCTCGCGGTGGGGCGAGGAACGGCCCGCGCTGTTCCGCGCGGTGGACGCCGTCGCCGGGGCCAAGCGCCCGGCGCTCGCGCTGCTGATCGGCGGTGACGACCTGGCGCGGGCCGCGCTGGTCGACCACCTGGGCCGCGACCGGCCGCTGCTCGTGCTCGCCGGCACGGGCGGCCTGGCGGACGAGATCGCCGGTGGCCCGCCACGCGCCGCCGCCCCGACAGCCGCGCAGACCGACGTCGCCGCCGCCGCTGCCGAGGTCGTCGCGGTCGAGACCGGTGCCGAGACCGGTGCCACCGAGCGCGACGACGACCTCGCCGTGCTCGTCCGCAGCGGCCAGGTCGCCGTGGTGCATTTGGACGAAGGCGCGGACAAGGTGACTGCCGTGGTGCGGCGGGTGCTGGGCAACCGGCCCGGCGCCAAGCTGCACGCCGACGTGCCGCCGCCCGCGGTGTGGCCGCGGGTGCGGTTCCGGGCGCCCGAGCCGCACCCGGTGATCGACCCCGGCTACGTGCTGGACTACCCGCTGCTCGCCGACGCGATCCACGAGGCAAACCAGGCGGTGGCGCCTGCGCTGCACGAGTGCGAGGTCGCCGCCCTCAGCTCACGTGAACGCGCACGCCTGCTGGTGGTGCTCGCCATCGCCGCCGGGTTCGGCACCACGGTGTTCGCCGCCTTGCAGGTCTGGCTGCGCGACCAGCCGTGGCCCGGTGTGCTGCTCGCCGTGTCCGGCGCGGCGGCGGCCGTGCTCGCGGTGGTGGCGCGCGGCGGCGAGGACCCCGACGCCAAGGTCCGCGCCGAGCAGCTGCGCGCCCTGTACTTCGACCACCTGGCCGCACCACCCGCCGTCGACGAAGCCGAGCGCGACGAGCGCGCCCGCGAGTTGGCGACGGCCGTGGCACGGCTCCGGCACGAATCGGTGAGCCGCACATGACCAACACCGGATCGTCGGCCCCACCGACCGTCGCCGGATCGTCGGCCCCGCCGACCAGTACCGGATCATCGGCCCCGCCGACCGCGACCGACGACCACCGCGAGCAGTTCCTCCGCGCCTACCTGCGCCACCGGGTCGCCGAACGGCTCGCCGGGTTCGAGCAGGCACAGGCCCGCTACACGACGGCACGACGCTGGACCACGGGCCTCACCGTGCTGCTGTTCACCGGCGCGGCGGCGTTGGGCGCGGTGGCCGTGGCCGACGACGGGCGGCGCGCGCTGTGGGCGTTCCTGGCCACGGTGGCGGCCGCGCTCGCTACCGCGATCACCGTGTACGAGGCGGCGTTCTCGTTCCGCGCGTTGTCCCGCCGGTCCGCCGACGGCGTGGCGTTGTTGCACCTGCTGCAGGCCCACGGCGCGCCGGACGGCGAGGACGGCGTCAACGCGTTCCGCACCGAGGTGGAGAGCGTGCTGCGGCACGCGGACCGGTGACGGCCGGTGTCGGCCGTTGACGACGTGCGCCGCATCGCGCGGTCGCTGCCGCGCACGGAGGAGGCGGTGGTCCGGGATCGGGTGAAGTTCCGGATCGGCCGGATCGTGTACCTGGCGCTGTCGCGCGACGAGCGGACGCTGGGTTTCGCGTTCCCGAAGGAGGAGCGGGACGCGCTGGTGGCCGCCGAGCCCGCCAAGTTCCACCTGCCCGCGCCCGCCGACCTGCGGTACAACTGGGTCGAGTGCACCCTGGCCGCGATCGACGAGGACGAGCTGACCGGACTCGTCGTGGACGCGTGGCGGATGTGCGTGCCCAAGCGCGTGGCCGCCGCGCACCTCGACCTCTAGGTCTGGAACCGGCGAACGAGAGGATTCGTCACAGTCGGGTCGCCGGATTCCCGGTGGCAGTGGAATCCGGGCCGTGGTCAGTGCTGGGCGGCACCGAGGCCCACGGCCCGGGACCTCGGACCTCACGCGGGGACGTCAGCTGGCCGCCACGGTCAGCCCGGTGGCGGCGAGCTTCGCCGTGCGCGGGCCGTGCGCCCAGATCCGCTCCTGGTAGGCGCGCAGGAACTGCGCGTGGATCTCGTCGACGTACTCCGCCGCCGCGCAGTCCCGCCGCCACACCACCGTCACCCGCCGGTGCACGGGGTTGCCCACGATCGGTTTCAGCAGCACGCCGGGTAAGTCGTGCCCGGTCGGGAAGAAGCACGCCACCGTGTGCGCCGAACGCACCAGTTCCGCGGCCGACGCCGGGTCGACCCCGAAGTGCGCGCACCGCGGCGTGAACCCGGCCGCCTCGCACGCCAGGTGCAGGTTCAACCTCCCGCCGCCGTAGCCCTCGTCGGACACCGCCCACTCCTCGTCGGCCAGTTCGGACAGCCGAATCTCGGTGCGCGACGACAGCCGGTGCCCGACCGCGATCCCGACCAACATCGGTTCCGTGACGACGGTCCGGCAGTCCACCTGTTCGGGAATCCGCAGAGGGCTCTCGGGGAACTCCGTGACCAGCGCGATGTCCAGCTTCCCGGTGCGCACCAGGTCGAGCACGGCGTCGCTGGTGCGTTCGATGTGGGTGGTCTGCGGGTGCGTCGGCAGCAGCGAGCGCACCACCGCCACCAGCAACGGCGTCAGCGAACCGGCCACCCCGCCCAGCCGGATGCCGGTGGCGTCGCTCTCCTCGGCCAGCTTGCGCGCGGTCACCAGCAGGTCGTCGAACCGTTCCACCAGGTCACGCGATCGCAGCACGACGTGGCGGCCGAGTTCGGTCAGCTCGACCCCGTCGGTGCGCCGCAGGAACAACGGACCACCGAACCCCCGCTCGATGCGGCGCAACTGCGCGGTCAACCCGGCCTGCGCGATCTTGAGCAGTGAGGCGGCTCGACTGATGCTGCCCGCTTCCGCCACGGTCAGCACGACGTGGAGATGCCTGAGCTCCATGTTCACTGCGGCAGCCTAGGGCAGTGGGGCAAACCGGACACCGACCGAGCGTGTGGCGGGGGCGTCCACGACGTGTCGTGACGACCCCCGGTCGATTGCTCCAACAGGTGCATAACTGACGAGTTATCGCCACCTCACACCTCCCGCCGCGCTCACCGGTTCGACCACCCTGCCAAGTGGCCGGCACCGCGGACCGAGGAGGTGTGAGCGACATGACGAAAGCGTTGAGGCTGCGACGCCTCTCCCGTCCGCGCGACGACAGGTACCTCTTCGTCCCGCTCGACCACAGCGTCTCGGACGGCCCGGTGGTGCCGCGCGACCGGTGGCACGAGCTCATCGACTCGGTGGTCGTCGGCGGCGCCGACGCCATCATCGTCCACAAAGGACGCGTGCGCACCATCGACCCGGGCGTGCTGGCGGGCTGCGCGCTGGTCGTGCACCTCAGCGCGGGCACCGCGCACGCCGCCGACACCAACGCCAAGGTCATCGTCGGCGAGGTGGACGAGGCGCTGCGACTGGGCGCCGACGCGGTGAGCGTGCACGTCAACATCGGCTCGGACACCGAGGAGCGCCAGCTCGCCGACTTCGGCGTGGTCGCGAAGGCGTGCGACGAGTGGAACGTGCCGCTGATCGCCATGGTCTACCCGCGCGGTCCGCGCATCGCCGACCCGAACGACCCCGCGCTGCTCGCGCACGTGGTCAACATCGCGGTCGACCTCGGCGCCGACATCGTCAAGACCAACCTCGCGCGGCCCGCCCAGCGGATGGCCGACGTCATCGCCAGCTGCCCGATCCCGGTGCTCGTCGCGGGCGGACCGGCCACCGGCGGCAGCGTGGTCGACCACGCCCGCACCGCGATGGCCGTCGGCTGCGCGGGCCTGGCCGTCGGCCGCCGCGTGTTCACCGCGCCCGCGCCGATGTCGCTGGTCGCGGAACTGGCCTCGATCGTCCACGACGACACCGAAGCGGACCTGGTCCGCGCGATGACGGGCGTCGTGGCCTCGTCATGACCTCGTCGCCCGCGCCCGCCGCCGGTCCCCCGACCAGCGGCGGGGCGTCCGCACGCCGATCGGGCTCTCACCCCTTGGAGAACCGTTGAAGTTCGCCTGGATCGACCTCCGAACCGTCCCGGAAGCGCACCGCGAGGCCGTCGTGGACGCCGCCGTGCACGCCCGCCTCGCCGGCGTCGTCTCCGACGACCCCGCGCTGCTGGACACGCTGCCGCCCACGATCACCCGGGTGCTCGTCACCGACGCGGCGGTCGACAGCCCGCACCTGGTCACCGTGGTCGTGGACGACCAGGACGCGCTGGACCGGCTCACCACCGACGCGGCGTTCGTGCAGGTCCGCGACGACCGCACGCTCAAGCTCGCGTGCGCGGCGGCCGTGAAGCTCGGGCACACCGTGGTCGCGTTCACCGATCCGACGAAGATCCCGCTGGAGATCGTCATCGCCGCCGCCGACGGCGCGGCCGGCAAGCTCGTCACCGTCGTGGCCGACCTCGAAGAGGCCGCGATCGTGCTCGACGTGCTGGAGCACGGCTCGGACGGCGTGCTGATGGCACCGCGCGACGCCAACGACGTGTTCAAGCTGGCCCGGCTGCTGGAGGCGACCACCCCGCCGCTGAACCTCACCACGCTCGTCGTCGACGGCATCACCCACAACGGCCTCGGCGACCGCGTCTGCGTGGACACCGCCTCGCACTTCGAGGAGGACGAGGGCATCCTCGTCGGCTCCTTCTCCTCCGGCTTCATCCTGTGCTGCAGCGAGACCCACCCGCTGCCCTACATGCCGACCCGGCCGTTCCGGGTCAACGCCGGCGCCCTGCACTCCTACGTGCTCGGCCCGGACAACCGCACCAACTACCTGTCCGAACTGCGTTCGGGCAGCACGGTGCTCGCCGTCAACTCCGAGGGACGCACCCGCAAGCTCACCGTCGGCCGGGCCAAGCTCGAATCACGCCCGATCCTGACCATCACCGCGCACTCGCCCGAGGGCGTCGAGGTGAGCCTGACCGTGCAGGACGACTGGCACGTGCGGGTGCTCGGCCCCGGCGGGAAGGTCCGCAACGTCACCGAGCTGCAACGCGGTGACGAACTGCTCGGCTACATCGCGACCGAGCAGCGGCACGTGGGCATCCCCATCGGCGAGTTCTGCAAGGAGACCTGAGCCACGATGCGCGAGTTCGTCACCGACCTGTTGCGCCGCCAAGGCGACGACGTGCCGGTGTTCAGCCACGACCACACCGTGACGCACGGCGCGTTGCGGGCCTCGGTCGCCGCCGAGGCGAGCCTGTTCGCCGCTTCCGGGGTGGGCGAGGGCAGCACGGTCGCACTGCACGTGCCGCCGAGCTTCACCCAGCTGGAGGCGGTGCTGGCGCTGTGGAGCCTCGGCGCCAGGGTGATCTCGATCGACCACCGGCTCAAGCCCTCCGAGGTCGAGGTGGTGCGCGAGCTCACCCGGCCGCAGTTCGTCGTGCGCGCGTCCGGCTGGTCCGGCGTGTTCCGCGAGCGCTACGAGCTGGTCACCGAACCCAGGTCCGACGGGCGGCCCGCGGCGACCAGGCACCGGCTGGTCCAGTTCACCTCCGGCTCCACCGGGCGGCCCAAGGTCGTCGGCCGCAGCACCGAGTCGATCATCCGCGAGGTGCTGCGGTTCGGCGCGGCCGAGGGCATGCCGGGGCACGGCGAGCGGCTGCTCCTGCTCAACTCCACCGCGCAGAGCTTCGGCCTGATGGGCGGGCTGCTGCACGCGCTGGCCGCGGGCGTGCACCTGGTGTTCGCCGGGAAGCTGTCGGCGGAGGACATCCTGCGCACCGCCGCGCGGCACGAGGTCGACTTCATCACCGGCGTGCCGTTCCACTTCGACCTGCTCGCCTCCGCCGCCGACCGGTCGGCGCTGCGCACGGTGCGCGGCGCGTTCGCGGGCGGTGAGCTGATGCGGCCGGACGTGGCGGAGCGGTTCGCCGACGCCTACGGCTTCACGGTCGGCGAGTGCTTCGGCACCACCGAGACCGGCGCGCTCACCATGGACGTGGCGGGCGTGACGCGGCCGGCGGTGGGCAAGCCCCTGTCCGACACCACGATCCGGGTGCGCGACGGGCTGGTCGAGGTGGCGCTGGACCAGTCGCCGTACCTCGACGAGGGCGACCCCACCCGTTACCTGGACGGGTGGTTCCGAACGGGTGACCGGGGCGAGTTCGACGCGCACGGCAACCTGCGGCTGCTCGGCCGGGCGGACTCGCTCGTGGTGGTGCGCGGCAGCAACGTGGACCTGACCCAGGTCGAGGCGGCACTGCGCGCCCACCCGCTGGTGACCGAGGCGATCGCGGTGCACGACGAGGTGATCGAGGCCTACGTCTCGACCGGGTCCGACACGCTCACCCCGGAGCAGGTGTCCGCGTGGTGCGCCGAGCGGTTGGCCGAGTTCAAGCAGCCGCAGCGGGTGCACGTGCTGCGGGCGTTGCCGCGCACGGCCGCAGGCAAGCTGGTGCGCAACCCCAGGGTGCTCGCCGAAGCGCGGTGATCGCGGGTGTGGCAGGGTGGAGGCGTGGAACAAGTCGTGCTCCTGGACGAGTCCGGTGCCGGGATCGGCGTGGCCGACAAGGCTTCCGTGCACCACGCGTCCACCCCGCTGCACCTGGCGTTCTCGTCGTACCTGTTCGACGCGGCGGGCAGGCTGCTGCTGACCAGGCGTGCGCTGCACAAGAAGACGTGGCCGGGTGTCTGGACCAACTCGTGCTGCGGCCACCCGGCGCCCGACGAGCCGATGGTGGCTGCGGTGGCGCGGCGGCTGGTCGACGAGCTGGGGCTCGGTGACGTGACGCTGGACCTGGTGCTGCCCGCGTTCCGCTACCGGGCGGTGATGGAGAACGGCGTCACGGAGAACGAGATGTGCCCGGTCTTCCGCGGCCGCGTCTCCGGTGACCCGCACCCGAACCCGGACGAGGTGGACTCGTTCGAGTGGGTCCCGTGGTCCGAGTTCGCCCCCGCCGTCCTGGCCGGCGCCCGCCCCGTCTCCCCGTGGTGCGCCCTCCAGGTCGCCGAGCTGTGGGAGCTGGGCCCCGACCCGCTGGCCTGGCCGACGGCCTCCCCGACCGCCCTTCCCACCGCCGCCCGCCTCTCCTGAACGCTCACCTCACCCGTCCCGAACGTAGGACACACGCGTTCCGAACGTAGGACACACGCGCGAGTCCTACGTTCAGAACGCGTGTGTCCTACGTTCGCGTACCCCGAATTCAACGCTCAGGTCAGAGAGCGCTCTCTCGCTGGTGTTGCGGGATGACCGTAACTCGTCGCTTTCCTTGACTGCCCTGGTGGTCGGGCTTACGTTCCGCTGTGAGAGCGCTCTCTGACACCCTCCCTGCAACGCCCTCCGAAAGGGGAGTCGTGATCCCCACCATTCGCCGATGGCGTCGACTGGTCACCGCCACCACCGTCGCGGTGCTGACCGCGTCCGCCCTGTCCTTCGTCACCTCTCCCGCCTCCGCGGCGCCGGAACTGCTCTCCCAGGGCAAGCCGGTGACCGCCTCCTCCACCGAGAACGGCGGCACGCCCGCCTCCGCCGCCGTCGACGGCAACACCGGCACCCGCTGGTCCAGCGCCGCGGCCGACCCGCAGTGGCTCCGCGTGGACCTCGGCACGTCCACCGCGATCAGCCAGGTCACGCTGAACTGGGAGGCCGCCTACGCGCGCTCCTTCCAGCTCCAGACCTCGGCCGACGGCAACGCCTGGACCACCGTCGCCACCGCGTCCGGCAACGTCGGCGTGCAGAACGTGACCGTCTCGGCCACCGCCCGGTACGTCCGCGTCTACACGACCGCCCGCGCCACCCAGTGGGGCGTGTCGCTGTGGGAGTTCCAGGTGTTCGGCGTCCCCAACTCCAGCGGCCCGATCGTGCGCGTCGCCGAGTTCCTCGCGGACTGCCCCTACAGCCACCGCCTGCCGGACGACCCGATCGTCGCGCCGAACCTGCCCGGCGGCTCGCACATGCACAGCTTCTTCGGCAACCGCACGACCAACGCCCACTCCACCGTGCAGTCCCTGCTGGCCGGCACGAGCAACTGCAACCCGGGCACCGACCTGTCGTCGTACTGGGTGCCGACGCTGTACGCGGACAACCAGCCCGTCGAGCCCACCGGCACCACGTTCTACTACCTGGGCGAAGGCGTGCGCGACGACGTGATCGCCCGCATCCAGCCGTTCCCGCTGGGCCTGCGGATCGTGGCGGGCAACGCCAAGGCCACCCAGCCCGACGCCAGCACGATCTCGCGCTGGTCCTGCCTGCACGCCGGGCACGTGGGCGCGTCCAAGGACTTCGTGAACTGCCCGGCAGGCACCATGCTGGAGTCCTACCTGGACTTCCCGCAGTGCTGGAACGGCCGCGACCTCGACTCGCCGGACCACAAGAGCCACATGGCGTACCCGGTCAACGCGGACTGCCCGTCGACCCACCCGGTGCCCGTGCCGAAGCTGCGCCAGGTGCTGCGCTACCCGGTGAACGGCGACCCGTCGCGGTTCCGGCTGGCGTCCGGGCCCGGCTTCACCATGCACGGCGACTTCTTCAACGCGTGGCCGGAGGCGGAACTCGCCCGCCGGGTGCGCGACTGCATCAACCCGATCATCAAGTGCGGCGCGGACGGCCGCCCGTGAAGCGCCTGATCACCGCGGTCGCCCTGCTCGGCGCGCTGGTCGCGCCCGCCGTGCCCACCGGCACCGCCCAGGCGGCCGAGTGCGGCACGGCCAACGCGGCGCTCAACGCACCGGTCACCGCGTCGTCGGTCGAGACGGGCAGCCCGTTCGTGGCCGCCTCGGCGGTGGACGGCAACGCCGGCACTCGCTGGTCCAGCGCGTTCAGCGACCCGCAGTGGCTGCGCGTCGACCTGGGCGCGAACCGCGAGGTGTGCGGTGCGACCCTGCAGTGGGAGGCCGCGTACGCGACGGCGTTCCAGCTCCAGGTCTCGGCGGACGGCTCGACGTGGACCACGGTCCACCAGACCACCACCGGCACCGGCGGCACGCAGAACGTCACCTTCACCGGCACGGGCCGCTACCTCCGCCTCTACACCACGGCCCGCGCCACGCAGTACGGCGTGTCGTTGTGGGAGTTCGCCGTCCGCACGGGCACGAACTCGACGCCCACCGAGGGCCTGCTGTCCTACAACAAGCCCGCGTTCGCCTCGTCGTTCCAGGACGACGGCGCGTGCCCGGCCTGCACGCCGGCCAAGGCGCTGGACTTCAACCCGGCCACCCGGTGGGCCACCAGCGCCACCACCGGCTGGGTCGACCCGGGCTGGATCTACGTCGACCTGGGCGCCACCGCGCAGGTCAGCAAGGTCGTGCTGCAGTGGGACCCGGCGTTCGCCACCGGGTTCGAGATCCAGACCTCGGCGAACGCGTCGAGCTGGACCACGATCCACACCGTCACGGCGGGTACCGGGTTCAAGCAGACGTTCACCGTGAACGGTACGGGCCGGTACGTGCGGGTGAACCTGACCAAGCGCAGCAGCCAGTACGGCTACTCGCTGTGGGAGTTCCAGGTCTACGGCACCGGCGGCAGCCCCACACCGCCACCGCCGCAGGCACCGGACCCGGGCAACCCGTTGCGGCTGGTGTGGAGCGACGAGTTCAACGCCGCCGCGGGCACCCGGCCGGACTCGACCAAGTGGCGCCCGGAGATCGGCACCGGGCAGAACGCGGAGCTGCAGTACTACACCGACAACCGCAACGCGTTCACCGACGGCGCCGGGAACATGGTGCTGGAGGCCAGGCGGGAGGTCACGCCGGGCTCGGCGTGCCCGGTCGACCCGGTCAGCGGTTCCGGCACGTGCCAGTACACGTCGGCCCGGCTCATCACCGAGGGCAAGGCGTCGTGGACCTACGGCCGGTTCGAGGCGCGCGTCAAGGTCTCGGGCACCAAGGGCCTGTGGCCCGCGTTCTGGATGCTCGGCACGGACATCTTCAAGGGCACCCCGTGGCCCGCGAGCGGTGAGATCGACATCATGGAGCACCTGGGCCGTGAGCCGAACACCGCTTACCAGACGATCCACGGCCCGGCGTACTTCGGCGGCGGTGGCATCGGGAAGATGCACGACATCGGCCAGGACTACGCCAACGCGTTCCACGTGTTCCGGGTCGACTGGAACAGCAGGGGCATGGTGTTCAGCATCGACGACGTGACCGTGCTCACCATCGACAAGGCGACGGTGGAGGCGACCCGCGGCCCGTGGGTGTTCGACAAGCCGTTCTTCATCCTGCTCAACAACGCGGTGGGCGGTGACTGGCCCGGTCCGCCGGACGCCACCACGGTCTTCCCGCAGCGAATGCTGGTCGACTACGTCCGCGTCTACCAGTGAAGGGTGGGTGCGGTCACGCCTCGGCGTGGCCGCACCTCCCGGTATAAAGGCTGACGTGGACCGCAGACCAGTCACGTTGGAAGAGGTCGCGCGGATCGCGGGGGTTTCCCGGGCCACGGTGTCCCGGGTCGTCAACGGGGTCGCCACGGTGGACCGTGAGCTGCGCCAAGTCGTGGAGAAGGCGATCTCCACGACCGGGTACACACCCAACCGCGCGGCGCGTTCGCTCGTCACCCGCCGGGCGGGAGCCATCGGCCTCGTCCTGCCGGAAGAGGGCCGGACCGTGCACGACCCGTACTTCGGCCGGGTGGTGAGCGGCGTCCTGCCGGTGATCCGGCCACTGGGCGTGCAACTCGTGCTGACCACCGGCGACCACCGCGAGGTCGTGGACGACATCCGCCAACGCAGGCTCGACGGCGTGATCCTGATCCACACCCACGGCACCGACCCCCTCCCTCGCCAGCTGATCGAGGCCAACCTCCCGGTCGTCCTGGCCGCCCGCCCGGTCCGCCCGATGTCGATCACCTACGTCGACGTCGACCAAGCCGCCGGCGCCGCCCTCGCCGCCGACCACTTGATCTCGTCGGGCTGCCGCCACCTGGCCACCATCACCGGTCCACTGGAAACCCCCGCCGGCCAGGACCGGCTGCGCGGCTTCCTCGAAGCGGCGGCCCGCCACGGCCTGCCCGAACCCGTCGTGGTCGAGGGCGACTTCTCCCGCGAGGGCGGCGCCAAAGCCGCCCAGGAACTGCTGGCGGCGGTGGACGTCGACGGCCTGTTCGTCGCCTCCGACCTGATGGCGACCGGCGCACTGCCGGTGCTGCGCCAAGGCGGTCGGCGGGTACCGGAAGACCTCAAGGTGGTCGGCTTCGACGACAGCAGCCCCGCCGTCGAGTGCGACCCACCACTGACCACGGTGCGCCAACCAGTGGAGGACATGGCCGCCGAAATGGCCCGCCTGCTGGTGGACCGGGTCGACCGCCCCGACCGCCCGGTCAGCTCCGTCGTGTTCGCCCCGACCCTGGTGATCCGCCAGTCCAGCTGAGAACCCGCCCCCTGTCGACAACCTGTCGATTCGCCCAACGCAGGAACAACACCCGGGGTGCCGTCCGTTCTGCCCGTTGTGCTGACCGCTGAACCCACTCCGACCCGCACCCCGACCCGCTTCGTCGCCCTCGCGGGCGCTGCCGCCGTCGTGCTGACCGTCGCCCTCGTCGGCGGCCTCGACCTCTACCGGCTCGGCGAGTCCACCAGGCACCTGCGCCGCACCATCAGCGAATACGCCCTCGGCCCGTACCGCTGGGTGTTCGACACCGGGGTGCTGCTGCTCGTCGCGGGGTCGGTCGCGATCCTGGCCGTGCTGGTCCGCCACGGCGTGGCGAAGTGGAACTCGGTGGGCGCGGTGGCGTTCGGGGCGTGGTCGGTCGGGTTGACGCTGGTCGTGATCTTCCCCAAGAACAACTGGGCGATCGGGCCGAGCATGAGCGGCAGCATCCACCGCTTCGGCAGCCTGCTCGCGTTCATCGCGCTGCCGATCGCCGCGACGCTGCTGGCCCGACCGTGGCGACGCGACCCGGTGTGGGGCGCGCACGCACGCTGGACGTTCCGGTTCGGCCTGCTGTCGGCCCTGGCGTTCACGCCGATCCTGTACGCGATCGGCGTGAACGCGGTCGTGGGCACGTCCTGGTGGCGCGTCATCCCGCTCGGCTACGTGGAGCGGGTCCTGGTCCTGACCGAGGTGGTCGCCGTGCTCGTGGCCGGCGCGTGGGCCATAGCAGTGGCACACCGGCCGGCAACACCCGATCAGGTGTACAAGCCGTCCAGCACGTCCTTGTAACGCGACTCGATCTCCTTGCGGCGCATCTTCAGGCTGGCCGTCAACGTCTCGTCCTCGACCGAGAAGTCCTTCGGCAGCACGGCGAACTTCTTGATCGTCTCGTGCCGCGCCAACTTCCGGTTCGCCTCCTCGACGGCACGCCCGACCTCGGCCTCCGCGTCCAACCCGTCGGGTGCGAGGTCGGCGTCGATGGTGACCAGGGCGACGCAGTAGTTGCGGCCGTCGCCGTGCACGAGCACGTTGCCGATGTACGGGCTGCCCGCCTTGACCAGGCCCTCCACCGCCTGCGGCGCGACGTACTTGCCGCCGGAGGTCTTGATCAGCTCCTTCTTCCGGTCGGTGATCCGCAACCGGCCCGCCTCGTCCAGCTCCCCGATGTCACCGGTGTGCAGCCAGCCGTCCCGCAACGTCGCGGCGGTCTCCTCGGGCAGCCCGTGGTAGCCGCGCATGATCCCGCGCCCGCCGATCAACACCTCGCCGTCGTCGGCGATGCGCACCTCGGTGCCCACCAACGGCTTGCCGACCGTGCCGAGCTTGTTCGCGCCGGGCCGGTTCACGAACGACGCCGCCGACGACTCGGTCAGCCCGTAGCCCTCCAGGATCGTGATGCCCGCCCGGTCGAAGAACTCGCCCACCGGCCGGGACAGCGGCGCCGAGCCGGACACGAAGTACTTGATCCGGCCGCCCACCCGGTCCCGCAGCTTGCTGAACACGAGCTTGTCGGCGATCTTGCGGCGCACCTTCCACTCGGGGTGCTCGGACACGGACAACGCCCAGTCGAACAGCTTCGCCTTCACCCCGCCCGCTTCACGCATGGACGCCACCACCCGCTGGTGGATCTTCTCGAAGATCCTCGGCGCGGCGGCCACCACGGTCGGCCGCAGTTCGAGCAGGTTGGCCGCGATCCGGTCCACGTCACCGTCCACGGCGGTGGGCACACCGGTCGCCAGCATCCCGACCTGCAGCACCTTGCCGAACGCGTGCGACATGGGCAGCCACAGGAAGTGCAGTTCGTCCGGCGTCAGCACGCCCAGCTCGCGGATCGCCTCGGCCGTGTGGAGCCAGTTGTCGTGCGTCAGCTCCACGCCCTTGGGCGTGCCAGTGGTCCCCGACGTGTAGATCAACGTGGCCAGCCGGTCGGGCGTCAGCTCGTCCACCATCGCGTCGTAGTCACCCCCACCGACCTCGTCCGGCTCCCAGTCGGGCGTGATGACCTTCGCGTCGACCTCGTCCGCCAACCCCGGGTCGGCGACCACGAGCACGCTCTGCGAATCACGCACGATGTGCGCCACGACGTCCGGCGTGCTGCTGGGGTAGATGGTCGTCGTGACACCGCCGGCGGCGAGCACGGCCAGGTCGGTGAGGATCCAGTCCACGCTGGTGGCGGCCATGATCGCGACCCGTGCCTCGTCCCGCACGCCGAGCTCGCGAAAGCCCAGCGCCCGCCTGCGCACGTGCTCGCCGACCTCGGCCCAGGTCAACGACGTCCAGGTGTCGCCGGTGCGGTGGCGCAGCGCCTCGGCGTCCGGGGTCTCGCGCACGCGTTCGCGGAGCAGATCGGGGATGGAACGGGCCACGGTGACCTCCAGGGGAGCGGCGCTCTAGAGCGGTACTCTAGCCCCGTGAGAGCGACCGGTCAGCGGGCAGTGCTCGACGCGGCCCTCGCGCTGGTCGAGGAGGGCGGGCTGGACGCGGTCACGATCAGCGCCCTGACCGCCCGTTCCGGGGTGTCCAACGGCAGCGTCTACCACCACTTCGGCAGCCGGGCGGGCCTGTTCGCGGTGCTGTACGGGGAGAGCTTCGCGCACTGCGTGGCGGCGGTGGTCCCGGCGCTGGACCTCGGTGACGCGGAGAAGGCCGTGCGCGCCCTCGTGGCCCGCTACCTCGGCTGGGTCGCCGATCACCCCGGCCGGGCCAGGTTCCTCTACGCCGCGCCGTCCACCGCCGACCCGGTGGTGAAATCCGAGGTGTTCAAGCCGGTCGCACGTTGGTTCGCGGCCCGGATGGCGGCGGGCGAGCTGCGCGAGATCCCGTTGTGGGCGTTGGACCCCGTGGTGATGGGACCCGCGCACGAGTGCGCCCGCCGCTACCTGATGGGTGCGCTCGACCTGGCCGCGGCCCGCGATCTGGTCGGTGATGCGGTGTGGGCGTCGGTCTCGCCCGTAGGGTGATCACCATGGCCACTTGGGGCGACCTAGCCGCGTACGTGCACGACACCTATGACGTGATCGCGGAGAACGAGGGCGAGATCCGGATCCTGTTCAACTTCGAGCAGTACGACGAGGACGACGAGCGGACCCAGGTGGTCATCCTGGTCCGCGAGGTGCTCGACAAGCTGCACGAGTGGGTGCAGATCGCGTCGCCGATCGGGCTGGCGGTGGACGTCGACCTGCACGCGTTCCTGTCCGAGGTGGGCAACTCGACCATCGCGTGCGGCGCGGCGATCATGGGCGAGCACGTCGTGCTGCGGCACTCGTTGCCGTTGTCGGACCTGGACATCCACGAGTTCACCGAGCCGCTGGCGCTGCTCGCGGGCACGGCGGACCGGCTGGAGGAAACGTTCTTCGGCGGCGACGACTACTAGTGGGTTGACGTCGGCGTGGAGCGCGAGCACCCACTTGCGCGCGCCGCGCCGGTGTCCGGGTTCCGGTCGCTCGAACCGTTGACAGCGAGCCGGCCGGGGTGCTGTGATCCATCAACAGATAGGAAACTTTCCTAACTGATCCGCACCGAACCGCCGCCGCCGTGCTCCACCTCACCCCTGAACCGTGGGAGGCGCCCCGTGGCAACCCGATGGCCCGCCTTGACCCTGCTGGTGCCGCTCGTCGCGGCAGTCCTGTCCGTGCCGACGGCATCTGCCGACGTCGGCACGTCGGCCGTTCCGGAGCACCGACTCGCCACCGCCAACGCCGCCGGCAGGCCCGCCGACATCAACGGCCAGCTGCGCGTGTGCGGCCTGAAGCTGTGCAACCGGTACGGCAAGCCGATCCAGCTGCGCGGCATGAGCACGCACGGCATCCAGTGGTACGCGCACTGCGTGAAGCCCGCGTCCCTGGACGCGTTGGCGGGAGACTGGGGCGCCGACGTCCTGCGGATCTCGCTGTACGTGCAGGAGGGCGGGTACGAGACCAACCCGCGCAAGTTCACCGACCTGGTGCACGGCTACATCGAGGAGGCGACGCGGCGCGGCCTGTACGCGCTGGTCGACTGGCACCAGCTCGACCCGGGCGACCCGAACGCGAACATCTCGTTGGCGCGCACGTTCTTCACCGAGATCGCGCAGCGGCACCGGGACAAGACCAACATCATCTACGACATCGCCAACGAGCCGAACAACGTGTCGTGGGCGGGCATCAAGTCCTACGCCGAGCAGATGATCCCGGTGATCCGGGCGCAGGACCCGGACGGCGTGGTGTTCGTCGGCACGCACGGCTGGGGGTCGCTGGGCATCTCCGACGGGCGCAGCGAGCAGGACATCATCGCCAATCCCATCAGGGCCACGAATTTCATGTACACGTTCCACTTCTACGCGGCCTCGCACCAGGACGAGTACTTCGCCGCGCTGCAGCGGGCGGCGGCGCGGCTGCCGATCTTCGTGACCGAGTTCGGCACCCAGACCTACACCGGTGACGGTGCCAACGACTTCGCGTACAGCCAGAAGTACCTGGACTTCCTGGCCGCCAACAAGATCGGCTGGACGAACTGGAACTTCTCCGACGACTTCCGCTCGGGCGCGGTGTTCAAGCAGGGCACCTGCGCCGGTTCCGCCTTCACCGGCACGGGCGTGCTGAAGCCCGCCGGCGTCTGGATCCGCGACCGCATGCGGACCCCGGACAACTTCCCGACCAGCTGACTCGATCCCATGAAGGTGCGGCGTACGCGTACTTGAGCGTACGCCGCACCTTCATGGAACGATCGTCGGTACCGGCTCGTTCCACCAAGGGGGAAGGGGCAAGCGTGCGGTGGTTGCGCAAGGATCGTTCGGCCGGGCGGCGGGAGGCGGAGCTGCGCCGTGCCGCCGACCGCGGTGACGCGGAGGCCATGGTCGCGCTGGCCGACCTGATCTCGTCCGGCGGCCCGGCCGGCGAAGAGGACGAGCGGTGGTACCGCTCGGCGGCCGAAGTGGGTCACCCCCGTGCTCTCGCGGTCATCACCACCCGGCTGCGGGTGCGGGGCGAGGACGCCGAGGCCGAACGGTGGCTGCGGCGGGCCGTGGAAGCGGGCGACGTGCCGTTCTTCCTGGTCGAACTGGGTGAGCTGCTCGCCGCCCGGGGCGAGCTGGAAGAGGCCGAGTACTGGTACCGCCGGGCCGCGGACGGCGGTCACGTCACCGCGATGAGCCACCTCGGTGCGCTGCTCGTGGCGACCGGCCGGACCGGTGAGGCCGAACAGTGGTACCGGCTGGCGGCCGGGTTCGGGAGCAGGCCCGCGATGGTCGACCTCGCACTGCTCCTCGTCCACCGCGGCGAGACCGCCGAGGCCGAGCGCCGGCTGGCCGAGGCGTCGGACGCGCGTGGCGTCGACGTGGACGGGCAGCTGTGGGCCGCGCTGCCCGAACCGGACGCCGGTGAACTCGACCTCCGGGAACGCGACGCCGCGGGCGCGGGCCGGCGCCGGGTGCTGGTCGTCCTGGGTGTGCTGGCCGCACGGCGCGGTGACGTCGACCGGGCCGAGCACTGCTTCCGGCGCGCGGCCGACGCCGGTGACGCGCAGGCCATGTACGAGCTGGGGATGCTGCTGACGAGGTGGGGCGGCGCGACCGCTCGTGCACAGGCGAAGGAGCCACACCGACCCGGTCGGGCGATCCCGTCGCCCGCTGACGTCCCCCGGCCGTGGTTCGCCCGAGCCGCCGAACTCGGCCACCCCGACGCGGTCATGGCGCTGGGCAAGCCCACCTGACCCGGTCAGGACACCGGCCAGGTGTGCACCGGTTCGTTGCTGTGCATCAGGTCGCGGTAGGTGCGCAGCATCCGGCGCAGCGCCTCGGGCCGGTCCAGGGCGGTGTGGTCGTAGTGCCGGTGGAAGGCACGTGCCTGCCACGTCGCCCCGTTCACGCCGGTCAGGCAGCGCTGCTCGATCACGCCGAGCAGGCGGTCGCGTTCGGCCTGGTCCACCTTCAGCCGCACCAGGCCCTCGTGCGCCATCGGCAGCAGTCGGCGCAGCACCAGTTCCGCCACCGGCACCGTGCCCAGACCCGGCCAGTAGACCTGCGCGTCGATCCCGGACCGGGCGCCCGCGGTGAAGTTCTCCTCCGCCGCGCTGAACGACATCTGCGACCACAGCGGCCGTTCCTCCTCGGCCAGCACGCGCACCAGGCCGTAGTAGAACGCGCCGTTGGCCAGCATGTCGACCACGGTCGGCCCGGACGGCAGGGTCCGGTTCTCCACCCGCAGGTGCGGCTGGTCGCGCACCACGTCGTACACCGGCCGGTTCCAGCGGTAGATCGTGCCGTTGTGCAGCCGCAGCTCGGCCAGCGACGGCGTGTCGCCGCGCTCCAGCACCTGCACCGGGTCTTCCTCGTCGCAGATCGGCAGCAGCGCCGGGAAGTACCGCACGTTCTCCTCGAACAGGTCGAAGATCGACGTGATCCACCGCTCCCCGAACCACACCCGCGGCCGGACGCCCTGCTCCTTCAGCTCGTCGCTGCGCGTGTCCGTGGCCTGCTGGAACAACGCGATCCGCGTCTCCCGCCACAGCTCCTTGCCCAGCAGGAACGGCGAGTTGGCCCCGATCGCGACCTGCACGCCCGCGATGGCCTGCGCCGCGTTCCAGTACGCCGCGAAGTCCTCCGGCGACACCTGCAGGTGGAACTGCGTGCTCGTGCACGCCGCCTCCGGCACGATCGAGTCCGCGGTCAGCTGCAACCGCTCGATCCCGCTGATCGCGATCTGCAGGTCCTCACCCCGCGCGGCCAGCACCTGCTCGTTGAGCAGCGTGTAGCGCGGGTTGCCCGACAGCGCGTCCACCGCCAGGTGCTTGGGCTGCAACGTCGGCAGGATCCCGATCATCACCATGTGCGCGTCCACGCCGCGCGCCTTGTGCTCGGCCTCGTTCAACGACGTCCGCACGACGTCCTCGAACGCGGTGATCCCGCCACCGGTCAGCAGCCGGGGCGCGACGTTGATCTCCAGGTTCCACTGGCCGAGCTCGGTCACGAAGTCCGGGTCGGCGATGGCCTCCAGCGCCTCGGCGTTGCGCATCGTCGGGTCGCCCGCGTCGTCGACCAGGTTGAGCTCGATCTCCAACCCGGTCGTCGGCCGGTCGAACTCGAACCGCGACTCGCTCAGCATCCGGGCGAACACGTCCAGGCAGCGGCGCACCTTCGTGCGGTACTTCGTCCGGTCGTCGCGGGTGAACTGCTGTCGCCCGACCTCGTCGCCCATACCGCCGCCTTCCCAACCGCTTGATCAGCGCGCGGGTACCGCGATCGCGGTCACCACAAACCCCTCCCGCGCCAGCCAGCGACCGGTGAACCCGTCCAGCACCACGCCGTCCACCACGGGCGGCTCGATGAGGATCCGCGCGGAGAACGTGCCGTCGTCCGGGTTGATGGTCACCTCCGCATCCTCGAACCCCAGCCACGCCCGCGCCAGCGGGAACCACGCCTTGTAGACCGTCTCCTTGGCGCTGAACAGCAGCCGGTCCCACGCCACCTTGTCGCCCGCCGCCCTCAGCTCACCCATCCGGGCCAGCTCACCGGGCACCGCGATGGCCTCCAGCACGCCTTCCGGGGTCGGCTCGTTCGGCTCGGCGTCGATCCCGATCGTCCGCACCTCCGACGTCCGGCCGACGGCCGCCGCCCGGTAGCCCTTGCAGTGCGTGATGCTGCCCACGACGCCCTCCGGCCACGTCGGCTCGCGCTTCGGGCCGGGCAGCAGCGGCACGGGCGGGTAGCCGAGCTCGGCCAGGGCCGTGCGGGCGCAGTGCCGCCCGGTGGCGAACTCCCGGCGCCTCTTGTCCACCGCACGGGCGACGTATCCCTCCTCTTCGGGGAACAACATCACCCCGTCGGGATCGTCGAACGTGTCGAACGCCGACACCGGCGGCGGGAGCAGGTCCGTGATCACCGGGCGTCCCCCTCGCGCAGCACGTCCAGCAGCGGTGCGGCGGTCCAGCCACGCGGCTGCCACTCCCGCGGGTAGCCCAGCGACACCTCGTCGAAGCGGACGCCGTCCTTGCGGATCGTGCGCGGAATGTGCAGGTGCCCGTAGACCATCACCGCCGCGCGGAACCTCAGGTGCCAGTCCGCGGTCCGCTCGGTGCCGCACCACAAGGCGAATTCGGGGTACCGCAGCACGAACGTGGGATCCCGCACGAGTGGCCAGTGGTTGATCAGCACGGTGCGCAACGAGCTGTCCACGGCGCGCAACCGGCGTTCGCTCTCCTCGACCCGCGCCGCGCACCACGCCTCACGGCTCGGGTACGGGTCGGGGTGCAGGAAGTACTCGTCGGTGCAGATCACACCGGCCTCCTGCGCCACGGCCAGCGCGGACGCCTTGTCCGTCGTGCCCGCCGGGCGGAACGTGTAGTCGTAGAGCGTGAACAGCGGCGCCACCGCCACCGGCCCGCCGGCGCCCTCGAACACCGCGAACTCGTCCTCCGGCGTGAGCACGTCGATGCTGCGGCACAGCTCGACCAGCTGCTTGTAGCGCACCTCGCCGCGGGCCTGCGCCGGGTCGTCCTTCGTGGTCCACAGCTCGTGGTTGCCCGGCGACCACACCACCTTGGCGAACCGGCGGCGCAGCACGCCCAGCGCCCACTCCACGTCGTCGAACTTCTCGGCCACGTCGCCCGCCACGATCAGCCAGTCGTCGGGGGAGTGCGGGCGAATCGCTTCGACGAACTGGCGGTTCTGCTGGTACGTCACATGCAGGTCGCTGGTGGCGAGGAGTCGCGGCGCAGTGCTCACACCTTCGAGCGTATCTGTGCGCGGCCCGTATCGGGGAGTGACCGCTCATCCGCTCGTCGCTCCTGTGTGGCCGCTCGACGGAACGGCGGTGTCCGCGTGACGCTGTACCACTCCCGTTCGTCGCGCGTTCCCTTACCAGGGAGCGCCGGTGTTCCTAGCGTGATGGGCATCACGACGTCCTGGGCGGAGGACCTGATGACCAACTACGTACGACCAGCGCAGCCGTTCGGCCGGACGGTGGGCGCGGAGATCGCCCGCCAGGCACAACAGCACGCACATCCCGCGGTCGCACCCAGGCGCACCGACGACGCCGCCCTGGCCATGTTGCTGCGCGCCCGCCAGCGCGGCGACGCCCAGCGGCAGGAGCCGTGGGTGCGCCGGGCGCCGGAGGCCCCACCCCGCCCGCCGCACGCCGACGTGATCGAGCAACTGGCCGTGCGCCTGGTGCCGCCGTCGCTGTGGGCGGTGGTCGAGCCGCTGCTGCCGCCCGCGAAGGTGCGCAGGCAGGGCGGTGGTCGCGGCCGGGTGTCCGACCGGGCCATCTTCACCGCGATCGTGTTCGTCCTGACCAGCGGTTGCGCGTGGCGGCACCTGCCGCCGACGTTCGGCGTGACCGTGCCGACCGTGCACCGCCGGTTCCAGGAGTGGACCGAGGCCGGGCTGTGGCCGCGGCTGCGGCGGGTCGCGGTGGACGGCGCGATGGGCGACGCCGAGTGGCTGCGGCTGGTGCTGGAAGCGGCGGAACGACGCGGCGCGCGCGCCGTGAGCTGAACGAACGGGGAACGACGGTGGCAACGCGGACGTCCCACGACTGTGAACCGGGACGTCCGCTGGGCCGTTCGTCCCACTGGAGGTGTTCGTCATGAAGGAGCTGTCCAGACGCGAGGTCGCGCTGTTGAAGGCGACCGCCGCGAACCGGGTCGACCTGACCCGCAGCGCCGAACCGGACGTGCGGGTGGACGGTCTGCCGTTCTGCGACCCGACCACGGCCCGTGCGCTGGTGCACGCGGGGCTGATCGAGGCGTCGACCCCGGTCGCGCCGGGCGACCACGCACCCGCCCGCCTCACCGCCGCCGGCGTCGCGGCCCTGGGGTTGGCGGTCCTCGCGGCCTGACCGGTCGGCGTCCCCCGAGCGCCATCCGGTCGCGGTCGCCGTGCCTGCTCCGACGGCGGTGCCGGCCCCGCTAGGCGTGCACGCCCGCCTGGTACTTCGGCACCCGAACGCTGATCTTCGTGCCGAGCCCCTGGGCCGTCTCCACGACCAGGCCGTAGTCGTCGCCGTAGCACCGCCGCAGGCGCTCGTCGATGTTCCCCAGCCCTATCCCGGCCGTCTCGCCCACCTGACCCGCCAACGTGCGGCGCAGCGCGTCCGGGTCCATGCCGATGCCGTCGTCCTCGATGGTGATGTGCGCTTCCTCGCCCGCGTCCGCCGCCAGGATCGAGATGTGGCCTGGCCCCACCTTGCCCTCCATGCCGTGCCGCACGGCGTTCTCCACCAACGGCTGCAGGCACAGGAACGGCACGGTCACCGGCAGCACCTCGGGCGCGATCTGCAACGTCACCTTGAGCCGTTCGCCGAACCGGGCCCGTTCCAGCGCCAGGTACTGGTCGATCGACTTCAGCTCCTCCGACAGCGTGGTGAAGTCACCGGCCCGGCGGAACGAGTAGCGGGTGAAGTCGGCGAAGTCCAGCAACAGCGTGCGAGCGCGCTCCGGGTCCGTGCGCACGTAAGACGCGATGGCGGACAACGAGTTGTAGATGAAGTGCGGCGAGATCTGCGCCCGCAGCGCCCGCACCTCCGCCTCCACCAGCCGGGTCCGCGACCGGTCCAGCTCGGCCAGTTCGAGCTGGCCCGACGCCCACCTGGCCACCTCGTTGGTCGCCCGCACCAACCCCGCCGACGCCTCCCGGCTGTACGCGGCGAGCACACCGACCACCCGCCCCTCCACGGTCAGCGGCGCGAGGACGGCCGTGTGCACGGGGCAGTCGGGCGCGGAGCACGTGATGTCGAACGCCCGCGTGCGACCGGTGGCGAACACGTCGGCGGCCAGGTCCATCGCCTCCGCCGCGTGGTGCTCGCCGTCGCCCTCCCACGCCACGACCTCGGTCTCGTCGGTCAGCGCGAGCGCGGGCGTGCCCAGCAGCGTCCGCAGGTGCTTGGCCGACTTCTTCGCCGCCTCCGGCACCAGCCCGGCGCGCAACGGGGGAGCGGCGGACCACGCGGTGTGCAGCGTCTCGAACGTGATCCGCTGCTCGTGGGTCAGGAAGTCGTTGCGGGTGCGGGACGTCCACCACAGCGTGATCACCACGGCCAGGCCGACGACCAGGATCGCGCCCGCCGTCCACAGCGCGGTCACAACCGGTCCTGACTGCGCAGACCCAGGTTCTCCGGCGCGTGCAAGCGCACCATGACGTGGTTCACCCCCGGAGGCACCTTGCGCGGCGTCAGCAGCGACACCACGTACATCACGACGAAACCCAACGGCACGGTCCACGCGGCGGGCCGGGCCAGGAACACGTGGTACCACGCGCCGTCACCGCGGGCGCTGATCGTGACCAGACCGGCGACCAGTGCGGGCAGGCCGCCCGCGACCATCCCGGCCACCGCGCCGACCGTGGTGATGCGCGTGCTCCAGATGCCCAGCACCAGCAGCGGGCACAGCGACGACGCGGCCACCGCGAACGCCAGGCCCACCATGTCCGCCACCGGCACCTTGCCCACCAGCCACGTCATGCCCAGCGGCACCAGCACGGCCAGCACCGTCGACACCCGGAACCCGCGCACGCCCCGCAACCGCAGCACGTCCCGGCTCAGCACGCCCGCCAGCGACACCATCAACCCCGACGACGTCGACAGGAAGGCGGCGAACGCCCCGCCGGCCACCAGCGCGCCCAGCAGCTGCCCGCCCAACCCGTCGATCATCCGGCTCGGCAGCACCAGCACCACCGCGTCCGTGTCACCGGTCATCAGCAGCTCGGGCGTGTACAGCCGGCCGAGCGCGCCGTAGATCGGCGGCATCAGGTAGAACACGCCCAGCAGCCCCAGCACGATCAACGTGGTCCGGCGCGCCGCCCGGCCGTTCGGGTTGGTGTAGAAGCGCACGATCACGTGCGGCAGGCCCATTGTGCCCAGGAACGTGGCGATGATCAGCGAGTACACCGCGTACAGCGGGAACCTCTCGCCGCCGCGCATCGGCAGCGCCCACACGTCGTTGGTGTTGGACGGGATCGACCGCACGTGCGGCACGGGCGCGCCCTCGGGGAACGTCAGCCGCGTGCCGGCGGCCACCGAGTGCCTGCCCGCGGCCAGCTGCCCGCCGCCGTCGACCCGCTCGCCGTCCACGCGGCCGGTGCCGGTGTAGGGCGTGGCGCGGGAGGCGTCGAACGTCGTGTCGGTGTCGAACGTGACCGTGGTCTGCTTCGGGAACTCGGGGAACTGCGGCCCGGTCAGGTCACGGGCGCCGTGCGCGTGCCAGGCCATGATCAGGAAGACCACCGGCACCGCGATCGCGGTCAGCTTGAGCCAGTACTGGAACGCCTGCACGAACGTGATGCTGCGCATCCCGCCGGAGATCACGTTCGTCGTCACGACCACCGCGACCACCAGCGCGCCCACCCAGTCCGGGGCACCCGTCACCGTGTGCAGGGTCAGCCCGGCGCCCTGCAGCTGCGGCAGCAGGTACAGCCACCCGATGCCCAGCGCGAACACGCTCGCCACCGCGCGCACCGCCGGTGACGCGAACCGCGCCTCGGCGAAGTCGGGCAGCGTGTACGCGCCGCTGCGGCGCAGGGGAGCGGCGACCAGCGCGAGCAGCACCAGGTAGCCCGCGGTGTAACCGACGGGGAACCACAGCATGTCCGGCCCGTGCGCGAAGATCAGCCCGGCGATGCCGACGAACGAGGCGGCGGACAGGTACTCGCCGCCGATGGCCGAGGCGTTCCACCACGGCGAGACCGTGCGCGAGGCGACGAAGAAGTCCGACGTCGTCCGCGAGATCCGCAGCCCGTACGTGCCGACCAACATCGTCCCGACCGCCACGACCAGCACCGCGACGATGCCGTACCCACTGCTCACGAACGCTCCACGAGTTCGGCGAACTCGCGCTCGCTGCGCTCGGCCTGGCGCACGTAGAACCAGCCCGCGAGCACGAACACCGGGAACACCAGGAAGCCCAGCAGCAGCCAGGCCAGCGGCAGGCCCAGCAGCCGTTGCGCGGCGACACCGGGTGCGAACGTGAAGACCAGGGGCAGCGCCGCGACGCTCCCGCACACGACCGCGCACAGCAGCAGCCCGAGCCGCCGCTGGGTGCGGATCAGGGAGCGCATGTAGACGGCGCCCAGCTCGCTCTGCTCGTCGATCTCCCGTGACGCGGGGTACGGGCGGGGGGCGCGCGGCGCGCGGGTGCGCGGGCTCGTCACCACGACCCGCTGGGTGGGCGGTCGCTGCGGCGAGGTCACGACGGCTGCCGGTTGCGGCGCACCAGCAGCTGCCGGAGGTGGCGGGCGTGCCGCCGGCTGACCGGCAGCACCGCGCCGCCGATGTTCACGCTCAGGTGGCCGTCCTCCAGCCGCAGCTCGTCGATGTGGCCGAGCGAGACGAGGTGGCTGCGGTGGATGCGCACGAACCCGGCCGAGCGCCACCGCTCCTCCAGCCCGTTGAGCGCGGCGCGGACCAGGCCGCTCCCGGTGGCCGTGTGCAGCCGGGCGTAGTCGCCGTGCGCTTCCACGTACCGGATGTCGGCCAATCGGATGAACCGGGTGATACCACCCAGTTCCACCGGAATGACTTCGTCACCCACATCGGGTGTTTTCTCGGCCGGTGCGGCGGCGGCCGGTTCCGGCGTCTTGGAATCGAGCACTTCGTGCACGATCCGGTGCACGGACTCGGCCAACCGTTCCGCCCGGACCGGCTTGAGCAGGTAATCGAGCGCTTTCAGCTCGAATGCCTCGACCGCGGGTTCCTGGTGCGCGGTGACGAAAACAATGCGCGGCGGCTGGGCGAACCGGGACAGCACCCGGGCCAGGTCCAGCCCGTCCAGGCCGGGCATGCGGATGTCCAGGAAGACGGCGTCGACCGGCTGGCCCGCGTCCATGGCGCGGTGCAGCGTCCGCAGTGCCTTGGTGGCGTCCGTCACGGCCTCGACGTGGGCGACGCGCGGGTCCGAGCGCAGCAGGTAGACGAGGTCTTCCAGGGCGGGGGCCTCGTCGTCCACGGCGAGCACCCTGAGTGTTCGTTCAAGCGCCCCACGGCGCTCCGGGCCCTCGCAGAGAGGGCAGGGAAGTCCTGAGGTCATGGAGTTCCAATGCGGTGTGGTCGGCAGCGTCGGCGATTAGACCACCGGACGCCTATCCTCACCCTTCGGGGTGGCCAAGGGCAATGACCGGCGCGCGGCCTGGGCGTCACCGAGCGTCATCTCCAGCTCGAGGAACGCTTCCTCGGCCCGCCGTGCGGCCAGCGAAACCGAGGCCGCCGCCGCGCTGCCGACCAGCCGGCGGGTCGGCTCGCGCAGCCCGCGCACCACGTCCGACCACTCGTTGGCCAGCCGCGCCAACTCCGTCAGCGCGCAGACCAATTCGGCGGGAGTGCGCGGCGTCGGCTCCACGATCCGCGACAGATCCACGTGCGGATCGGATTCCATGACATCCCCCACCAGATGAGCCGCCGATGTATCGAAACCCGATGCTCTCGTTCACCGACCACGCGGTCAACGACCCGGAGGAGTGGTCTCAATTGGCCCCCGAAACCCGCGAGTCGAACGCTCAGGTCCCGCGTGTCGAACCTCCAGGACCCCTGGGTTCAACACTCGCGTCGGCGAACCGGTCGGGACGGGGTGCCCGAGCGTTGAATTCGGGGGTCCTGAGCGTTCGACACGCGGGCGCTGAGCGTCCGACACGCGGGACCTGAAGGTTCGACACGCGGTCAGGTCAGGGTGGTGAGGGCGGTGGCGGTGGCGGTGGCGCAGTCGTTGAAGCCGCTGCGGGTGGCCAGGTCGTGGCCGACGCGGGCGTGGCGGAGGGCTTCGGCGCGGCGGCCGTCGGCGGCCAGGGCGTGGATCAGGTGGACGTGCGAGCGGGCGACGCCGTAGCGGTAGTCCGACGACGTGGCCAGTTCCAGCGCGCGCAGGTGGGCGGCCACGGCGCGGGCCGGTTTGCCCAGGTGGCGCAGGACCAGGCCGAGCGCGTTGTGCACCTCGGACTCGATGCGCGGGCTGCCGCCCAGCTCCTGCACCAGCGCCAACGAGCGCTGCGCCGTCCGCAACGCCTCCGCGTGCCCACCGCCCAGGCACAGCGCCGTCGCCAGGTGCGCCATCGCCTCCGCCCGCGCGTGCCGCGCCCCCGTCCGGTGCCACGCCGCCAACGCCTCCCGCAGCAGCTCCACGGCCCGCCCGTGGTCACCGTCCGCCGTCAGGCACCGCCCGAGCAGCGCCGCGCACGCCGCCTCCAGGTTCGCCCCGTCGGCCGCACGCGCCAGCTCCAGCCCTTCGGCCAGCAGCGACCGGGCCGGCTCCAGCTCGCCCCGCATCATCCGCAACGCGCCGAGCCCCGCCAACGCCCCGATCCGCACGTGCGGCCCGGCCCACTCCTCCGCGCTCAACGCCATCAGCCGCTCGAACGAGGCGAACGCCGCCGGGAACTCGCCCAGCTCCAGGTGCACCACCCCGTCCAGCCCGGCGTGCAGCCACACCGTCCGCCCGGACGGCCGCGCCGACCGCAGGTAGCGCTGGGCCGCACGCAGGTTGCCCAGGTTGCGGTGCTCGGCCGCGAGCCACACCAGCATCAACGTCTCCGCGTCGTGGTCGCCCGCCGCCCGCGCCGCACCCAGGGCCGCGTCGATGGCGTGCACGAACTCGACGTGGTGCCCGTGCGAGCCGAAGTACCCGCCGACCGCGTCGATCAGCCGCCACGCCAGCGGCAGCGGCCCGTGCGCGGCGCAGTGCTCGGTCGCCGCCAGCACGCTGGGCCGTTCCGCCTCCAGCCACGCCCTGGCCGCGTCCGGGTCCAGCCGCGGCGGCCCGGACGCGCCCAGCTCCGGGTACAGCACGTCGCCGACCTCGACCGCCGTGCGCAGGTACCAGTCGAACAGCCGCCGCCGCGCCGCGTCGAGGTCCTCGCCCGCCGCCGCCGCGCGGTCGGCCGCGTAGTCGTGCAGCAGGTCGTGCAGCGCGAACCGGTCCGCACCCACCCGCTGCACGAGGTGCGCCGACGCCAGGTCCTCCAGCAGCCCGCGCGCCACGTCCTCCGGCGCGTCCAGCAGCGCCGCCGCACCGGCCACGCTGAAGTCCGGCCCCGGCAGCAGCCCGGCCAGCCGGAACAGCCGCGCCGCCTCCGGCGTCAACGCCGCGTACGACAGGTCGAACGCCCGCCGCACCGCCGCCGTGTCGTCGTTGTCCACCGCCAACACGGCCAACCGGTCACCGCCGCGCAGCTCCTCCACGTACGACGCGACGTCAACGTGCGACGAGCCGACCAGGTTCCCCAACGCGATCCGCAGCGCCAGCGGCAGGTACCCGCACAGCCGGGCCAGCTCGCCGAGCGCGTCGAACTGCGTCACGGCCGCCTCCGACCCCAGCGACCGGGCGAGCAGCTTCCACGCCTCGTCGCCGCGCAGCACGTCCAGCCGCACCGTCGCGGCCCCCAGCCGCAGCTCGTTGCGGCTGGTGACGAGCACCGAGCAGCCGGGGTCGCCGGGCAGCAGCGGCAGCACCTGGTCCACCGACGCGGCGTTGTCCAGCGTGATCAGCACCCGCCGGCCGCGCAGCCGGGCCTGGTAGCCGCGGACCAGCTCCTGGGTGTCCACCGGGATGTGGTCGGCCCGCACGCCCATCGCCCGCAGGAACCGCGCCAGCACGGCGGACGTCGGCAGCGGCGGCGACGTGGAGTGCCCGCGCAGGTTCACGTACAGCTGGCCGTCGGGGTAGCGGTCGCGCACCGCGTGCGCCACCGAGATGGCGAACGCGGTCTTGCCCACCCCCGGCGGCCCGCACACCACCACGGTCGCCGTGCCCCGCGTCAACAGGTCCGTCACCCGGCCCAGCTCCGCGCCGCGGCCCACGAAGTTGCCCACCGGCGCGGGCAGCTGCGACACCGGTGCCCACGTGTTCGCGGCGGGCTGGTGCAGCGCCGGGTCGCCGGTGAGGATCGCGTGGTGCACCGCGCGCAGCGCGTCGCTGGGGTCCACGCCCAGCTCCCGTGCCAACGCCGTGGACGCCTGCCGGTACGCGTCCAGCGCGTCGGCCTGCCGGTCCACCCGGTACAGCGCCACCATCAGCTGCGACCAGAACCGCTCGCGCAGCGGGTGCTGCGCGGTGAGCCGGCGCAGGTCCGCGATCACCTCGTCGCACCGGTCCAGCCTCAGCTTCACGTCCGTCAGCTCGGAGATCACCCGCAGCCGCTGCTCGGCGAGGTTCGGCACCTCCGTCTCGTGCAGCGACTCGGACGGCACGTCGGCCAGCGGCGGACCGTGCCAGCACGACAGCGCCCGCTCGTAGGCCTCGGCGGAGGCGGTGAAGTCCTCGGCGGCGGCCAGCTTCGCGCCCTCCTCGGCCGCCGCCTCGAACCGGTGCAGGTCCAGCGCGGCGGGCGGAACGTCGATCCGGTAGCCGGTCGGGGTGGTGTGGATCAGCGGCGGTTCGCCGAGCGCGCGCCGCAACCGCATCACGTACACGGGAAGCGTTTGCGCGGCGCGGTCCGGCGGCGTGTCGCCCCACACCCGGCGGATCAGGTCGCTCGCGGGCACCGAGCGGTTCGCGTCCAGCAGCAGGGTCGTCAGGACGATGCGGTGCTTGGCGGCGGTGACGGGGACCGAGCGGCCGTTCCGGCGTACCACGAGGGCCCCCAGCACGCCGAACTCGTCCTGCGACAGGGTCAACCGCCTCCGCTCTGTCCCGACGTTGACATGCTCGTACCCCGGTCAGGACCGGAGTACCACCGGATGGACCCCGCTACAGCGGGCCGACTTCGGTGATCCGTATGGCGGCGGTGCCGATCTCGTCCGACTCGGCCAGGTCGACCTCGGCGGTGAAGCCCCAGTCGTGGTCCTTCGCCGGGTCGTCCAGGACCTGCCGGACCCGCCACAGCCCCGGTTCCTCGGTGATCACCAGCAGTGCCGGCCCGCGTGCGTCCGGCCCCATGCCGATCTCGTCGTGCTCCTCGAAGTACGGCTCCAGCGCGTCCTGCCAGTCCTCGGCGGACCAGCCCGCGTCGCCGTCGAGCTGACCCAGCTCGTAGTAGTTGCGCCGCGCCGCCAGTTCGACCCGCCGGAACAACGCGTTGCGCACCAGCACCCGGAACGCGCGCACGTTGCCGGTGACGGCCGGTGGCGTGTCGTCGATGGACGCTTCCGCGGCGTCGTCGGTGGGGTTGCGCAGCTTCTCCCACTCGTCCAGCAGGCTGGAGTCGACCTGGCGGACCAGCTCGCCCAACCACTCCTGCAGGTCGCTGAGCTCCTCGGTCTTGGCGTCCTCCGGCACGGTCTGCCGCAGCGCCTTGTACGCGTCGGCCAGGTACCGCAGCACCAGGCCTTCCGAGCGGGCCAGCTGGTAGTGGGAGACGTACTCGGCGAACGTCATCGCCCGCTCGAACATGTCCCGCACCACGGACTTCGGCGACAGGTGGTGGTCGGCGACCCACGGGTGCCCGCGCCGGTAGGTGGTGAACGCGGCCTCCAGCAGCTCGGCGAGCGGCTTCGGGTAGGTCACCTCCTCCAGCAGCTCCATCCGCTGGTCGTACTCGATGCCCTCGGACTTCATCGCGCCGATGGCCTCGCCGCGCGCCTTGTGCTCCTGCGCGGACAGCACCTGGCGCGGGTCGTCCAAAGTGGACTCGACCACGGACAGCACGTCCAGCGCGTAGGACGGCGACTCGCGGTCCAGCAGCTCGATCGCGGCCAGCGCGAACGGCGACAGCGGCTGGTTGAGCGCGAAGTTCACCTGCAGGTCGACGGTGAGCCGGATCTCGCCGCCCTGCCGCTCCACCACGCCCGCCGCCAGCAGCCCCCGGTACATCTGGATGGCCCGCAGGATGTGCTTGCGCTGCGCGGGCCGGTCCTCGTGGTTGTCCTCCAGCAGGTGCCGCATCGCGGCGAACGCGTCACCGGGCCTGCCGATGACGTTGAGCAGCATGGCGTGGCTGACCTGGAAGCTCGACGTCAACGGTTCCGGCTCGGCGTTCTTGAGCCGTTCGAAGGTCTGGTCGCTCCACGACACGAAGCCCTCGGGCGCCTTCTTGCGCACGACCTTGCGCCGCTTCTTCGGGTCGTCGCCCGCCTTGGCCAGCGCCTTCTCGTTCTCCACCACGTGGTCGGGCGCCTGCACGACGACCGTGCCGACGGTGTCGTAGCCCGCGCGACCCGCCCGTCCCGCGATCTGGTGGAACTCGCGCGCCTTCAGGTGGCGGGTGCGCTGGCCGTCGTACTTCGACAGGGCGGTGAACACGACCGTGCGGATGGGCACGTTGATGCCCACGCCGAGGGTGTCCGTGCCGCAGATGACCTTGAGCAGGCCGGCCTGGGCCAGCTGCTCCACCAAGCGCCGGTACTTCGGCAACATGCCCGCGTGATGCACACCGATACCGTGCCGGACCAGGCGGGACAGTGTCTTGCCAAATCCGGACGTGAATCGGAACCGGCCGATCATGGCCGCGATGGCGTCCTTCTCGGCGCGGGTGGCGACGTTCACGCTCATCAGCGACTGGGCGCGTTCCAGGGCGGAGGCCTGGGTGAAGTGCACGACGTAGACCGGGGCTTCGCGGCCGTGCAGGAGCTCTTCGATCGTCTCGTGCAGCGGGGTGGTGACGTACTGGAAGTTCAGCGGCACGGGGCGTTCGGCGGAACGCACCACGCTCGTCGTGCGGCCGGTGCGGCGGGTCAGGTCCTTCTCGAAGAACGTGACGTCGCCCAGGGTCGCCGACATCAGCAGGAACTGGGCCTGCGGCAGCTCGATGAGCGGCACCTGCCACGCCCAGCCGCGGTCGGGCTCGGAGTAGAAGTGGAACTCGTCCATGACGACCTGGCCGACTTCGGCCTGCGTGCCGTCGCGCAGCGCGATGTTGGCCAGGATCTCGGCGGTGCAGCAGATGATCGGCGCGGTCTCGTTGACGCTGGCGTCACCGGTCATCATGCCGACGTTCTCCGCGCCGAACGTCTCGATCAGGGCGAAGAACTTCTCCGACACCAGGGCCTTGATGGGCGCGGTGTAGAAGGTGCGCCTGCCCTCGGCCATGGCGGCGAAGTGCGCGCCGATGGCGACCAGCGACTTGCCCGAGCCGGTGGGCGTGCTGAGGATGACGTTCGAGCCGGAGACGATTTCGATCAACGCCTCCTGCTGCGCCGGGTACAGCGACAGCCCCCGGTCCTGCGCCCACTCGGCGAAGGTGTCGTAGAGGACGTCGGGGTCGGGGGTGGCCGGCAGGCGGTCGGTGAGAGTCATCGCGGGCTGAGCATAGTGGCAACGCCCCGCGACCAGCGCCTGCCCGATCCCCGCTGGTCAGGAGGGTCACCGCGGCATCGGCAGGTCGACCGGGCCGATCACCCCGCGGTCCCGGCGGCTCCGCGCGGGTGACCCGGCCGACCAGCCGACGGCCGCGGCCGGTCCTCGACCCCGATCCGGGGCCCGGCCGTCACGGGTTCGAACCGGCCGCCGCCGGCACGGCGTCCGTCAGCCGCCGTCCACGAGCCGCCCCTCTGTCATCGCCGCGTGCTCGCACGCTGTGTACGCGTAGTAGCGCCACACGCCCTGCGCCTTGAGCTCCTCGGCGCACTGTTCGAGCTCGTTGTGGGAGCCCGTGACGCACGCCTGCTCCATCTCGTAGGTGACGTCGTAGCCCTTTTCCTCCAGGTAGCCCTTGCAGGCCTCGACCGTCGCGTGCGCCGGGCCCGCCGTCACGACGGGCAGCGCGACGGCGGCGAACGCCAGGGCGGTGGCCGAGGCGATGCGGGTGATGTGCGACATGGTGGGGTCCTCTCCGGTAGTTCCGAACCTGTCGCCCAGTGGATGAGCGGGAACGACGGCGGGGACAGGCCAAGTCACCTCGGTGGGCGTCCCCCACCCCCTTCACCTGGCCGGAGGACCGGCAACCGTGGCCGACGCCGGTCCACCGGGCCGATTCACCCAGCGCGACCACCGCGGGACGCCTCCGCGAGGTTCACCCGGTGGTGTGATCGGAATCGTTGTTGCAGTGCGCTGGCCATTGCGGACTACTTGCAACTAGCGTGGTGCGCGTGTCCGAACCGGTGGCAATGCACATGAGCGACGGCCTGCTGAACGCCCCGACCTCGCTGCTGTTCGTCGCGGTGGCCGTGGCGGGCGTCGGCGTGGCACTGGCCAAGGCGCGCGGCGACCTCGACGACCGGACCGCGCCGATGGCGGGCCTGGTGGCGGCGTTCGTGTTCGCCGCCCAGATGCTGAACTTCCCGGTGCTGCCCGGTGTGAGCGGGCACCTGCTCGGCGGCGCCCTCGCCGCCATCCTGGTCGGGCCGTGGGTCGGCGCGCTGTGCGTGACGATCGTGCTGGTCGTCCAGTCCCTGTTCTTCGCCGACGGCGGTGTCACCGCGCTCGGCGCGAACGTCACCAACATGGCGCTGGTCGGCACGGCGGTCGGCTACCTGACCGCGGTGGCGCTGCGCAGGCTCGCCGCGCGCAACAAGGGCGGCCTGGCCGTGGTCGCGTTCGTGTCCGCGCTGGTCAACACGGTGCTCGCGTCGTTCGGCTTCGTGGTGGAGTACGCCATCGGCGGCCAGGGCGGTGTCGCGTTCGGCACGGTCGCCGCCGCGGTGCTCGGCGTGCACGTGCTGATCGGCATCGGCGAGGGCCTGATCACCGCGGTCACCGTGACGGCGGTCGCGGCGGCCCGGCCCGACCTGGTGTACCTGCTGCGCGGCGTGCCGCAGAAGCTGGAGTTGAGGGCGTGAAGCGCTTCTTCCTGGGGTTCGCGGTGGTCAGCCTGCTGCTGGCCGGTGTGGTGTCCTACTTCGCCGACTCGAACCCGGACGGGCTGGACCACGTCACCGAGGAGCACGGCATCGCCGAGCACGCGCGGGAGCACCCGCTGGGCGAGTGGCCGCTGGCCGACTACGCGCTGGGCGGTGACGACCGGTTCACCGGGCTCGCGGGCGTCCTCGGCGTGGTGCTCACGCTGGCCGTCGCGGGCGGGCTGTTCTGGCTGCTGCGCAAGCGCCCCGACGCGCGGGCCGACGTGAAGTCCGACGTGAAGTCCGACGTGGGGTGAGCGCGGGCCACGGTTTCCTGCACCGGCCGGGCGACTCGCCGGTGCACCGCCTCGCGCCCCAGACGAAGATCGTCGCCACGGTGGTGGCGGTGCTGTGCGTGGTGGCCACACCGCGCGAGGCGTTCTGGGCGTTCGGCGCTTACCTGCTCGTGCTGACCTCCGTCTGGGCGGTGGCCCGCGTCCCGGTGCGGTGGTTCGCCGCGCGGTCGGTGATCGAGCTGCCGTTCGTGCTGCTGGCCGTGCTGCTGCCGTTCACCGGCGGTGGCGACCGGGTGGACGTGCTGGGCGTGTCCGTCTCGGAGGAGGGCGCGCTGGCCGGCTGGAACATCCTGGCCAAGGGCACGCTCGGCCTGCTGACGTCGCTGACGCTGGCCGCCACCACCGCGCCGCAGGACCTGCTGCTCGGGCTGCAGCGGCTGCGGATGCCGTCGGTGCTGGTCACCATCGCGACGCTGATGCTGCGCTACGCCGAGGTGATCGTCGGCGAGGCCAGGCGGATGCGGGTGGCCCGGATCTCCCGCGGTGACGACCCGCGGCTGTTCTGGCAGCTCGGCGCGACCGCGCGCGGTGTCGGCAGCCTGTTCATCCGGTCCTACGAACGCGGCGAGAGGGTGCACCTGGCGATGGTGTCGCGAGGCTGGACGGGCCGGATGCCCGACGGCGCCGGTGGCGGTGCGGCCGTCGAGCCGCAGCGGTCCGCGCCCGCGTTGGTGGTGGAGCGGCTGGCGTACGCCTACCCGGACGGCCACCAGGCCCTCTACGGGGTGAACCTGAGGGTCGAACGCGGTGAGCGCGTCGCCGTGCTGGGACCCAACGGCGCGGGCAAGACGACGTTCGTGCTGCACCTCAACGGCGTGCTCGGCGGTGGTTCGGGCCGGGTCGAGGTGGCCGGGCTGCCGGTGGAGAAGGCGAACCTCAAGGAGATCCGGCGCCGGGTCGGCGTGGTCTTCCAGGACCCCGACGACCAGCTGTTCCTGCCCACCGCGCGGCAGGACGTGGCGTTCGGCCCGGCGAACTTCGGGCTGCGCGGCGCGGAGCTGGGCGAGCGGGTGGACCGGGCGCTGGCCGCGGTCGGCATGGCGGAGTTCGCGGACCGGTCGCCGCTGCACCTGTCCGGCGGTCAGCGCCGCCGCGTCGCGCTGGCCACCGTGCTGGCCTGCGACCCGGAGATCCTGGTGCTCGACGAGCCCTCGGCGAACCTGGAACCGGTGGCCCGCCGAGAGCTGGCCGAGGTGTTGCTGGGCTTGGACCGGACCATGCTGATGGTCACCCACGACCTGCCCTACGCGTTGCAGTTGTGCCCCCGCAGCGTGCTGATCGACGGCGGTGTCGTGGTGGCCGACGGACCGACGCGGGAGCTCCTGGCCGACACCGGGCTGCTCGCCCGGCACCGGCTGGAGCTCCCGTTCGGGTTCCGCCTGGAGTGATCTCCCGAATCAGCCCGACAGGGGGCTACGGGCTGGTGCAGGACACGGTCGGCAACGAGTTCGCCCCGGAGTAGTTGGCGGTGAAGCCGAACTTCACCGACGCCTCCGGCGCCACCGAACCGTTCCACGCCGCGTTCTTGACGATCACCTGCTGGCCGGAGCCGGAGTTGACGCCGCTCCACAGGCTGTTGATGGCCTGGTTGCCGCCCCACGTCCACGTGGCGGTCCAGCCGTTGTACGTGCTCTTGCTGTGGTTCATGATCTCGACCTCGCCCTGGAAGCCGCCCGACCACGCGCTGGTGATCTTGTAGATCGCCATGCAGTTCGCGTCACCCGGCTGGGTGGGCGTCGTGGTCGTGGTGCTGGTCGGGGTCGTGGTGGTGGTGCTGGTCGACGTGGAGGTCGTCGTCGTGGTCGTGGTGGTCGTCGTGCCGCCACCGTTGCCGACGCCGGTCTCCTGGCCGTTGCCGCCGTCGAACACGACGTCGGAGCAGTTGTAGAACGTCTCCGCGCTGTCCGAGCGGGTCCACACCGAGTAGACGATGTGGCGGCCCGACTTGCCCGAGGGCAGCTTCGCGTTCCAGTAGTACTTGCCGTCGACGGTGCCCACCGCGCCGCTGTCCGGCGGGTTCGTCACGCTGTCGAACGGCGTGCTCTCCAGGTCGCTCCACGCCAGCGGCCGGGTCGGGCTCCAGCTGTCCTTGGTGATGTACAGGTCGAACCGGCCGGGGTGCGCGGCCCACTTGTTGTAGGTGATGTTGAACGTCGCACCGGCGGTGAGGTGGGTCACCGGGTAGTCGTTGCGGGCGATGTCGAACCCGGAGAACGTCGGGTTGCCGCCGCTGCACAGCTTGCCGTCGGGGATGAAGCCGCTCATGCGGCCGGCGCCGTCGGACCGCAGCACACCGAACCAGTTGTACAGCGCGTTGGTGCCGCCCGCGGACACCGCGGCGGCGCAGGCCGGGTTCTGGGGCCGGATGTCGCCCTGCGGGGACAGGCCGTCCTTCCAGCACATGAAGGTCCGGCTGCCCGGCGTCATCATCGCGCCGTGCGCGGACGCAGCGGTGGGGCCGACCACATTCACGAGCGTCGCGATCAGCAAACCTGCCGCACCGGCCGAGGCCAGCGCGATCCATCGTCGGGCCGTCACGTCGTTCACCTCCTCGTTGAGGTTCTGGGAGCGCTCCCAGGAACTGGGACGACTGTAACCGTGCCTCCCTCATCTGTGAATGGGCGATTACGCAGTGCATCTCAGCGGCGCAGCGCGTGCCGCCCTACGGACGCGTCCGGCTACACCCGGACGACGGCACGCCGCCTCGGGCGTTTCGCGGGGCGCACTGGGCCGTGCGGGTGACCGGCGGGCGGCGCCGGGTGGTGCGGCCGGCGCAGCACGCGGTGCGCCAACGCGGTCCGGCGGTGCGGCGGCGCGGCCAGCACCGAGGCGGCGAACACGGTCACCATCAGCGTCAACGCGCCCGCGAGCACCAGCGCCTCCGGCGCGCCGACGTGCTCGCACAGCCAGCCGAGCAGTGGTGCGCCCACCGCGCCCGCCGCGGCACCGACGGCCGAGTTGACCGCCAGCAACCGTCCGCGCATGCCGTCCGCGGTGTCGAGCTGGATCCGCGTGCTCATGGTGGTGTCGATGACGACCGCGCCCGCCGCGATCGGCAGCAGCACGACGGCGAACCCGAGCATGCCCGGCACCAGCCCGCTGGTCACCTGGAGCAGGCTGGTCGCGCAGGCGACCACGAGCAGCAGCCGCACGGTCAGCGCCTTGCGCGCCGCCGCGGCCAGGCCGCCCAGCACGGTGCCGATCGCGAACACCGTCGACAGCACCCCGTACACGGTCGCGTCCGGGCTCATCGCGGCCATCGTGACCTGGTAGTTGCGGCCCAGGCTGGACAGCGTGAAACCGAGCGCGAACAGCAGGATCAGCCGCCCGCTGGCCGCGACGTACCGCAGGCCGGCGGCCACGCCGACCCGGTCGACCGGGCTGCGCTCCAACGGGTGCAGCTCGTCGCGGCGGATCAGGAGCACCGCGGCGATGACGGCCAGGAAGCTCACCGAGTTGATCAGGAACAGGGCGGGCGAGCCGAGCGCGGCAGCGAGCACCGCGGCGCTGCTCATGCCCAGGATGCGGCCGGTGGAGCTGAGCACCGAACCGAGCGCGACCGCGTTGCCCAGGTCTTCCCGGGACACCACCTGCCCGCCGAACCGGCCCAGCGCGGGACCGTCGAACACGGTCACCAGACCGGAGGCGAACGTCAGCGCGAACAACACCGTGATCGGCGCGCCCTGCCACACCACCAGCGCCAGCAGCGCGGCCAGCACGGCGTGCAGCGCCTGGCAGGTGAGGATGATCCGGCGCACCGGCAGCCGGTCGGCCAGCGAACCCGCCCACGGACCCAGCAGCACGGACGGCAGCGTGCCCATCAGCACGGAGAGGCCGACCGAGGTGGCCGAGCCGGTGCTCTCCAGCACGACCCAGTTGAGACCGATCAACTGCATCCACGAGCCGGTCACCGAGATCAGGTCGGCGAAGGCCCAGCGACGGTAGTTGCGGCCGCGCAGAGCGCGGAACATCGAAGCTCCTTGAAGACGATCCGGGGCCTCGACGTGCAGACGTGCCCAGGTGAACGGCGTTCACACTAGGTGTCGCTTTTTCGGGTTCAAACCTGATGATCAGTGAAAACAGTCACGTAACGCTCTGCGTCGCCAGCGCCGCGAGCCGGTCCAGCGCCTGCACGAGGTGCTCGTCGGTGATCTCGTGCGCCTCGCCGCCGAGCGCCGCCTGGTGCTCGCCGCCGACGTCCAGGTGCAGCACCACGCGGCTGCGGCCGGGGCCTTCGTCGTCCACCTGGAGCCACCCCGAGTAGCCGCCACCCTCCAGGTCGCCCCACTCCAGCCTGCGCTGCTCGGCGTCCGCGGCCAGGTATCCCTCGGCCTCGTCGATCTCGTCGCCCATCGAGACCCGGCCGGTGACGCGTTCCGGGCCGCTCGGCTCGACCTGCAGCCCGTCGGGCAGCCACGCCTCCATCGCGGACACGTCCCGGGCCAGGTCGAACACCACCCGCGCGTCGACCGGGATCCTCTGCTCGTGCTCGTACTCAGCCATGCCGGCAGCAGTACCCCCGGCACGTCCGGGCTACACCGCCGCGTGCTCCATGCCCCCGATCGTGGCTAGTGCCGCGAGGCGCCCTGCCGAGCGCCGGAAGACGCGGTGAAGGTCGCCGGTCGCGGCACTACCGCCACGTGGTGCGGTCGGACCGGGCGCATGCCCGCGTCCACGCAGCGGCGCACCACGCCGGGGTGCTCGCGCAGCAGTCGCAGGCCGCGGCGGGCCAGCAGCGGCACCGGTTTGCGGGCCTCGGCAACGTCCCGGGCGAACCGGCGGGCGAACGTGACCAGGGCGTTCGGGGCGAGCACGATCGCGTCCGCCAGTACACCCGCCTCGCGGCAGCCCGCCACCAGCCGGTCCGCGAACAGGCCCTCGGCGATGAACAGGCCCGGCGCGGTCACCGTGCGGCAGCCGACCCGCCGGTCCTCCCCGAGTTCGTAGACGGGCGCCTCGACCGTGCCGGTGGTGGCGAGCTCGACCACGGCGGCGAGGGCGTCGGCGGTGTTCCAGGAGCCTTCGGCGTCCCAGTCCGGGCGGCCGGACTCGTCCCGGGGGAGCAGCGGGTCGTCGCCCTCGCGGTAGAAGTCGTCCAGGCGCAGCACGGGCAGGCCGAGGTGGGCGGCGAGGGTGGACTTGCCCGAGCCGGAGGGTCCGGCGAGCAACACGGCGCGCGCGTGAACGGCAGGTGACGGCACGGGTGACGATTTTCGCACAGACCCCGCCCGGAACCGGCACCGCGGCCTTGTCCGACCGTGCACCGACGCTGCTCCCGCTGTGCACCCGGTCTGGTCACCCGCGCGCGGGCACACCACCATGTGTCCATGGTCGTCAGGGTGCGTGGCGTCGAGCACGCCAAGCAGATGCGCGAAGAGCTGCGCGAGGACGAGCGCGGTTCGCGCGCCGTAGCGCTGCCGGAGGTGTCCGCGCCGACCGGTGCGGGTGCGGCGGGCGTGGTCGCCGAGGGCGGTGACCGCATCGAGCTGGACCTGTCCTCCTTCGGCACGGCGGTCGCGGACCTGGACCGGCTGCACGGGGTGCTGACCGAGTTGCTGAGCCGCGCCGAGCGGGAGATGGAGCAGCCCCTCGGTGACGGCAAGGGCCCCGTCGCGCGCAACATGCGGCAGGCGTTCGGGCTGCGCGGCAGCGACCTCGGCGGCGGCGTGCGCGCCGCGCTGCGGTCCTACCTGGCCGAGCTGACCGAGCTGCGCGAGGCGTTGCAGCAGGTGGGCGTGACGCAGCAGGCGCAGGACCGCCACATCGCCGAGGCACTGGGGCGGCTGCGGTGACCGAGCGCGAGCGCAAGGGCGGGTACTGGTCGGACTTCCACGACCACTCGCCGGCCACCCGTCGGCGCAACGAGAAGCGCCTCAGGCAGCGCCGGGAGAACCGGAAGCCGGAGAACTTCGGCAAGATCAACTGGCGGGCGTACACGCACCGGCAGCTCTGGGACATGGTCAAGTCGGCGGACGCCGCGCAGATGGCCACCCGCACCTACGAGTGGAAGCGGCTGGCCGAGGACGTCGACCAGGCCACCTCGGAAGTGCGCAAGATCGTGCAGAACCTCGCGCTGTCGTGGCGCGGGCCGTCCGCGGTGGCGGCGTCCGAGTCGGTGACGCGGCTCACCCAGTGGGGCGCGGACGCGTCGCGGCGCGCGTTCCAGGTGGGCGGCGGCCTCGACGGCTACGCCGCGGCGGTGGCCGAGGCGGCCCAGGCGATCCCCGAGCCGGTGCACCCGGACGCCGAGAAGTGGTTCCGCCAGGGCTACGACGTGACCGCGCTCGACGGGCCCCAGGGCTCCTACATGCTCGACCAGCTCCTGGACGACCACAAGCCGTCCAAGGAGGAGCAGCGGGAGGCGATGGACCGGGCGGTGCGGGTGATGGAGCAGTACGAGGCCGCCGCCCACGGCATCGGCCGTGAGCTGCCGGTGTTCGAACAGGCCCCGGTGGTGACGAACCGGGACGCGGAGCAGTGGACGCCCGGCGTGCCGCTGCCGTGGCACGGTCCGACGCCCACACCGCCGGTGTGGGAGCGCCCCGGTCCGACCGGACCCGCGGACCGGCCGCCGCACGAGGTCGGCACGCGCCCGGAAGGCACGACGACCGCGGCCTCCGTCGGCGGACCGGCCCTCGGCGGACCCGGTTTCCCGGGCGCGGGCGGTCCCGGCGGGTTCGGTGGCGCGAACCCCGGCTTCGGCTCGTTCGGCCCGCACGCGGGCGGCACCGGTGGCACCGGCGGCGGCGGTCTGGGCGGGTTCGGCCCGGGCGGCTCGTCCGGCGTGCTCGGCGCGGTGCCGGGTGGTGCGGCGGCCCGCGGCGGCGTCGGACCGGTCGTCGGCGCGGGCGGACCGCAGGGCTTCGGCATGTACCCGCCGATGGCGCCCGGCAACCGCGAGGAGGACGCCGAGCACCGCAACCGCTACGACCAAGGCCTCGACCTGCTCGACGACCTGCCGCCCGCGTTCCCGCCGGTGCTCGGCGAATGAGCGACGGCTACCAGGTCGACCCGGAGGCGCTGACCGCGTTCGCCGGTCGGTTGGACGAGGCGGCCGACGAGGTGCGCGCCGCCGCGTCCACCCTGGCGGAGCCGCCGGGCGACCTGGGTCCGGAGGGCGTGACCGAGGCGGTCGAGCAGCTGGCCGCCGAGTGGGCGGGGGTGCTGCGCGGCGTGGAGCTGGCCGCGATGGCGGACTCGGTGCGCACGGCGGGTGAGACCTATCGGCAGGCCGACGAGCTGCGCCATGACTGACTACCGGGGTCTCGGCTTCGATCCCGCGCCGGGTCACGCGGGCGCGGTGGCGGCGGCGAGCGAGCGGTTCTCGGTCGCCTTCACGGTCACCGGGACGCCCCCGGAGCAGTGGACGGGTGCGGCGGCGGACGGGTTCAGGACGCGGTTGGAGGCGGTGGTGTCGGAGCTGACGGCGGTGCGGCGCGCGATGCGGGCGGCGGCCGAGGTGCTCGACGGCTGGGCCACCACGCTGCTGGGCAACCAGCGGCGTGCGGAGGAGCTGGACCGGCGGGCGCTGGCGTTGCGGCGCGCGCTCGCCGAGGCGTCCGACGAGGTCGACCGGACCGGTGCGATGGCCGCGTTCACCGCCGCCGACGGCGCGGCGCACGACCGTGCCGTGGCGCGGCACGACGAGCTGCGGCGGCAACTGGACGACGTGCTGGACGAGGCCCGGTTGCTGGAGCGCGACCACCGCGCGGAGGCCAGGCGGGTCGCCGAACGGCTCCGCGCCGAAGAGCCGTCGACGGCCATCGCGGACACGCTGACCGGCTTCTCCTCGATCACCGCCGAACTGGCGTCCGTGCTGCTCGGCCCACCTCGACCGGCGTCCACCAGGGGCGCGGCGGCGGCGTTCCGGGCGGGCCTGGGGTGAGACTCGCTCCCGTGCCAGGGGTGACCCCGGTGGAATTAAGCACTCCCGAACGCACCGCGGCGGCACTGCTGGCCGTGCTGCGCCGGCTCAAGGGCACCCGCGACCCCGGCCTGGAGGTGTCCGCCACGCAGGCCGCCGAACTCGCGCACCGGCACGGCGCGGGCCTGCTGGCCGTGGTCGAGCACCGGGACGCGGACCCGGCGCTGCTGATGGCGGGCGTGGTGGCCGTCGACCGGCCGACCGACCCCGGCGAACTGGGCTTCCACCTCGACGGGCCGGCGATCCGCGAGGTCACCCGCGGTGAGACGGCGACCGGCTACCCGGTGGTGATCGTGGAACGCATCCCGGTGACCGGACCGGGCGCCCAGCTGCAGGTCGTGGTGACCGACCCGGACCACCCGCGGATCGCCGTGTTCACGCTGCACTCGCCGACCGGGCGCGGCTGGCTGGAGGTGGCGGGCATCGCGGGCCGGTTCGTCTCGGGCGTCGAGTTCAGCGGTTACGGAACTCGCTCGGTGTCTGCCCGACCACCTGGCGGAACGTCCGGGAGAAGTGCGCGGCGCTGACGAAACCGCAGTCCTTGGCGATCTCGCCGATGCCGCGCGCGGCCTTCGCCGGGTCGGCCAGCAACGCCCTGGCCCGGTCGATGCGCAGGCCGCGGATGCGCTCGGACACGCCCTGCCCGTCGTCGAAGAGCTGGTAGAGGCGTCGGCGGGAGATGAACAGCGCCTCGGCGACCCGGTCCGCGCTCAGGGTCGGGTCCGCCAGGTGCTCGCGCATGTAGTCCAACGCCTCGCGCCGCCGTGCGACCAGGGAGTCCACGCGTTCCAGCTCGGCGCGCAACGCGCTGCGCAGCACCAGTTCGGCCAGGCCGAGCAGGTGGTGGGACAAGCCGTGCGGGTCGAGGGCGTGCGCGGCGGCGAGCACGTGCGCGACCGCGGCGGAGAACACGGCGTGCAGCGCGGCGTCGACCGGGACCGGTTGGAACATCAGCGGTTTCAGCTCGTCGAAGCCGACGGTGAGCCGTGCCTCGGCGACGGTCAGCATCACCACGTCGGGCAGGACGTGCAGCGCGCAATCGGGAAACCGAAGCGCGGTGCCGTTGCCGGGCACGCCGGGCGCGACCGCGCAGCCGACCAGCAACTGGATGTGCTCGGGGGTCGTCGTGCCGGTCGCACCACCGCTGAGCGCTGCTTTGGCCGCCGCCGCGCCGGAAGCCCGCACAGTCAGGAACCCGCCGGCGACGTCCACGTCGAGCAGCGTAGCCACCGGTGTTGCCCAACCGGCCGCGCGAGACGCCGCCGGCCGCTACCTTCTGGGCCCATGGCGCGACGTTCGGCGACCGCGGTCGTCCTGTCCCACCTGGAGTTCGACCTGCTGTGGGTGGACTTGGGCGCGGGTGAGCCGCCCTACCCCCTCGAAGTGCCGTCGCACGGCGAGACGATGGACGACCGGGACGCCCTGGGCTCGGAGGTCCTGCGCACGTTGACCGAGGCGGGACTGGCCGACGGCGAGGACGTCTCACCGGAGCTGGAGGACATGTTCACCCTGCTCGCGCACGGCGAGGTCTCGGTGGACGCGCTCGTCTTCCGGCCGCACCCGTGGCGCGTGCTGGCCACCTCCCGCGGCAGGCAGGGCGTGCTGGCCGTGCTGAACGACCGCGAGGTGGCGCTGGAGCCCGTCACCGACCTGACGGCCGCGATCACGCGGGTCATCGGCGACGCGCCCGCGGGCCCCGGCGAGCAGGTGCGGATGCCCAGGCCCGTGTTCTCCGCCGCGATGGACGCCTACGCCCAAGCCGGCCACGCAGCGCTCGAACGGACCCTGGCCCAGGCGGGCATCACCGGCCGTGCCACCCGGTCGATCACCACCCTGGTCGACTCGCCGCGCAAGTCGACCGGTCAACTGGCCGCCACCGGTCCGGCTGGCCGTTCCCGCGTGCTGAGCTGGACCGAGACCGCCGCCGGCCGCTACGCCCTGACCACCGAGCAGGCCCCGGACACGGAGTGGGTCCACCTCTCCCCGGCCGACACCCCGTGGCTGACCCGCCACCTGACCACCCTGCTCACCCAAGCCCGCACCCGACCGTAGAACTCACGGGTCCTGAACGTAGGACACACGCGTTCCGAACGTAGGACACACGCGAGAGTCGTACGTTCAGGTCCCGCGTGTCCTACGTTCAGGACCCCCGAGTTCAACGCTCAGGACGTCAGCAGGTGCGGCGGGACGACGTCGGCGAGGATCGCCATGCCCTCGGCCACGGCCGCCGCGGCGGCTTCGTCGGCCAACTCCCGGATCACACCGGCCAGCTCGGCGGGCCGCAGGGCCAGCGCCTCCCGCGTGAACGACAGGTCCACGGGCTTGCCGTGCAGGTCCACCACCACCGTTACGCCCCGACCGGAAGCCTCGCACCGGACGGCGTCCAACCGCTCACCGAGCCCCATCACACCCGCCACGTCTCGGGAGTCGTGTCCTCCACCGACTCCGCCATCCGACTCGCCACCGCCAGCCCGAGCCCGCTGACGTCACCCACCGCGCGCTGCACGCGCGCGTTCGCCCGTGCCGTCGCCGTGTCGACCAGCCCCAGGATCGCGCGCGCCAACCCGGACTGCCCCAACCGCAACGACCGCGCGTCCAGCACCAGGTCCCGCAACCCGCCGCCGGGACCCACCTCCACCACGATCCCCGTGTCCGGGTCGTGCGCGTTGCCCGTGATCACGGGTGCACCCCTCCGTAGAACGTCGCCGAGCTGAGCCGGTGCGTGTTGCGCCGCACGCTGTCACCCGAGTTGCCCTCGATCAGCGTCACGGTCCCGCCGGACACCTTCTCCACGATCCCGATGTGCGTGCTGGTCGCCGGGCTGCTCGGCCCGCTCCCGAACAGCAGCACGTCACCCGGCTTCACCGCGCTGAGCGACGTGTACGCCTTCCCGTGCCGCTGCCCCCACCGGAACACGTCGCCGGTGAACGGCAGGATCGGGATGTCCACCCCGGCCTTGCGCCACATCGCCGTGGCGAACGACGAGCACCACGCCGCCGTCGGCCCGTACGGGTTGCGGTTGCTGCCCGGCGGGTTCTCCCGGGTGCCCAGCTCACGCCGTGCCGCGGAGATGATCGTCCGCGAACGGCCACGCGCACGGGCGCCGGACGGTTTCGTGCGGCCACGGGTGCGCTCGGCCCGGCCGTCCGCGACGCCGTCGTGCTCGACCTCCTTCTCCAACGCCCGCAGCTTGCGCGCGGCGTCCTCCAACTCGCCCCGCACGTGCCGGACGGTCGCGGTGGTCTCCTTGGTGTACTTGGGCTCCAGGTCCGCCGCCTGCGCCACGGCCTTGAGCAGCGCGGCCTGCGTGCCGACGGCCTTGCCCGCGTCCAGCAGCCGGGTCGCCTGGTCGAGGTACTCGTCGACGGCCTGCCGAGCCCGCGCGTGCCCGGTCGTCAACGCGCTCGTGACACCGGCGACGATCTTCTCCGCGTCACGGGCGGCGTCGGCGGTGACCCGCAGCTGCCTGCCGAGTCGGCTCGAACGCTTCTCGAAACCCTCGGAGTTACCGCCCTTCCAGTGCTCCAGCACCGTCTTGGCGGCCTTGCGCTGGTCCTCGTGCCGATCGGTGAGGCCGGCCGCGGTCTGGTGCAGCGCGTACTGCACCTTCACCGCGTCCTCGGCCTTGCCCGCCAACGAGTTCCGGTGGCCGATCATGCTCTCGGCGAAGTGCCGGGCCATCTCGCGGCTGTCCATCAGCCTTCCCCTCCGCCGCTGATGACCCGGCCGCCGCGCAGCGACCCGGCGATGTCGTCGTCCTGCTCCTTGTACGCACGGACGGAACGGCTCGCGGACGTGGCCAGCGCGTCGGTGTTGTGCGCGACCGCCTTGACCTGCTTGCGCAGCGCCGCGCCGAAGTTGTCCAACGCCTCGGCGAACCCGGACTGCTTGCCGATGCGCCCGAAGCTGTCGTCGGCGATCTCCCGCACCTCGCGCACGTGCCGCCGGCCCAGCGCGGTGAGGTCGTCGGCCGAGTCGCGGGTCCGCCGGGCGTAGTCACGCAGCACGCCGATGTCCACGGAGAACCCGCCGCCTCCGGAGCCGCCACGTGGACCGCCGCCGGAACCGCCACCGCCGCCTGAGCCGCCGCCGCGCTTCATCGCCTCGACACCCCGCCGCGCCTCGTCCAGGTGACGCTTGTACGCGCCGCTCGTGTACGTGGTCCACGGCGTCCACGACCGACCGTCACCGGAGATCTTGTTCGCCGCACGGGCGTTCTCCGCCGGGTCGAACAGCTCGCGGTTCGACTCCAGCCCGAACTCGCGGCGCCGCGCCGGACCCAGCGAGCCCAGCATGTTGATCTGCCACAGCCCGTAGGAGTTGTCCGGCGGGGTGGCGTTGTGCGCACGGGGGTCGCCGCCGGACTCGGCCAGCGCGACCGCCACCGCGATCGTCAGGTCCTGCCCGCGGAACCCCGCGTCATGGGCGTGCCGGGCGATCTGCTCCGGACTCAACTTGCTCATGGGCGATACCCTGCACCGGCGGTGACCTGCGACGGAACCGCCGTTGCACGCTCGGACAGCGGCTGTGCACGGGGAAGCTACAGTCGAACACGTGAACGATGGCCTGTTCGACGACGGCTTGTTCGGCATCGACCCGGAGGAGAAGGCGGCGCGCATCGCCGCCAACGCGCCGCTGGCCGTGCGGATGCGCCCGCGCACCCTGGACGAGGTGGTCGGGCAGGACCACCTGCTCGGGCCGGGCGCGCCGCTGCGCAGGCTGGTGGAGGGCTCGTCGCCCGCCTCGATCATGCTCTACGGCCCGCCGGGGACGGGCAAGACGACGCTGGCCACGCTCGTCTCCCAGGCCACCGGACGGCGGTTCGCCGCGCTGTCGGCGCTGTCGGCGGGCGTGAAGGAGGTGCGTGCGGTCATCGAGGAGGCCCGCCGCCGCCTGGTCCGCTCCGGCGAGTCGACCGTGCTGTTCATCGACGAGGTGCACCGGTTCTCCAAGACCCAGCAGGACGCGCTGCTCGGCGCGGTCGAGGACCGGATCGTGCTGCTGGTGGCGGCGACCACGGAGAACCCGTTCTTCTCGGTCGTCTCGCCGTTGCTGTCGCGGTCGCTGGTGCTGCAACTGCGCCCGTTGACCGACGACGCGGTGCGCGCGCTGGTCAGGCGCGCGGTCGAGGACGAACGCGGTCTCGGCGGCACGGTCACCGTCGAGCGGGACGCCGAGGACCACCTGGTCCGACTGGCCGGCGGTGACGCCCGGCGCGCGTTGACGGCGCTCGAAGCCGCCGCGGACTCCGTCGGCGAAGGTGGTGTGCTCGACCTGGCCACGCTGGAGGCGACGGTCGACAAGGCGGCCGTGCGCTACGACCGGCAGGGTGACCAGCACTACGACGTGACCAGCGCGTTCATCAAGTCGATCCGCGGTTCGGACGTGGACGCGGCGCTGCACTACCTGGCCCGGATGATCGAGGCGGGGGAGGACCCGAGGTTCATCGCCCGGCGGCTGGTGATCCACGCCAGTGAGGACGTCGGCATGGCCGACCCGACCGCGTTGCAGACGTGCGTGGCCGCCGCGCAGGCCGTGCAGCTCATCGGGCTGCCGGAATGTGCGCTGAACCTCGCCCAGGCCACCATCCACCTGGCCACCGCGCCCAAGTCGAACGCCGTCACGACCGCGATCAACGAGGCCATGTCGGACGTGCGCAAGGGCGCGATCGGCTCGGTGCCCGCGCACCTGCGCGACGGCCACTACGCGGGCGCGGCGAAGCTGGGCAACGCCCAGGGCTACCGCTACCCGCACGACGTGTCGGAGGGCGTGCTGACCCAGCAGTACCCGCCGGACGACCTGGTCGGCCGCGACTACTACCAGCCGACCGGGCGGGGCGTCGAACGCGTGATCGCCGAACGTTTGCCGAAGCTGCGCAAGGTCGTCCGCGGCGAGGAGTAAATCCATTTCCGATCCGACCGCGTTCTGACACGGTGTGCGCGTGACAGACGTACCGCTGAACGGCCACGCCCTGCTCGACTTCAACTCCCCGCTGTCGGACGCGAAGGCGTACGACCTGATCAACAGCCTGCGGACGGCGCCGGGGCAGCGGGTTGTCGACTACGGGTGCGGTTGGGCGGAGTTGCTGCTCAGGGCGGTGGAGCACCTGCCGGACGCGCGCGGCCTCGGGGTGGACAGCGACGACTACGCCATCACCCGCGGCCGGGCGAACGTCGAGGCCAGGGGCTTGACCTCCCGCGTCACGCTGGAGCTGGCCGACGTCACCACGTGGCAGGCGGACCCCGCCGACGTGACGATCTCCATCGGCGCGTCCCACGCGTGGGGCGGCACGAAGGCCACCTTGGACGCCATGCACGCCCGCACCCGCCCCGGCGGCACGCTGCTGCTCGGCGACGGCTTCTGGGAACAGCCACCCAACGCGAAGTCCGCCGAGATCTTCGGTGATGACTTCGGCACCCTGCCCGACCTGGTCGACCTGGCTCTGACCTGCGGCTACCGCCTGCTCAACCTCACCACCGCCTCCCTGGACGAGTGGGACAGCTTCGAATCCCGCTGGTGCGCCGCCCGCGAACACTGGCTGCTGGAGAACCCGGACCACCCGAAGGCCACCGAGGTCCGCGCGATCGTCGACGACCACCGCGACGGCTGGCTCAAGGGCTACCGGGGCCACTTCGGCCTCGCCTACCTCACCCTGGCCCGCCTCTGACCCTCCGGCCGCCTCGTCCGGCCGGGGATACCGGACGAGGCGGCCAGAGCCCTTACCAACCGTCCGCCGGTGGCACCGGGACGACGTCGTGCAGTGGGTTGGGCAGGGTGCCGGTTTTAGGGACCGGGGGGCGAGCGGTCAGGTCTTGGTAGCCCGAGGTGATGCGGTAGCTGTTGAGCGGGTAGCGGAGGAATTCCGGGGTGGTCAGGGAGCCTTCGTCCATCCGGTCCGCCAGGGTGGGGAAGCGGGCGCGGTAGGCGTCGATCTCGCCGCGGACCATGCCCCAGAAGTGGTCCTCCGGTAGCGGCATCAGGGTGGACAGGGGGCGGAAGACGCCGACCAGCAGGGCGTCCACGATGTACTGGCGCAGGATCGGCCACGGCTTGCGCGGCAGCACGGGGTCGTGGGCGTCCGGTTCCAGGCCGCGGGCGGGTACGCGGTCCACGGAGACGTTCACGTCGTCCACCAGGTCCAACAGGGCCACGCGGACCGGCACGTGGTCGGAGTCCGTGATCACGACGACGTTCTCGCCGTGCGGGTTGAACGTGATCCCGTACGTGTAGAGCACGTGCAGCAGCGGCCGGAGCAGGGCGCGGAGCAGGGCGGCGAACCACACCGCCGGGTCGGTTCCGCCGAGGTACTCCAGCAACAACGGCCGTCCCGCGCGGTCCACGTGCAGCAGGGCCGCCAACGACCACGAGCGCTCACCGGGTCGCAACGCCACCGGCGCGCGCCAGATGCACCCGAGGGTCTCCAGCCACTGGTACGGCACGTCACCCGCCCGCGACAGGTGCGGGTGCCGGACGGTCACCGAAGCCACCTCGCCCAGCAGTTGCGTGCCCCACTCGCCGACGAGCTTGTCCGCCTGCCACAGCCCGGCGAGCCACTGCGTGACGACCGGCGCGGCGAGCGTGCAGTGCGGCGGGATGCCCCGGTAGACCGACGTGTTCAGCACCTTCAACGGCAGCTTGACCTGGTACCGGTTCGGCGAGTCCACATTGGACATGGTGCGGATCGCCTGGGTCGGCAGGTACCAGTCCGGCGCCTCGCCCAGCTCCACGATCCGACCGGTGGCCAGCTCCGCCGCCCACAGCGTCCGCACGACGTGGTCGAGCTGCCACGGGTGCACGGGCAGCCACACGTACGCTTCCGGGTCGGCACCCGCCTCCTGCAACGCCTCGGTGAACCGCTCGACCGTCATCGGGTCCAGCTCGTGCTCCCGCACCGACGACTCCGACAGCGACGACGTGCCGCGGAACTCCGCCAGCCCCCGGTGCACGGCCAGCCACGGCAGCCGCACGGGCGTGCGCGCCTCGGGGCTGTGCCGCGCCAGGTCCTCCGCGGAGAACCCGACCCGCCCCTTGTTCGCGATCAGCCACGGGTGCCCGGCCAGGTGACCGTCCAGCTCGGCCCGCGGCAACGACACCAGTTCCGCCACCGGCCACGCGGTCGACGCCAGCGCCACGTCGGCGGCCACGGTCGCGGTCACCTCGGCCAGGAAACCGGCGGTCGTGGCCGGGTCGACCCGCAGGAACCGGAACGCGTCCACCACGAACAGCCGCACGTCGTCGCACGGCTCCACCACGTCGTCGCCGAGGATCCCGGACGCCGCCCGGCGCACCGACCCCGGCTCCACCGCCCACCCGCCGAACGCCGTCCGCGTCGCCGAGAACGTGTACACCGCGTCGTCGAACCGCAGCTCGTACCCCTCGGTCGGCGTGAGCAGCCCTTCGAAGCACAGCTCGCCGATCGCCTTGGCCAGCAACACCGCCGAGCACTCGCGCCACAGGTCAGTCAACGTCGTCTCCCGGATGGCCGGCGTCCCTCGGTCGCCCCTCGTCCCCAGGAGCGCCGAAGCTGGTGTAGGCGGTGTGCTTGGGCAGCGGGTAGACCTCGCGCCCGGTCACCGCGTTGACGATGGTCGCGTTGCGCACGGCCCCGATGCCCAGGTCGGGCGCGGCCACGCCGTGGCTGTGCAGGTCGGCGTTCGCCACGAACACCCGCCCGGCGATCGACGGGTCCAACGAGATCGAGTGGTCCAGCGCGACGACGTACCGGCCCCGCGCGTCCCGGTGGATGAACGGCTCCAGCGGCTCCAGGAACGGCGTCGGCGCCTGCGCGTACCCGGTGGCCGCCACGACGAGGTCGGTGCGGTGCCGGAACGTCCGCCCGGTGTCCCGGTGCGCGCACTCCAGCACCACCTCGGACCCGGAGACCGACGACGACACCACCGTCACGCCCGGTCGCAGCTCGACCGGCGCCAACCCGTGCTCCCACTCCCGCCGGTACAGCAGGTCGTGCAGCTCCTCCAGCGTCTCCGACGAGATCGCCCGGTAGTGCCGCCAGTGCTCGGCGCGCAACGCGTCCCGCCGGTCCTGCGGCAACGAGTGGAAGTGCCGCACGTACGACGGCGTGGTCATCTCCAGCACCAGCTTGGTGTAGTCCAGCGGCGCGAACACCGGCGTGCGGGTCAGCCACGTGACCGCGGGGCCGCCGTCCAGGTTGCGCCGCAGCAGGTCGAGCACGATCTCCGCACCCGACTGCCCCGACCCCACCACGGTCACCCGGTCGGCGGACGTCGACCGGTGCAGGTAGTCCGAGCTGTGCACCAGCCGGTCGCCGAGACCGGCCAGCGCGGGCGGCACGGACGGCGTGGTGCCCACCCCGAGCACCAGGTGCCGCGCGTCCACCGAGAACCCCGGCCCCGACACGGCGAACCGGTCGCCCTCCCACCGCACCGACGTCACGTCGTGCGAGAACCGCACCGGCAGCCGGGACGCCGCCCACCGCAGGTAGTCCTCGTACTCGCGCCGGGTCGGGTGGAACCTCTCCCGCACGTAGAACGGGTACAGCCGGTCCGCGTCACGCAGGTAGGCCAGGAACGACAGCGGGTGCGTCGGGTCCACCAACGTCACCAGGTCGGCCAGGAAGCTGACCTGCAGCACCGCGTCGCCGAACATCATCCCGCTGTGCCACCGCAGCTCCGGCCGCGCCTCCAGCACCACCACGTCCAGGTCGTCCACAGTGGACGCCAAAGCCGCAAGGCCCAGGTTGAACGGTCCGCACCCGATCGCCACGACATCGGCCCTCATCGCGTGCGCACCATCAGCAGCGCCACCTTGTCCGGCAGCAGCACCTCGCCGACCGGCGCGAACCCGCCCGCGGTGAACGACGCGATCGCCCGCCGGTTGCGCACGTCCGGCTCCAGCAGCACCCGCGTGCACCGCGGGTCGGCGTCGAACAACGCCGCCGTCAGCACCGGCAGCAGCCCGCGCACCAGCCCCTGGTCGGTCATCGACAGGTCGCCGACGGCCACGTGCAGCCCGAGGTCGTGCGGCCGGGCCGGGTAGACCTGCGCGACCACGTCCCGTGCCGCCCGGTACACCTCCAGGTAGATCACCGGGTCCTCGCCGCGGCTCACCAGCACCGGCAACGAGTGCCGCCCGGACAGCTGCCGCCGCAGCTCCTCCTCCCACTGCTCGCGCGGCCACGCCTGGTGCCAGAACGCGACCACGTGCGGCGCCTGCATCCAGCGGTGCACCAGGTCCAGGTCACGGGTGTCCGGGTCGACCACGCGGGCGTGCCAGCCGTCGGTGAGCACCGGCAGCGGTGGACCGGGCACACCGGACAGGTCGTCGGTCGGCCGGTAGGCGTCGAGGTGGGTCACCGGGCGCACCTGCCCTCCCGCAACGGGTTCGGCGCGTCGAAGTACACCGACTGCGCGTCCAGCGGGGCGAGCACCTCGTCGATGCCCTCCAGCCTGGTCAGCAGGTTCGCCTTGCACGGCAGCACGTCCGCCTCCAACCACCTCCGGGCCAGCCGGTCGCCGTCCGGGCCCGCTTCGGCCAACGCCGGCAGCGCCGCTTCCAGCCGGGCCGCCAGCACGCCCAGCAGGTCGCGTTCGTCGGCCAGCCCTTCCACCCCGATGCAGCCGATCACGGCCAGCGCCTGGTTGCGCAGCAGGTAGTAGGTGAGCCGGTCGTCCACGACCGCGTCGTCCACCACGGCCAACGTCGACTTCCCGACACCCAACTGCTCCAGCACCCGCGGCAGGTGCGAGGCGGCCAGGTAGTAGCCCTGGTTGTCCCGATACCGCCCGCCGACCACCCGGCCCGCCGGGTCCAGCCGCACCAGCGTGTTCTGCTGGTGCGCCTCCAGCCCGATGCCGGTCTCCGCGTACAGCCGCAGCATCGGCACCAGCACCCGGTCGGTGTAGTCGGCGACCCACTCGGCCGCGTTCAGCCGCAGCACCAACTCGCCCAGCAGGGAACGCCCGATGCCCGGCCGCGGCGCGACCATGCCCGCCAGGCACCGCGAGTCGCCGATGTCCTCCGGCACCTCGCGCACGGCCACGTCCAGCCCGGTGACCTCACCGCCCTCGTCCACCGCGATCCACGAGGGGTCGCGCACGACGCTGAACTCGGGGTGCGCCTTCTCCGTGCCGACCGCGTAGCCGGACTCCAGCAGCAGGTGGACCTCCGAGCCGCGGCGCAGCTCGGTCGACGTCGACTCGCGCCGCGAGTTCGTGATCCGCAGGCCCAGCGACAGCTTCAGCATCACCGGCGCACCGGTCCGGTACACCGTGCGCAGGCTGGAGGTCGGCGACCACGCCGGGCCGAACTCGCCCAGCGGCTCCAGCAGCCCGCGCGAGACCAGCGACGCGATCCGCGGCCTGCTCAGCAGGTCGTGAGCCTGCCACGGGTGCGCGGGCACCAGCACCCGGCCCGGTTCGGGGCTGCGCCCGGCCAACGTCGACATCAACGTCACCGCGTCCGGCCCGGCCACCGACCCGTGCGACACGACCTCCTCGGCCGCCGAGAACCAGAACAGCGGGAACGAACCGCGCAGCTCGGGCGCGTACCGGGCGTTGTCGGCGTCGGACAGGCCGTCCCGGCTCTTGGGCGCGGGGTGGTGCAGGTGCCCGAGCATCAGCCGCTGCTCGCTGTCCAGGAACCGGTCCGCCGGCCCTACCGGTGCACGCCGCCGGTAGGCCACGAACTCCGCCACCCGGCGCACCGACTCGGCCGTGCGCTCCACGAGATCGGCGGTGTCACCACCCAACTCGGCGCCGACCAACGCCACCGCCACCACCGGATCCGCCGGTCTGCCCGCCAACGTCACCGGCCCGAACCGGTGCCGCCCGGTGGGCGACCAGTACCGCACCTCCGCCTCCAACGGCAGCCCGAGCACGTCGATCCGCACCCGGTCCGTCGCCGCCACGTTCCGCTCCCGCACCCAACAGCGCAGCAACGCCTCTAAATGCGCGTGCTCCGCGGCCGACCGGGGGTCGCCCTCCAGCGGATCGGGTGTCATGCCGCTCCCTCCAAGAGTCTTTCGGCGGCGGATCCGGCTTCGCGGACCAGTGCCAGCAGGGCGGCCAGGTCCGCCTCCCGGGCGTTCGGGTTGAGCAGGGTCAGCTTCAGGCACGTCACCTTGTCCACCTCGGTGCGGCCGACCAGCGCCGTGCCCGCGCGCAGCAACGCCCGGCGCAGGCGGGCGTTCACCTCGTCGGCCAGGGACTCGTCGGCGGGCCGGTAGCGGAACACCACCGTGGTCAGCGTCGCGCCGCCCACCAGCTCGAACGACGGGTCGGCGGCGATCAGCGCGGCGGCGTGCCCGGCCAGCTCGTGGCACCGGTCCACCAGCGCGCCCAGCCCGGCCCGGCCCAGCGCGAGCAGCGTCGCGGCCACCTTCACCGCGTCCGGCCGGCGGGTGGTCTGCAACGACCGGCCCAGCGTGCCGTCGTAGCCCTCGGCCCGGTCGTCCTCCGGGTTCAGGTACGCCACGGACCGCTCCAGTGGCTCGAACGACGACGCCGAGCGCACCAGCAGCACGCTCGCCGCGGCCGGCTGCCAGCCGATCTTGTGCAGGTCCGCGGTCACCGAGTCGGCCAGCGCCAGCCCGTCCACCAGACCGGCCAGCTTCGCCGAGAACACCGCGCCGAAGCCGTAGGCGGCGTCCACGTGCAGCCACACGCGGTGCTCGCGGGCGATCCGCGCCAACTGCGGCAACGGGTCCACCGAGCCGAAGTCCGTGGTGCCGGCGGTCGCCACGACGGCCACCGGCGTACCGCCCGCGCGCAGCATCGCCGCCAGCGCGTCCGGCCGCATCCGCCGGCGGGAGTCCACCGGCACCGTGCGCACGGCGTGCTCGCCGATGCCCAGCGCCGCGCACGCCCGCGCCACCGAGAAGTGCGCCAGTTCGGAGCAGAACACCACCGGGTCGGGCAGCGCCGCCACCCCGTCGGACCGCACGTCCAGGCCGATCCGCGCCGCCGCCGCGTCCCGGGCCAGCAGCAGCGCGGTCAGGTTCGACAGCGTGCCGCCGGGGGTGAACACGCCGTCGGCGTCGGCGCCGAACCCGGCCAGCCGGGCGAGCGCCGCCACCACCCACCGCTCCACGGCCAGCGCCGCCGGCCCGGAGTCGTAGGTGTCCAGGGAGGCGTTGCCCGCACTGGCCAGCGAATCCGCCGTGACGGCCACGGCCAGCGGCGGCGGTTGCAGGTGGGCGGCGGCGAACGGGCTGGTCAGGTCCACTCCGGCGTCGGTGAGCACGGTCGTGACGAGGGCCAGCGCGGCGTCCGCGCCGAGGCCGTGCTCGGGCACGTCGCCGAGCGCCCGACGGGCCCGGGCCAGCACGTCGGCCGGCCTGCCCGGCGGGATCGGTCGGCCGGAGGGACTGACGGCGAACACGGCACCTCCGACGATCGACTAAGGTTAGGCTTACCTCATCTACTCGGTGTGGTGTGTGTCAAGCCCTCCGTGACCATCCGTGGTGTGACGATCACTCGCGTGCCCAACGCTAGCCGCCGCGACGACGATCCAATCGACGCCAAATGGGGGGTCTTGGGCCGCCGTCCCACCACGTGGCACAGCCCAGCCCCGATCTCGTTCGGAGGGCCGAACGCGGTCGCGGTAACCTTGGCCACCACCGTGAGCCAGGCAATCCACCAGGAGGATCCGTGTCGCCAGGGCAGATCGCCGCGCTGGTCGCCGCCGGCGCGTTCGTGCTGCTTGTGCTCCTGCTGGCGATCCCGTTGATCAAGCTGGGCCGGACGCTGGACGAGGCCACGATCGCCATCCGCAAGGCGCACCAGAACAGCGACCCGATCTTCACCGGCGCGAACACGACGATCACGCACGTGAACACGCAGCTGGAGCGGGTGGACGGGATCACCGCCAACGCCCGCGCGGTCACCGGCAACGTCTCCGCGCTCGCCTCGCTGTTCACCGCCACCCTGGGCGGGCCGCTGGTCAAGGCCGCCGCGCTGTCCTACGGCGTGAGCAAGGCCATCCGCGCCCGGCGCACGGCGAAAGAGCTTCCCAGCAAGCACACTCGACGCAGGGGCAGGCGATGAGGCGGCTGTTCTGGTTCGGGCTCGGCATCGCCGCGGGCGTGTTCGCCACCCGCAAGGCGGGCCAGGCCGCGCACGCCGCCACGCCCGCGGGCATCGGCGAGAACGTCGGCCAGGGCCTGCGCGAACTGGCGGGCGCCATCGGCTCGTTCGGTGCCGAGGTGCGCGCCGGGATGTCGGAGCGCGAACAGGAGTTGCAGGACACCGTGGAACGTCAGACGGGCTTCACGCCGGGTCGGCGAGCGCGCAGGGCGAACGACGCCAGGTAGGTCGTTCGTTCGCCTAGCCGCGCCCTGATTTCCACACTCCCGAAGGACTGAAGACCGTGCAGACCCACGAGATCATCAAGCGCTTCCGCGAGCACTTCGAGAACGCCGGCCACAAGTACGTGCCCAGCGCCTCGCTCCTGCTGGACGACCCGAACCTGCTGTTCGTCAACGCCGGCATGGTGCCGTTCAAGCCGTACTTCCTCGGCGAGGCCCCGCCGCCCGCCCCGCGGATGACCAGCATCCAGAAGTGCGTGCGCACGCCGGACATCGACGAGGTCGGCAAGACCACTCGGCACAACACGTTCTTCCAGATGGCCGGCAACTTCTCGTTCGGCGACTACTTCAAGGAAGACGCCATCCGGCTGGCCTGGGACCTGGTCACCAAGCCGCAGTCCGACGGCGGCTACGGCCTGGACCCCGAGCGGATCTGGGTGACCGTCTACCTGGACGACGACGAGGCCGCCGACCTGTGGCAGAAGGTCGCCGGGCTGCCGCCGGAGCGCATCCAGCGCCGCGACATCGAGGACAACTACTGGTCGATGGGCGTGCCCGGCCCGTGCGGGCCCTGCTCGGAGATCTACTACGACCGCGGCCCCGCCTTCGGCGAGGAGGGCGGCCCGGTCGTGGACGAGGACCGGTACCTGGAGATCTGGAACCTGGTCTTCATGCAGAACGTCCGCGGCGAGGGCGGTGCCAAGAAGGACTACCCGATCCTGGGCGAGCTGCCGGACAAGAACATCGACACCGGCATGGGCGTCGAGCGCGTCGCCATGCTGCTGCAGGACGTCGACAACGTCTACGAGACCGACCTCGTCCGCACCGTCATCACCAAGGCCGAGCAGCTCTCCGGCCGCAAGTACGGCGCCAACGAGACCGACGACGTGCGGTTCCGCGTCATCGCCGACCACGCCCGTTCCGGCGTGCTGCTGGTCGGTGACGGCGTCACGCCCGGCAACGAGGCCCGCGGCTACGTGCTGCGCCGCCTGCTGCGCCGCATCGTCCGCTCGGCCCGCCTGCTGGGCGTGACCGAGCCGGTGCTGACCCAGTTCGCCGAGGTCGTGCGCGACGCCATGGGCCCGTCCTACCCGGAGCTGGTGTCCGGCTTCGCCCGGATCGAGCAGGTGCTCAAGGCCGAGGAGGACACGTTCCTGCGCACCCTGGACGCCGGTTCGCGGATCTTCGAGAACGCCGCCGCCGAGGTCAAGTCCGACGGCCGCGCCACGCTGCCCGGTGACAAGGCCTTCCAGCTGCACGACACCTACGGCTTCCCGCTGGACCTCACCCTGGAGATGGCCGCCGAGGCCGGTCTCACCGTGGACGAGGACGGCTTCCGCAAGCTGATGGCCGAGCAGCGGGCCCGCGCCAAGGCCGACGCCGCCGGCAAGAAGACCGGCCACGGCGACCAGACCGTGTACCGGGAGCTGCTGGAGCTGGGCGCCACCGAGTTCACCGGCTACACCGAGCTGGCCAGCGAAGCCACCCTGCGCGGCATCGTCAGCGGCGGCAAGCGGGTGAAGTCGGCTCGCGAGGGCGACATCGTCGAGGTCGTGCTCGACCGCACCCCGCTGTACGCCGAGTCCGGTGGCCAGGAGAGCGACGCCGGCACCATCGTCACGGCCAACGCCGAGCTGGAAGTCGTGGACGTGCAGAAGGTGGCCCGCAAGCTGTGGGTGCACCAGGTGCGCGTGGTCAGCGGCGAGGTCGCCGAGGGCGAGCACGTCGAGGCCCGCGTCGACCCGGAGTGGCGCGTCGGCGCCCGTCAGGGCCACTCGGGCACGCACGTCGTGCACGCCGCCCTGCGCCAGGTGCTCGGCCCGTCGGCCCTGCAGAGCGGCTCCTACAACAAGCCGGGCTACCTGCGGCTGGACTTCGCCTGGACGGGTGGTCTTTCCGAGGAGGCCCGCAGCGAGATCGAAGAGGTCTCCAACCTGGCCGTCCGCAAGGACCTACCGGTGAAGGTCGTCTACACCGACATGGGTGGCGCCCAGGAGATGGGTGCCGTGGCCCTGTTCGGCGAGACCTACGACGAGACCGTGCGCGTGGTCGAGATCGGCGGGCCGTGGTCGCGCGAGCTGTGCGGTGGCACGCACGTCGAGCACTCGTCCCAGATCGGCCCGATCACGGTGATCGGCGAGTCGTCCGTCGGCTCCGGCGTGCGCCGCCTGGAGGCCTACGTCGGCATCGAGGCCTTCAAGTACCTGGCCCAGGAGCGGGCCCTGGTGCAGAACGTCGCCGCCCTGCTGAAGGTGCCCGACGCCGAGGTGCCCGCCCGGGTCGAGGCCCTGGTGGAGCGGCTGCGGGTGGCCGAGAAGGAGCTGGAGAAGGTCAAGGCCGCCCAGCTCGTGGCCAACGCCGGTGCCCTGGCCGAGCAGGCCTTGGACGTGCGCGGGGTGTCCCTGGTGGCCCTCCAGCTGCCCGAGGGCACGTCGGGCGGCGACGTGCGGACCATCGCCGGCGAGGTGCGCAACCGGCTGGGCGACAAGCCCGGCGTGGTCGGCCTGTTCGCCCCGGACGGCGACAAGGTCAGCTTCGTGGTCGCCACCACGTCCGCCGCCCGTGACCTGGGCCTGGCCGCCGGCAAGCTGGTGCCGGCCTTCGCCCCGGCCGTGGGTGGTCGCGGCGGCGGCAAGCCCGACCTCGCCCAGGGTGGCGGCACGAACCCGGCCGGTATCGGTGACGCCATCACCGCCCTGCGCACCGAGGTGGACCGGGCTCTTGAGCAGCGCTGACCGCCCCGGCGTCGACGACCCGGGCCTCGGCCGGAGGCTCGGCGTCGACGTCGGCGCGGTGCGCGTCGGGGTGGCGTTGAGCGATCCCGGTGCGTTCCTGGCGACGCCACTGGTTACCCTGGCGCGTGACGTGAAGACCGGTCGGGACCTGCGCGACCTGGCCGGCCTGGTCACCGAGCACGACGTGGTGGAAGTCGTGGTCGGCCTGCCCCGCACGCTGGCCGGCAAGCACGGGCCGGCGGCGGAGACCGCCACGGCGTACGCTGCGGCACTGGCCGAGCGCGTCGCACCGGTTCCGGTGCGGCTCACCGACGAGCGGCTGACCACCGTCACGGCGAGCCGGGTGCTCGCCGAGCGCGGGGTGCGCGGCAAGAAGCAGCGCGCCGTGGTCGACCAGGCTGCCGCGGTCGAGATCCTGCAGTCCTGGCTGGACGCACGGGCGCGACAAGTGGCTCGCTCCGCCGCGGAGCGGGCCCCCGGAGCTAAGGACGGCTCGTGAACGACGACCTCGGGTTGTTCACCGATCCCGACACGCGCCACGACGAGCGGGTGGCGCGTGGCAAGAGCGACGCCGCGGCCCGGCGTGCCAAGCGCAGGCGCAAGCGGACGATCCTGTGGGTCGTCGTGGCGCTGGTGCTGACCGGCGGCGGCGTCGGCGCGTACTACGGGTACCGCACGTTGAGCGGCATCGGTTCGTACGACGACTTCACCGGTGCGGGCGAGGCCGACGTGGTGGTCGAGGTCAAGGACGGCGACCTGGTCACCACCATCGCGACCACGCTCAAGGAGCAGGGCGTCGTGGCCAGCGCCCGCGCGTTCACCGAGGCGGGCGCGGGCGACTCGCGGGTGACCGCGATCCAGCCCGGGTTCTACCTGATGAAGACCAAGATGTCCGGTGAGGCCGCGGTGGCGCGGATGGTGGACGAGGCGGCCAAGATCGTGCCGCTGGAGGTCAAGGGCGGCAACGTGCTGCACGACCTCACCGCGCTGGACGGCAGCATCACCAAGGGCATCCTCTCCCGGCTGTCCGAGGCCTCGTGCGTGGAACTCGACGGCGTCAAGCAGTGCGTCACGCCCCAAGAGTTGCGCGACGCGGCGGACAACGCCGACCCGGCCGCGCTCGGCGTCCCCGAGTGGGCGCTGCCCGACGTCGTCGCCGCGCCGAAGGAGAACCGGCTCGAAGGGCTGATCGCCCCGGGCCTGTACCACGTCAAGCCGGGCGCGAACGCCACCGAGCTGCTCAAGGGCGTGATCGCCACGTCCCTGACGAGGCTGCAGGGCTACGGCATCCCCAACGGCGCGGGCAAGACGGGTTTCCGCCCGTACGAGGTGCTGGTCATCGCTTCCCTGATCGAGAAGGAAGGCGTGACCAAGGACTTCGGCAAGATCTCGCGGGTCATCTACAGCCGCCTCGCGCTGCCGCAGAAGCTGGAGCTGGACTCCACGGTCAACTACAAGCTGGACCGGCCGCACATCACCACCAGCGACGAGGACCGCGACAGGTCCGGGCCGTACAACACCTACAAGGTGCAGGGGTTGCCGCCGACGCCGATCGGCTCGCCCGGCCGGGAGGCGATCCTGGCCGCGATCACGCCCGAGGAAGGGCCCTGGCTGTACTTCGTGAAGTGCCAGAAGGACGGCACGTCGTGCTTCACGAACACCTATGACGAGCACGACGCGGTGTCGAAGCAGGCGCAGCGGGAAGGCGTCTTCTGACCGTGGCCCGCCGTGCGGCGGTCATCGGCTCGCCGGTGGCCCACTCGTTGTCACCGGTGCTGCACAACGCCGCGTTCGCGGCACTGGGGTTGTCGGACTGGGAGTACACGCGGGTCGAGTGCGTGGCCGACGGGGTGCCGTCCCTGGTGGCAGGGCTGGACCCGTCGTGGGCGGGCTTGTCGGTGACGATGCCGAACAAGCGCGCGGCGCTGGCGGTGGCCACCTCCGCGACGTCCCGGGCCGTGCAGGTGGGTGCCGCGAACACGCTCGTGCCGGTCGACGGCGGGTGGCGTGCGGACAACACCGACGTGGACGGCGTGCTGGGTGCGCTGCGGGCTTCGTGCGGCTTCACGTCCGGTTCGCGCGCGGTGCTGCTGGGTGCGGGTGGCACGGCCACGGCGGCGCTGGTGGCGTTGGCTTCCGTCGGTGTGCGCGCGGTGTCGTTGGTGGTGCGGTCGGTGAGCCGTGCGGCGGAGGCGGAGTCGTGCGCGTCCCGCCTCGGCCTGGCGTTGGACGTCGTCACCTGGGACACCGCGGACTTCGCCGGTCTGGCGTCGTCGGCGGACGTCCTGGTCAGCACCGTGCCGCCGGACGCGACCGAGCCGATCGCCGGCGCGTTGGCCGAGGCGCCGTGCGTGCTGGACGTCATCTACCACCCGTGGCCGACCCCGCTGGCCCACGCCGTGGAGAAGCGGGGCCGCACCCTGGCCACCGGCCTGGACATGCTGCTGCACCAGGCGTTCGGCCAGGCGGAGCAGTTCACCGGCCACCCGGCCCCTCGCGAGGCGATGCGCGCCGCCCTCCGCACCGCCACCGACAACCTCCTGCCGCTACCGATCTAACCCCGCGCGTGTCCTACGTTGAGAACGCGTGTGTCCTACGTTCAGGACCCCTGAATTCAACGCTCGGAACGCGTCCGGGCCCTGCTCGCGCGAGGGTGCGAGCAGGGCCCGGACGTCGTGCTGAGGGGATCAGCCCTCGTCGAGGTCGGTGGCGATGATCTCCGCGATCGCCTCCAGCGCGGCGTCCGCACCGTCGCCGTCCGCGGCCAGGACGACCTCGTCACCGTGCATCGCGCCGAGCGTCATCAGATTCAGCACGCTCGCCGCCTCGACCGGTTGGCCGTCGTCCTTGCGGATGGTGACCTTCACCGGCTGCCCGGCCGCGGCCTTCGCCAGCAGCGCGGCAGGGCGCGCGTGCAGTCCGACCTTGCTCGCCACGGTGACCCGTCGCTCAGGCATGACCCGTCCTCTCGTTCCTCCGACTCGCCGTCAGGACGCGGTGGCGTCCGACCGGCCTTCCTTGTCGACCTTGCCGCCCTTGCCCGCCCGGTCGCCGCGGTCGGTGCCCTCGACCACGCTCGGGTCGGCTTCCGGATCCTCGTCCTCGCTGCGGCCCGGCGTCCTCAGGTTCCACTTCGTGATGACGAAGCGGAACAGGAAGTAGTAGATGACCGCGTAGATCGCGCCCAGCACGAGGATCAGCAGGGGCTTGGTGGAGATGTTGAAGTTGAGGGCGTAGTCGATGGCGCCCGCGGAGAACCCGAACCCGCTGTGGATGTCCAACGCGTTGCTGATGGCCAGCGACGTGCCGGTGAGCACCGCGTGGATCACGTACAGCGGCCACGCCACGAACATGAACGCGAACTCGAGCGGTTCGGTCACACCCGTGATGAACGAGGTCAGCGCCGCCGAGCCCATGATGCCCGCGATGACCTTCTTCTGCGCCGGCCGCGCGGTGTGCACGATGGCCAGCGCCGCCGCCGGCAGCGCGAACATGAAGATCGGGAAGAAGCCGGTCATGAACGTGCCCGCGGACGGGTCGCCCGCGAAGAACCGCTGGATGTCGCCGGTCTTGCCCTCGTACTCGCCGAAGACCTGCCACATGAACGTGTTCGGGATGTGGTGCAGGCCCAGCGGGAGCAGCAGGCGGTTGATCGTGCCGTAGATGCCGGCGCCGATGATCGTGCTGTTGGAGATCGCCTCGCCGACCGCGGTCAGACCCTGGTCGAACCACGGGTAGAGCAGGCCCATGACCACCGCGACCGGGATCATCACGCCCGCGACCAGGATCGGCACGAACCGCCGTCCGCCGAAGAAGGCCAGATACGCGGGCAGCTTGATGCGGTGGTACCTCTGCCACAGCACCGCGGTGATCAGACCGACCACGATGCCCGTCAGCACCGAGTAGTTGATCAGCTCCTGCTTGGCGTCCGCGGCGGCGTCCTCCGGCAGCGGCAGCACGAGCGGCGACATCGCCTTGAACACGGCCTCGGTCACCACGAAGCCGACCACGGCGGCCAGCGCGGTGGAACCGTCACCGCGCCGGGCGAAGCCGATGGCCACACCGACGGCGAACAGCAGCGGCAGGTTGGCGAACAGGGCGTTGCCCGCGCCGCCGATGACGCCGGCCACCGCGTTCCAGCCCAGCCAGTCCTTGCCGAGGATGTCGTCCTGGCCGAGTCGCAGCAGGAGCGCGGCAACGGGCAGCGCGGCGATCGGCAGCATGAGGCTGCGGCCGAATCGCTGCAGGCCGGCCAGACCCTTGATCTCACGACCGCCGGTCGCCTGTGGGGCGCTGGCGCTCATGGGGTACCTCCCTTGGCGGAGTGGTGTGGGCCGGATTCCGGGTCGGTCCGGTCCAATTGCATGGTCACCTGGTAGAGATCGCCCCGGTACCAGGACGTCATGTCCTCGACGGGCCTGCCTCGTGAGCTGGAGACCCGGCGGAAGACGAGCAGCGCGCCACCGGGCCTGATGCCCAGCAGCTTCGCGGTGTGGGGGTCGGCGCCCTCGGCCCACACCGTCTGCGCGGCGTGGTCGAGCTGGACCCCGTAGGTGTCGGCGATGAGGGTGTAGAGCGAGGTGCTGAGGTCGTGCCGGTCGAGGTCGGGCACGACCCGCGGGCTGTACCAGCCCCGTTCGACGGCCAGTGGCACGCCGTCCGCGAGTCGCACGCGGACCAGTCGGCACGCCGGTTCGTGCGGCAGCAGGCCGAGCGCGGTGGCCGCCTCGGGTGGCGGCACCTCCTCGGCGCACGCCACCACCTCGGTCGCGGGGGTGAGCCCGCGCCGGCGCATGTCGTCGGTGAACGACTCCAGGTAGAGCTGGACGTCCATGCGTCGCCGGGCGGTGAACGTGCCCCGGCCCTTCGCCCTGGTCAGCAGGCCCTCGGCGACGAGCTGGCCGACGGCGGCGCGTACTGTGATGCGGGACACACCGTACTGCTGGGCGAGGTCGCGTTCGGACGGGATCGGCGAGCCCGGTGGCAGCTCCTGCTCGGCCATGCGCCGCAGGATGTCCCGGAGCTGGGCGTGCTTGGGCTTCGGCCCGTCGACGATCTCGTTGCGGCTCATGACACCTCCCCGGTGCTCGCGCGTCCACACCGGGATTGGTACTTTCCGGTCTAGACCAGTTGGTGCGGGGAGGATGCTCCGCGCGTCAACCGGGTGTCAACCGCCGTTACGGGACCGTGCCCGAGCGGTGGCACCCTCAGGCCAGGTGTCGAGAGAGGACTTCAAGTGGCGGACGACAAGGCGGAGCGGATCCTCGCCGCGCTCGGCGGTGCGGACAACATCGTGGAGATCGAGCCGTGCATCACGCGCCTGCGCTGTGAGCTGGAAGACGGTTCCCTGGTGGACGAGAAGGCTTTGAAGGGCCTGGGCGCGCACGGCGTGATGCGTTCGGGCAACGTCGTCCAGGTGGTCGTGGGGCCGGAGGCCGACACGATCGCCAGCGAGATCGAGGACCTCCTGTGACGCTGCGCGTGGCCAGCCCGGTCAGCGGTCGCGTGGTGCCGCTGACCGAGGTGCCGGACCCGGTGTTCGCGCAGGCCATGGTGGGTCCGGGCGTGGCGGTCGAGCCGGATCGCGGCCGGGCGGACGTGGTGTCCCCGGTGGACGGGACCGTGGTGACGCTGCACCCGCACGCGTTCGTCGTGGCCACTTCGGAGGGCGCGGCGGTGTTGGTGCACCTCGGGATCGACACGGTGAAGCGCAAGGGCGAGGGCTTCACGTTGCACGTGGTCAAGGGTGAGGCGGTGCGCGCGGGGCAGCCCGTGGTGACGTGGGACCCGGCCGAGGTGGAGGCGGCGGGGTTCGCGCCGATCTGCCCGGTGATCGCGTTGGACGCGGCGCCGGAGGTGGTGCTGGACCAGGCCGGTGGTCCGGTGGCGGCGGGTGACGCGCTGTTCTCCTGGCAGCGCTGATCCCCGGTCTTCCGAGCCCCGGTCTTCCGAGCCCTGGTCTTCCGAGTCCCGGGCGTCTGATGTCCGGTCCGATTTCCGGGTTGGTTTCGGGCTTCCGTGGACGGGCGAGTGCGGGTGAATGGACCATTCACCCGCACTTCTCGTTGCGCCCCCGGCGATCCCGGGTCGACGCTGGTCCCATGGTCATCTCGGGATTCCTGGCCGGTGCCCTCGGCGCCGGGTTGTTGCGCCGCCTGCCTCGCGGGGCGGACGTGTGCTGGTTGTGGTGCGCCGTGCCGACGGCGGTGTTGTGGTTCGTGGCCTGGGCCTTGGCCCCACCGCCGTGGCTGCCCGTGCCGCTGTTGTTGGCGTGGCTGGGCGTGCTGCTGACCGTGACCGACGTGCGCCACCGCCGCCTGCCGGACGCGTTGACGTTGCCCGCGTACCCGGTGGTCGGCGTGGCTCTGTGGTGGTGCGGTGCCGATCTGTGGCGTGCGCTGGCCGGTTGCCTGCTGTTCGGCGGTTTCCACCTGCTGGTGCGCCTGCTCGCGCCGTCGGCGATGGGCGGGGGAGACGTGAAGCTGGCCGGACCGCTGGGCGCGGTGCTGGCTTCCGCGTCGTGGTTCGCGTTACCCGTGGCGGCGGTCTTGGCGAGCCTGGTCACGCTCGTGCTGAGCGCGTGGTGGCCGGACCACGCCGTCCCGCACGGACCTGGGCTGCTGGCGGCCACGTGGGTGCTGACCGTGTCCGGCGGGTGACCGGCCGCCCGGCCGGGGTCAGTCCTGGCCGGTCCCGTCGTCGGGGACGAGTGCTCGGCGGGCCAGTTCGACCCAGCGCAGCCGTGCGGGTTCGGGCACGTCCGCGCCGGGTGAGGTGGCCAGCAGCAGGGTGATGTCGTCCACCGTGACGTCCGGGCGCAGTCCGTGGTCCCGGTGCGCGGCGGCGACCAGCTCGGCCAGCGAGTCCGCCACGTGGTCCAGGACGGGGCGCAACGACTCACGGCCGACGTTCGCGACGGCGTCGCGGAGCAGGCGTTCCCGCCCCATCGTCACCACGACCCGGTGCAGTAGCGCGACGATCTCGTCCCGGGCGGTGGTTCGGCCGTCCTCGATCCTGGCCAGTGCGGAGCCGAGCGCCTCGCCGATCATCACGCCCAGGTCGGCCACGATGGCGGCGACCAGGTCGTGCTTGGTGGGGAAGTGGCGGTAGAGGGTGCCGACCGCGACACCCGCCGTCGCCGCGATCCGGTCCATGCCGACGTCCGTGCCGTGCGCGGCGACCAGCGTTCGGGCGGCGTCGAGGATGGCGGCCCGATTGCGGGTGGCGTCCGCGCGACGCGGTCCCTGTCCGGTCACGCCCGGTCCCGCCCTTCACGCTTCGCGGTGAAGATGAACAGGTGGTTCACCATACAACATGAAGGGATGGTTCACTTCAGGAGCGGCGCGGGACCGGTTCGACGTCAACCACCTCGGCCGCTTCGCGCGCACCGGCTTCCTGACCTGATCACCGCCCGACTGCGCGGCCACGGGTGCGCTCCCGACTCTCTCGTGCCGCCACCTCCCGGTGCCGCGACTACTACGGTCCCGCGGCTCTCTTCGAGATCGGCGGCCACCCGGACCGCGTCCGGTCGAGTGCCCGCGCGGGACAACCACCTGCAACGACGACTCCGGAGGCCTCCTGCCGACTGACCGATGTCACCTTCCCCGTCCGAAGCCGCGCCTGGAGTCCGGCCCGAAGCCCCGGACCCACCGCCCGGGCCACCGACGCCGGTGGCGGTGCGTCACGGCACTATGATTCGCGCGTGCTGCGCTGGATCACCGCTGGGGAGTCCCACGGACCTGCCCTCGTCGCCGTGCTGGAAGGCATGGTCGCCGGGGTCGAGGTCACCACTGCCGACCTGACCGCTCAACTGGAGCGCCGCCGGCTCGGCTTCGGCCGCAGCCCGCGGATGGGCTTCGAGGCCGACGAGGTCGAGATCCTCGGTGGTGTCCGGCACGGGCTCACCCAGGGCGGCCCGATCGCGGTCCGGATCGGGAACACCGAGTGGCCCAAGTGGGAGAAGGTGATGTCCGCCGACCCCGTCGACCCGTCCGAGCTCAAGCCGACCGGCCGCAACGAGGCGCTGACCAGGCCGCGGCCCGGCCACGCCGACCTGCCCGGCATGCAGAAGTTCGGCTTCGACGAGGCACGCCCCGTGCTGGAACGCGCCAGCGCCCGGGAGACCGCCGCCCGCACCGCGCTCGGCACGGTCGCCCGCCACTTCCTCAAGCAGGTCTTCGACGTGGACGTGATCAGCCACGTCGTCTCGATCGGCAAGGCCAAGACGTCCGCCGACGCGCCCGTGCCCGGTCCGGACGACCTGGCCGCCGTGGACGCGAGCCCGGTCCGCGCGTTCGACGCGCGCGGCACGGAGGCGATGGTCGCCGAGGTCGAGGCGGTCAAGGAGGCCGGTGACACGGTCGGCGGCGTGATCGAGGTCATCGCCTACGGCCTGCCGCCGGGCATCGGCTCGCACGTGCACTGGGACCGGCGGCTCGACGCGCGGCTGGCCGGCGCGCTGATGGGCGTGCAGGCGATGAAGGGTGTGGAGATCGGCGACGGCTTCACCACCGCCGAGCGGTGGGGCAGCCAGGCGCACGACGAGATCGACCGGGGCGACGGCCCGAAGGGCGTCACGCGGCGCTCCAACCGGGCGGGCGGCCTGGAGGGCGGCATCACCAACGGCGAGCCGCTGCGCGTCCGCGTCGCCATGAAGCCGATCTCGACCGTCCCCCGTGCTCTGTCCACTGTGGATACCCGGACCGGGGAGCCCGCGGTGGCCATCCACCAGCGCTCGGACGTGTGCGCGGTGCCGCGCGCGGGCGTGGTGCTGGAGTCCGTGGTGGCGCTCGTGCTGGCCGAGACGGCGCTGGAGAAGTTCGGCGGCGACTCGATCGCCGAGACCAAGCGCAACGTCGCCGCCTACCTGGAGGCGCTGGAAGCACGCTGGGAGGGCCTGTGACGCCGAAGTTCGTCGTCCTCGGGCCGCCCGGGGCGGGCAAGACGACGGTCGGCACGCTGCTCGCCGAACGCCTCGGCGTCGCCTTCCGCGACACCGACGACGACATCGTGGCACGGGCCGGCAAGCCGATCTCCGACATCTTCACCGACGACGGCGAGCCCGCGTTCCGCGCGATGGAGGAGGAAGCCGTTGCCGACGGCCTCAAGACCCACGACGGCGTGCTGGCGCTGGGTGGCGGCGCGGTGATGTCCGCGAGCACCCGCGAGCGTCTCGCCGGCCACACCGTGGTGTTCCTCAACGTCGGCATGGCCGAAGGCGTGCGGCGGACCGGCATGTCCAGCGCCCGGCCGCTGCTGGCGGGCGTGAACCCGCGTGCGACGTTCAAGTCCCTGCTGGACGCGCGCCTGCCGCTGTACCGGGAAGTCGCCACGATCGAAGTGGTCACCGACGACCTCACGCCGGACCAGGTGGTCGACGCCGTGCTCGGCACGACGGGAACGGCGCAGGGGACCTGATCGGGGTGGACCTCACCGGGGCCCGCGTCCTCGCGCACCGCGCCGCGGTGCAGGGTCTGCACGGCGACGACCCCGACGCGGTGCTGCCGCTGGGCGTGGTGGACAGCCCGCCGAAGACGGGCGCGGCGGCGTTGGGCGTCCGGGGCCGCCGTGAGGGGACCGAGGACCTGGTGCGCGTGCTCAGCCTGCGCGGCGCGCCGCACCTGCACCGCCGCGAGGACCTGCCCGCGCTACGCCGCCAGCTCCGACCACGCACGCCGCGGCAGCTGACCGCGTGGTGCGGCGCGTACCCGACGCCCGAACCGGAGCACGTCGACCTGGTCGTCGACCTCCTGCACCGCGAGTTCCCCGGCGACACGGCCACCAAGGGCGAGCTGTCCGCCGCGATCAGCCCGCACCTGCCGGCCGTGGTCACCCCGTACTGCCCGGGGTGCGCGACCGAGCACGTCATCGAGAACGTGTTCCGCCTGGCCACCCTCCTCGCCGGCATCGAGCTGGAACACCTGGGCACGAAGCTGGTCTTCCGCCGCCCCACCGCGAAACCCGACGTCGAAGATCCCGGCGAGCCGACCCTGCTGCGCGACTACGCGCGGCTCGTCGGCCCGTTCGCCAAGGCCGACGCGGAGAAGTGGCTCGGCGCCGGACCGCCGGACACGTGGCCCGACCTGCGCCCGGTCCGGGTCGACGGCAAGCGGCTGCTCGCCCTGGACGACGACCTCGACCTGATCGCCGCCGGTGGGGCGCCGGACCCGCCCGCCGGCCTGCTGCTGTTCCCCCGCGACCCCTACCTGCTCGGCCCGCGCCACCTGGTCGCCGACCCGGACGTGGCCAAGCGGGTGTGGCGGCCCGTCGGCAGCCCCGGCGCGCTCGTCCTGCACGGCCGGGTCGCGGGCGCCTGGCGCCACGAGTTCCACGGCCGCACGGTGACGTTCCAGGTCACCGGCTGGTCGAAGGGCAGGGGCACGGCGCGGCGCGCGATCTCCGACCAGGCCGAGGTGCTGGCCGGGGTGTGGGGCGGCGCGGCGCTCGGAGCGGACGTGGTCGAATGGTGACCCGACGAGGGGAGTGGTGATGGGCGAGCCGGTGCGGATCCGCGTGGCCGCGGAACGACCGTACGACGTGGTGGTGGGCCGCGGCCTGCTCGGCGACCTGGTCGAGACCCTGAAGGGCACGGCCAAGGCGGCGATCGTCCACACGCCCACGCTGGCCGAGACCGCCGAAGCGGTCCGCGGCGAGCTGGAGGCCGCCGGGATCGACGCGCACCGCGTCGAGGTCCCCGACGCCGAGGACGGCAAGGACCTGCGGGTCGCCGGGTACTGCTGGGACGTGTTCGGGCGCATCGGCCTCGGCCGCACGGACGCCGTGATCGGCCTCGGCGGCGGCGCGGTGACCGACCTGGCCGGGTTCGTCGCCTCCACGTGGATGCGCGGGGTGAAGCTGGTCCACGTGCCCACCACGCTGCTGGCCATGGTGGACGCCGCGGTCGGCGGCAAGACCGGCATCAACACCGACGCGGGCAAGAACCTGGTCGGCACGTTCTACGAGCCGAACGCCGTCCTGGTCGACCTGGCCACGCTGGAGACGCTGCCGCGCAACGAGCTCGTCGCGGGCATGGCCGAGGTGGTCAAGGGCGGCTTCATCGCCGACCCGGTGATCCTCGACCTGATCGAGGCCGACCCGGAGGCCGCGCTGGACCCGACCGGCGACGTGATCGAGGAGCTGGTCCGGCGCAAGATCCAGGTCAAGGCCGACGTGGTCTCGACCGACCTGCGCGAATCGGACCTGCGGGAGATCCTGAACTACGGCCACACCCTGGCACACGCCATCGAGCGCCGCGAGCGCTACCGCTGGCGCCACGGCGCGGCCGTCAGCGTCGGCCTGGTGTTCGCCGCCGAACTGGCCCGCCTGGCGGGCAGGCTGGACGACGCGACCGCCGACCGCCACCGCTCGATCCTGTCCGCGCTCGGCCTGCCGACCGGCTACGACCCGGACGCGTTGGGCCAGCTCCTGGAGGGCATGCGCTCGGACAAGAAGACCCGTTCGGGCGTGCTGCGGTTCGTCGTGCTCGACGGCCTGGCCAAGCCCGGTCGGCTGGAGGGCCCGGACCCGGCCCTCATCGCGGCGGCGTACTCCGCGGTCGCCGCCGAGCCGAAGTCGGGCGGCAGCGTCCTGCTGTGACGGCGGGCCACCTGCACCACGTCGAGCTGTGGGTGCCCGACCTGGCCCGCGCCGAGCGCAGCTTCGGCTGGCTGCTCGGCGAGCTGGGCTGGGTCGAGTACCAGCGCTGGCCGGCGGGGGTGAGCTGGCGGCTCGGCCCGACCTACCTGGTGGTCGAGCACTCGCCCGCGCTGGACGCGCACCACCGGCTCGGCACGGGCCTGAACCACCTGGCGTTCCACGTCGCCGACCGGCCGGAAGTCGACAGACTGGCCGCCACCGCGCCCGACCACGGCTGGTCGCCGTTGTTCGCGGAGAAGTACCCCCACGCGGGCGGACCGGACCATTACGCCGCTTACCTGGAGAACGCCGACGGCTTCGAAGTCGAGCTCGTGGCGGGCTAACGCGACCCCTGCGGCTGCGGCAGGACGTTGCCGATGCCCATTCCGACCGCCGCCGTCGCCATGACCAGCAACGCGGTGAACGCCGCTCCGCCGGTGAGCGCCGCACCCAGCGCCTCCAACCCGGTCTGGTCCACCAGCGACCGGCCGACCACGCCCGCGACCCCGGCCAACGGCCCGGCCACCAGCCCGGCGGCGAACCACACCAGGCCGCGCCCTTCGAGCCCCCGCCACGCGTCCAGCGCACCCCACAGCACGCCGATGACGACGACCAGCCCGATCGCGATGTACCGGGTGGACGAGGCTGCCTCGGGGCTGTGCACGCTCACCGCCGAGGTGCCGGTCTGCACCCCGCCGTGGAACAACCCCAGCCAGAAGCCCCGAACCAGCCACGTGCGCATGCGCCCCACCATAAGCGCGGCCCAACACCCGTCCTAGCCCTGCACCGTCCGTGGGCCGACCAATCGCACGATCCAGCACACTTCACCCAATCGAGTGACAAGCGTGAATCGTCTCCCCGGGCTCTAGTCTCCTTGACATGCCCCACTCCACTCGCCGCGCCGCTCTGCGCGCCACGCTCCGGGACCGGGAGCTGGACGCGCTGCTGGTGACCAACCTGCTCAACGTCCGCTACCTGACCGGCTTCACCGGGTCGAACGCGGCGCTGCTCGTGCACGCCGAGTCCGACGAGACCACCGTGTTCTGCACCGACGGCCGCTACTTCACCCAGTCCGCCGCCCAGGTGCCCGACCTGGAACGGGTCATCGACCGGCCGTGCGACGTGGCGCTGGTGAAGCGCGCGGTGAAAGCGGGTGCGGGCCGGGTCGGCTTCGAGAGCAGACACGTGACCGTGGACGGCCTGGACGCGCTGGCGGACGCGGCCGACGGCGCCGAGCTGGTGCGCGCCGCCGACCTGGTCGAGCGGCTGCGGCTGGTCAAGGACGACGCCGAGGTCGAGGCGCTGCGGATGGCGTGCGCGGCGGCCGACCGGGCGCTGGCCGGCCTCATCGAGCACGGCGGCCTGCGGCCGGGCCGCAGCGAGAAGGAGGTCGCCCGCGAGCTGGAGAGCCGCATGCTCGACCACGGCGCGGCCGGACCGTCGTTCGAGTCGATCGTGGCCACGGGCGCGAACTCCGCCGTGCCGCACCACCGGCCGACCGACGCCCTGGTGCGTGACGGCGACTTCGTGAAGCTCGACTTCGGCGCTCTGGTCGACGGCTACCACTCCGACATGACCCGCACCCTGGTCGTCGGCAAGGCCGCGGACTGGCAGCGGGAGCTGTACCAGCTGGTCGCGGCCTCGCAGGCGGCGGGCCGGGCCGCGCTGGTGACCGGCACGCCGTACGCGGACGTGGATGCGGCGGCGCGCGGCGTGATCGAGGAGGCCGGGTACGGCGACGAGTTCGTGCACGGCCTCGGCCACGGCGTCGGCCTGCAGATCCACGAGGCTCCGGCACTGGCGAAGGCGGGTGACGGTACACTTCTGCCCGGTATGGCGGTCACCATCGAGCCCGGTGTGTACCTGGCCGGGAAGGGTGGTGTCCGCATCGAGGACACGCTCGTGGTGCGCGAAGGCGCCCCGGAGCTCCTCACCCTGACCACGAAGGAGCTCGTGGTCATCTGAAGTCGGATCGTCGGCCCCGCCGCCGTCGTCCTCCCATCACGCAACAGGAGAGCCCACCACCGTGGCCACCACCAACGACCTGAAGAACGGCCTGGTGCTGAACCTCGACGGCCAGCTGTGGACCGTCACCGCGTTCCAGCACGTGAAGCCGGGCAAGGGTGGCGCCTTCGTGCGCACCACGTTGAAGCACGTCCTGTCCGGCAAGGTCGTGGACAAGACCTTCAACGCGGGCACCAAGGTCGAGACGGCCACCGTCGACAAGCGCGGCATGACCTACCTGTACAAGGACGGCGCCGACTTCGTCTTCATGGACGGCGACACCTACGACCAGATCAGCATCCCGGCCGAGACGGTCGGCGACGCGGCGAACTACATGCTGGAGAACCAGGAAGCGATCGTCGCCATGCACGAGGGCGTCGCGCTCTACGTCGAGCTCCCGACCTCGGTCGAGCTCGTGATCCAGCACACCGACCCGGGCCTGCAGGGCGACCGCTCCACCGGCGGCACCAAGCCCGCCACGCTCGAGACCGGCGCGGAGATCCAGGTCCCGCTGTTCGTCACCACGGGCGAGAAGATCAAGGTCGACACCCGCGACGGCCGCTACCTCGGCCGAGTGAACGGCTGAGATGGGCGCACGGAGCAAGGCCCGCAAACGCGCGGTCGACGTCCTCTACGAGGCCGACCTGCGGGGCGCCGACCCGGTGACGCTTCTCGCGGACCGGGTCGGCTCGACCGACGTGCCGCCGGTGAACGACTACACGATCGTCCTGGTAGAAGGCGTCACCGCCCACCGCGCACGGATCGACGACCTGATCTCCGAGCACGCGGAGGGCTGGACCCTCCAACGCATGCCCGCAGTCGACCGCGCCGTCCTGCGGATCGGCCTCTACGAGCTGCTGTGGGCCTCGGACGTGCCGGACGCGGTCGCCATCGACGAAGCCGTCGAACTGGCCAAGGGCCTCTCCACCGACGACTCCCCCCGCTTCGTCAACGGCGTCCTCGGCCGAATCGCCGTCATCGCCGACCAACTCCGCGCCGTCCTCTGACCACCACCGCACCAGGCCACTCACCTGGCCCAGGACACGCCCCCTCGGCGCCCGACGGTGCCGCGACCCGCAAGGGATCCACGGCCTGCGCCGACGGCCCACCGGCCCTGAGCTGGCTGATACCACTGGGACTGCCCGACGCCGCTGCGCTGGACTGACGCCACCGGGCGGGGCTGACACTAAGGCCTGTCCGACGCCATCGGCCTGCCTGACGCCCCCGGCTGGGCTGAGGCCAATGGGCTCGACGCCACCTGGCTGGCCAATGCCACTGGACTCGCCGGACGTCGCCGGGGCTGTCCGACACCCGCTGGGCCGCCCGACACCCGCTGGGCCGCCTGATGCCCGCTGGGCCCGCCCGACACCCGCTGGGCCCGGACTGTGCCACCTGGCCGGCCCACGCCGCCGGGGCTGCCCGACACCGCTGGGCTGCCCACGCCGCCGGGGCCGCCCGGCGCTGCTGAGGGCTGTGCGACACCGCTGAGGTGCCTACGCCACTGGGTCGCCCGGCGCCGCTCGGGCTGGCCTGGGCTGTCCGACGGCGCCACCGGCGGGGCTGGCGCAGGTGGCCTGCCGAGATCACCGGGCCTCACCGGGCCCGCAACGTTGGGCCTCACCGGGCCGCACCGTGGGGGCCCCATCGGTCCGCACCGCCGCCCGCCGACACCTGCCTACGCCGCCCACCACAACACCTGCCAACACCTGCCCACGCCTCCCCGCCGCCGGGCCGGCCGTTTTCTCCGGCTAACGTGAGAAATGCGGTTTGGGTTGTCAAAGGTTGCATGCTTCGCCCGGTCGAGTGACACCACATCGCGCCCGCAGCGCCACAGCCGGACTCAACCCACCAGCCGGAAGAACGCATGAAGCGCCAGGGCCACCCGTCCGAACCGGCTGGCCCTGGCCCTCGCGCCTCAGTCCTCCTTGGCCGGACGGGCCTCGGGAGGCAGCACGCCCCAGTCGATGAGCTGCTCGGTCAGCTCGCCGGGCGTCATGTCGTAGATGATCGCCAACGAGCGCAGGTCCTCGGTCCGGATGGACAGCACCTTGCCGTTGTAGTCACCGCGCTGGCTCTGGATGGTCGCCGCGTACCGCGCGAGCGGCCCGACCTTCTCCGCCGGCAGCTGTTGCAGCCGCTCCAGGTTGATGACGATCTTCGTGGCGGGCTCCGCCCCGGACGGCACCCGACCCTCCGGCAGCAGCTCGGCCACCGGGACGCCGTAGAAGTCGGCCAGCTCGGCGAGCTTCTGCACGGTCACGGCGCGGTCGCCGCGCTCGTACGAGCCGACGACCACGGCCTTCCAGCGACCGCCGGACTTCTGCTCGACGCCGTGCAAAGACAAGCCCTGCTGCTGGCGGATCGCGCGGAGCTTTGCCCCCAGCGCCTTGGCGTAGTCGCCCATGTGGCGGTTCTCCGTTCATTCGCCCCGTCAGCCGGTAGGGGACTGCCGCGGGGAGGCTTAGATCAATACGCAGAGTAATGATTGCTCTCCGTGGTCACCAGGTCAAGCTGATCTCGCTGGGACAGGTGGGCGAGACCACGCACACCACCCGGAAGATTGACCGCGCTCGCCTGATACCGTGCTGGTCAGCCCGGTCGCAGCCGGGTGTCCGACGTCCTTTAAGGACCCGTCCAGCGAGGCGGGGAAGGAGGTCCACCGTGGCGCCACGTCAACGTGGCGCGACGGACCCGGCCGGGGAGCGCGAGCTCCTGTCGGCCGGCGACGTCGCGCGCACCGTCGCCCGAATGGCCCATCAGATCATCGAGAAGACCGCTCTTGATGCACCGAGCGCACCCGCAGTAGTCCTGATGGGGATTCCGACCCGGGGTGCGCCGCTGGCCCGCCGCCTGGCCGTCAAGATCGCCGAGTTCTCGGGTGTCGAGGTGCCGACCGGCACGCTGGACGTGACCCTCTACCGGGACGACCTGCGCCGGGGCCCCACCCGCCCGCTGGAGGCGACGAAGCTGCCCGACGGCGGCATCGACGACAAGCTCGTGGTGCTGGTGGACGACGTGCTGTTCTCCGGCCGCACGATCCGCGCCGCGCTCGACGCCCTGCGCGACCACGGCCGGCCGCGCGCCGTGCAGTTGGCCGTCCTGGTCGACCGGGGCCACCGCGAGCTGCCGATCCGCGCGGACTACGTGGGCAAGAACGTGCCCACGGCCCGCACCGAGGAGGTCCACGTGCTGCTGGACGAGTTCGACCAGCGCGACGGGGTGGTGCTGAGGTGAAGCACCTGCTCACCACCGAGGGCATCGACCCGGCGCAGGCGACCGCCATCCTGGACACCGCGGCGAGCCTCAAGCAGGCCCTCGAAGGCCGTGAAGTGCGCAAACTGCCGACGTTGCGCGGTCGCACGGTCATCACGATGTTCTACGAGGCCTCCACCCGCACGCGGGTCAGCTTCGAGATCGCGGGCAAGTGGATGAGCGCGGACGTGGTGAACGTCTCGTCGTCCGGCTCCAGCGTGGGCAAGGGCGAGTCGCTGCGCGACACCGCGCTGACCCTGGCCGCCGCGGGCGCGGACTGCGTCATCGTGCGGCACCCCGCGTCCGGCGCGGCGCACCGGCTGGCCGGCTGGCTGCGCGCCGCGGGCACGTCGGTGGTCAACGCGGGCGACGGCATGCACGAGCACCCCACCCAGGCCCTGCTCGACGCGGCCACCCTGCGGGAACGCCTCGGTGACCTGCGCGACCGCCGGATCGCGATCGTCGGCGACGTGCTGCACAGCCGGGTCGCCCGGTCCAACGTGCACCTGCTCACCGCGCTGGGCGCGGACGTGACGCTGGTCGCGCCGCCGACCCTGCTGCCGACCGGCGTGGAGAGCTGGCCGGTCACCATCTCGCACGAGTTGGACGCCGAGCTGCCCAGCCTCGACGCGGTGATGCTGCTGAGGGTCCAGGCCGAGCGGATGTACAGCGGGCCCGCCGGCGCGGGAGGCAACGGACATTTCTTCCCGTCGGCCCGCGAGTACTCGATCGCCTACGGCCTGAGCGAGCGGCGGCTGAAGCTGCTGCCCGAGCACGCGGTCGTGCTGCACCCCGGTCCGATGCTGCGCGGCATGGAGATCGCCTCGGCGGTCGCCGACTCGCCCCGCGCCGCCATCACCGACCAGGTGCGCAACGGCGTGCACGTGCGCATGGCCGTCCTCTACCACCTGCTTGCCCACGAGGAGGAAACCGCGTGAAACCCTTGATCCTCAAGGGCGTAAGGCCGTACGGCGAAGGTGAACCGGTCGACGTGCTGATCCGCGACGGCGTGATCGCCTCGATCGGTGACGTCACCGAGCAGGACGCGGAGACGGTCGACGGCAACGGCGCGGTCCTGCTGCCCGGCTTCGTCGACCTGCACACCCACCTGCGCGAACCCGGCCGCGAGGACACCGAGACCATCGCCACCGGCTCGGCCGCCGCCGCGCTGGGCGGCTACACGGCGGTGTTCGCCATGGCCAACACCAACCCGGTCGCGGACAACGAAGTGGTCGTCCAGCACGTCGCCCGCCGCGGCCGCGAGGTCGGCCTGGTCGACGTGCACCCGGTCGGCGCGGTCACCGTCGGCCTGGAGGGCGTGAAGCTCGCCGAGCTGGGCACCATGGCCAAGGCGGGCGTGCGGGTGTTCTCCGACGACGGCCACTGCGTGCACGACCCGCTGATCATGCGGCGCGCGCTGGAGTACAGCAAGGCGTTGGACGTGGTCGTCGCGCAGCACGCGGAGGAGCCCCGGCTGACCGTGGGCGCGCAGGCGCACGAGGGCGAGCAGGCGTCCCGGCTGGGCCTGCAGGGCTGGCCCGCCGCCGCCGAGGAGTCGATCGTGGCGCGGGACTGCCTGCTGGCGCTGCACGCGGGCGCCCGGCTGCACGTCTGCCACGTCTCCACCACCGGCACCGCCGACGTGCTGAAGTGGGCCAAGGCCCGCGGCACGCAGGTCTCCGCCGAGGTCACCCCGCACCACCTGCTGCTGACCGACGAGCGGCTGGCCACCTACGACCCGGTCAACAAGGTCAACCCGCCGCTGCGCACCGCCGGTGACGCGGCCAAGCTGCGCGAGGCGCTGGCCGAGGGCGTCATCGACTGCGTGGCCACCGATCACGCGCCGCACGCCGTGCAGGACAAGGACACCGAGTGGTCCGCCGCCCGGCCCGGCATGCTCGGCCTGCAGACCGCGCTGTCGATCGTGGTGGAGACCATGGTCAAGACCGGTCTGCTGGACTGGCGCGGCGTGGCGCGGGTGATGAGCGAACGGCCCGCCGAGATCGCGGGCCTGCCCGACCACGGTCGGCCGATCGAGGTCGGCGAGCCCGCGAACCTCACCCTGGTCGACCCGGACACCACCTGGACCGTGCGCGGCGCGGAGTTCGCCAGCATCGCGGCCAACACACCGTTCGAGGGCATGGAACTGCCCGGCACGGTGGTGGCGACGCTGCTGCGCGGGCGCGTGACGGCGGTCGGCGGAAGGATCCGGTCATGACCCGGGTACTGCTGTCCCTCGCCGTGCTGGCGATCTTCCTGCTGTGCCTGTACGGCATGTGGCGCGGCTGGCGGCGCCGCGCCCGCCGGCAGGCCGAGGTGCTGCCGGAGTTCCCGCAGCCGCCCGCCGAGACCGGCGCGACGATGCTGGAGACGACCGGCGTGTACGTCGGCACCACGATCGGCGACGACTGGCAGGACCGGGTCGCGGTCGGCGACATCGGCCACCGCGCCGAGGCGACCCTCAAGCTCACCGAGAACGGCGTGCTCGTGGAACGCACGGGTGCGAGCGCGCTGTGGATCCCGACGGCGCAGGTCGACGGCGCCCGGACCGCCCGCGGCCTCGCGGGCAAGGTGATGACCGCGGACGGCCTGCTGGTCGTGCGCTGGCACCTCGGCGACCGGGTGTTCGACACCGGGTTCCGGGGCGACGACAAGGACGTGTACGAGCAGTGGGTGCAAGCGCTGGGAGGCGACTCATGACGAACGCGGCATTGGTGTTGGAAGACGGTCGTGTGTTCCGTGGTGAGGCCTACGGCGCGGTGGGTGCGAGCCTGGGTGAGGTGGTGTTCTCCACCGGGATGACCGGGTATCAGGAGACCCTGACCGATCCGTCGTATCACCGTCAGATCGTGGTGCAGACCGCGCCGCAGATCGGCAACACCGGGTGGAACGACGAGGATGACGAGTCGGGTCGGATCTGGGTGGCCGGGTATGTGGTGCGTGACCCGGCCCGCATGCCGTCGAATTGGCGTTCCAAGCGCAGCCTGGACGACGAGTTGGTCCGTCAGGGTGTCGTGGGTATCTCCGGTATCGACACGCGGATGCTGACCCGTCACCTGCGTGAGCAGGGCGCGATGCGTGCCGGGGTGTTCTCGGGCGACCAGTTGGGCAGTGCCGAGGAGATGCTGGCACGCGTCCGCAGCGCCCCCGGTATGAAGGGCGCCGACCTGGCCGGTGACGTGACCACACCCGAGCCCTATGTGGTCGAGGCGGTCGGTGAGCGTCGGTTCACCGTGGCCGCGTTGGATCTGGGTATCAAGTCGAACACGCCGCGGATGATGGCGGCGCGGGGTATCGAGGTGCACGTGCTGCCGTTGTCCTCGACGGTGGAGGACTTGGTGGCGGTGAAGCCGGATGGTGTGTTCCTGTCGAACGGGCCGGGTGATCCGGCGACGCAGGCGCACGCGGTGGAGTTGACGCGGGGTGTGCTGGACCGGCGGATCCCGTTGTTCGGGATCTGTTTCGGTAATCAGATCCTGGGTCGGGCGTTGGGTCGTGACACCTACAAGCTGCGGTATGGGCATCGGGGTATCAACATCCCGGTGATCGACGTGGCCACGGGGAGGGTGGCGATCACCTCCCAGAACCACGGGTTCGCGTTGGAGGGTGAGCCGGGTGAGGAGTTCTCCTCCGATTTCGGTCGTGTGCTGTTGTCCCACTACTGCCCGAACGACGGGACGGTGGAGGGCGTGCGGGCTCTTGATGTGCCGGCGTTCAGTGTGCAGTACCACCCGGAGGCGGCGGCGGGTCCGCATGACGCCGCGCCGTTGTTCGACGAGTTCGTGACGATGATGGGCGAGGGTCGCTGATGCCGAAGAGGACTGATCTCAAGCACGTGCTGGTCATCGGCTCGGGTCCGATCGTCATCGGTCAGGCCTGCGAGTTCGACTACTCCGGTACGCAGGCGTGTCGGGTGTTGCGGGAGGAGGGGCTGCGGGTCTCGCTGGTCAACTCCAACCCGGCCACGATCATGACCGATCCGGAGTTCGCCGACGCCACCTACGTCGAGCCGATCACCCCGGAGTTCGTGGAGAAGGTGATCGCCGCCGAGCGTCCGGACGCGATCCTGGCCACGCTGGGTGGGCAGACCGCGCTCAACACCGCCATCGCGTTGCACGAGCGGGGGGTGTTGGAGAAGTACGACGTGGAGCTGATCGGCGCGGACATCGACGCGATCCAGCGCGGCGAGGACCGCCAGATCTTCAAGGACCTGGTGCGTCGGATCGGCGGGGACGTGCCGCGCAGCGCGGTGTGCAAGACCATGGACGACGTCCGCGCGACCGTCGCCGAACTCGGCCTGCCCGTGGTCATCCGCCCCTCCTTCACCATGGGCGGTCTCGGCTCGGGTATGGCGCACACCCCCGAGGAGCTGGAGCGGCTGGCCGCGTCCGGGCTGGCGGAGTCGCCGGTGACGGAGGTGTTGATCGAGGAGAGCGTGCTCGGCTGGAAGGAGTACGAGCTGGAGCTGATGCGCGACCGCAACGACAACGTGGTCGTGGTCTGCTCGATCGAGAACATCGACCCGATGGGCGTGCACACCGGCGACTCGGTGACCGTGGCGCCGGCGATGACGCTCACGGACCGCGAGTTCCAGCACATGCGCGACGTGGGTATCAAGGTCATCCGCGAGGTCGGGGTGGACACGGGTGGCTGCAACATCCAGTTCGCGTTCAACCCGCGTGACGGCCGCATGGTCGTGATCGAGATGAACCCGCGCGTGTCCCGCTCCTCGGCGTTGGCGTCGAAGGCGACCGGGTTCCCCATCGCCAAGATCGCCGCCAAGCTCGCCATCGGCTACACCCTCGACGAGATCCGCAACGACATCACCGGCGAGACCCCCGCCAGCTTCGAACCCACCCTCGACTACGTCGTGGTCAAGGTGCCGCGGTTCGCGTTCGAGAAGTTCCCCGGCGCCGACCGCACCCTGACCACCACCATGAAGTCCGTGGGCGAGGCGATGTCGATCGGGCGCAGCTTCATCGAGGCGCTGGGCAAGGCGTTGCGGTCGATGGAGACCACATCGGGCGGCTTCTGGACCACCCCCGACCCCGACGACACGCTCGAAGCCACCCTGGACGCCCTCCGGCAGGGGCACGACGGCCGTCTCTACACCGTCGACCGCGCGCTGCGCCTGGGTGCGACGATCGAGCAGGTGCACGAGGCCTCACGGATCGATCCGTGGTTCCTGGAGCAGATCGCGTGGCTGGTCGAGCTGCGCCGCGAGATCGAGACCGCGCCGGTGCTGGACGAGCGGCTGCTGCGCAAGGCCAAGCGGGCGGGACTGTCGGACCGGCAGGTCGCCGCGCTGCGCCCCGAGCTGGCCGGCGAGGACGGCGTGCGCGCCCTGCGCCACCGGCTCAAGGTCCGGCCGGTGTTCAAGACCGTGGACACCTGCGCCGCCGAATTCGCCGCCCGCACCCCCTACCACTACTCGGCCTACGAGCTGGACCCCGACGCCGAGACCGAGGTCACCGCCCAGACCGACAAACCGAAGGTGCTCATCCTGGGGTCGGGGCCCAACCGGATCGGGCAGGGCATCGAGTTCGACTACTCCTGCGTCCACGCCGCCATGGCACTACGGCAGGCCGGGTACGAGACCGTGATGGTCAACTGCAACCCCGAGACCGTCTCCACCGACTACGACACCTCCGACCGGCTCTACTTCGAACCGCTCACGTTCGAGGACGTGCTGGAGGTCTTCCACTCCGAACAGGCCTCCGGCACCGTCGCCGGCGTCATCGTCCAACTCGGCGGCCAGACCCCGCTCGGCCTGGCGCGGCGGCTCGCCGACGCCGGGGTGCCGATCGTGGGCACCCCGCCGCACGCCATCCACCTCGCCGAGGAACGCGGCGCGTTCGGCCAGGTCCTCGCCGACGCCGGGCTGCCCGCCCCGAAGTACGGCATGGCCACCTCGTTCACGCAGGCCAAGGCCATCGCCGACGAGATCGGCTACCCCGTGCTCGTGCGCCCGTCCTACGTACTGGGCGGACGCGGCATGGAGATCGTCTACGACGAGGACACCCTGCAGGGCTACATCCAGCGCGCCACCGAGGTCAGCCCCGAACACCCCGTCCTGGTCGACCGGTTCCTCGACGACGCCATCGAGATCGACGTCGACGCCCTCTACGACGGCCACGAGGTCTTCATCGGCGGCGTCATGGAGCACATCGAAGAGGCCGGCGTGCACTCCGGAGACTCCGCCTGCGCCCTGCCCCCCATCACGCTCGGCGAATCCGACATCGACGCCGTCCGCCGCTCCACCCTGGCCATCGCCCAAGGCATCGGCGTGCGCGGCCTGCTCAACGTCCAATACGCCCTCAAGGACGACGTGCTCTACGTCCTGGAGGCCAACCCGCGCGCCTCCCGCACCGTCCCGTTCGTCTCCAAGGCCACCGCCGTCCCGCTGGCCAAAGCCGCCGCACGCATCATGCTCGGCGCCACCGTGGCCCAACTACGCACCGAAGGCCTGCTGCCCAACACCGGCGACGGCGCCAAACTGCCCGCCCACGCCCCCGTCGCGGTCAAGGAAGCCGTCCTGCCCTTCCACCGCTTCCGCACCCCCGAAGGCAAGGGCGTCGACTCACTGCTCGGCCCCGAGATGAAATCCACCGGCGAGGTCATGGGCATCGACGTGTCCTTCGGCATGGCCTACGCCAAGTCGCAGCTGGCGGCCGGGATCGCGTTGCCCGAGAACGGGAAGGTCTACGTCTCGTTCACCGAAGCGCAGGCGCCGAAGGTGCTGCCCGCGCTCGTCTCGTTGCGGGAACGCGGGCTGGAGCCGGTCACCTGGACCGAAGGGTCCGAAGAGGACGTTCGCGGGAGGTTGGACGACGGGGTGGTGCTCGTCGTCACCCTGGACCGGACGCCCCTCGCCCGGCACGTGCGGGCCGCGGCCTCCTACCTGTCCATTCCCGTGGTGACCACCGTGCCGGGGCTGCGGGCGTTGGCGGCGGCGTTGACGGCCGCGGCCTCCACCGATTTCACCACCACCCCGCTGCAGGGCATCCACGACCACCGGCCCGCCGAACCGGCCGACGGTGACGACGGTATCCGGCAGTTGGGGTACGGCCCCGTCGTGCTCGACCAGCACTCGCAGTGGGTGGCTGTATCGGGCGCATAGCCCGCGTCCGCTGGGGCAGCAGGCATCCGTTCGTCGACCACCCCGACGTGAACCCGCATTGGAGGATCGCGTTGATCACAGATCGTGTCTATGACTTGGTGCGGGATGACGTCTTCTTACGAATATCCGGGTTGGGCGGTCTCAACCGCTTATACCTCAAGATCGAGGGCCTCAACACGGGCGGCTCGATCAAGCTCAAGACCGCCCGCGGCATCCTGGAGGGCGCGGAACTGTCCGGTGTGGACTTGAGCAAAGTGCGCATCATCGAGTCCACGTCAGGCAACCTCGGCGTCGCGCTGGCCGTGATCTGCGCCGCGGAGGGCTACCGCCTGACGTGCGTCACGGACCCGAACTCCAACGCGTCGGCCGTCGCGGTGATGCGGGCGTTGGGCGCCGAGGTCGTGGTGGTCCGGGAACGTGACGAGAACGGCGGGTTCCTCGGTTCCCGGATCAACTACATCCGCGAGCGGCTCAAACAAGAACCCGACCTGTTCTGGGTCAACCAGTACGCCAACCCGGACAACCCGCTGGCGCACGAGCGGACGACCGCGCCCGCCGTGCTGGACGAGTTCGAGCGGGTGGACCACCTGTTCGTGGGCGTCGGCACGGGTGGCACGTTGATGGGCGTCACGGACTACTTCCGGACGCACAGCCCGAAGACGCGGATCATCGCGGTCGACACGGTCGGCTCGGTGAACTTCGGCTCGGAGCCCAAGCGCCGGCTGATCCCGGGCCTGGGCACGAGCAGGCGGCCGGAACTGCTGTCGCCGGAGGCGCCCGACGAGGTCGTGCTGGTGCCCGAGGACGACACGGTGCGCGAGTGCCGGTGGCTGGCCCGCACGGCGGGTCTGCTCGCGGGCGGTTCGACCGGCACGGTGCTGGCGGCGATCCGCGGCCAGGCCGCCGAGATCTCGCCGGACGAGACGGTCGTGGCGATCTCGCCCGACCTCGGCGAGCGGTACCTGGACTCGATCTACAACGACGACTGGGTGATCGAGAACGGCCTCGGCCGGGCGCTCACTCCCGAACGGCCCCTGGAGGAGGGACAGCGCGATGTTCTCGTTTGAGGTCGTCCCGGGCAAGGTGGTCAAGGACATCCTCGACACCTCGATGCCCGACGTGGTGAACGTGGTCGAGGACGCCTACCTGCGTCACGACGACGGTCGCACGATCAACCCCGACAGCTACTTCCTAAGGTTCCCGGAGAAACCGGACGCGCGGATCATCGCGCTGCCCGCGTTCGCCGACCTCGCGCCGGGGCAGGTCGCCGGCATCAAGTGGATCTCCAGCTTCCCGGCGAACGTCCGGCAGGACGTGCCGCGCGCGTCGGCGGTGCTGATCCTCAACGACTACGACACCGGCTACCCGCGGGCGATGCTGGAAGCCGCGTCGATCAGCGCGGCCCGCACGGCGGCATCGGCGGCCGTGGCCGCGCGTGCGCTGGCGAAGCACGTTCCGGGCAACGGTGAGGTGGCCATCATCGGCGCGGGCGTGATCGCCCGGACGATCGTGCGCTACCTGGCCGCGGTCGGGTACCGGATCGACCGGTTGAGCGTGTTCGACCTGCACGCCGAGTCGGCGGACAACCTGGTCGCGCTGGCCAAGGACGAGCTCGGCGTCGCCGCGGTGCGGGTGGCGTCCGTGGACGAGGCGCTGGACGCGCAGACCGCGGTCACCGCGACGACCGCCGCCACACCGCACATCTCGCGCCCGGTCGCACCGGGCCAGGTCGTGCTGAACATCTCGCTGCGCGATTTCGCGCCGTCGGTGGTGCTGGGCGCGCAGAACTACTTCGACGACGTCGAGCACTGCATGAAGGCCAACACCTCGCCGCACCTGGCGGAGCAGGAGACCGGGAACCGGGACTTCGTCACCGGCACGATCGCCGACGTGGTGCGCGGCCGGGCGCTGCCCGACCCGTCGCGCGGTGTGCTGGTGTCGCCGTTCGGTCTCGGCGTGCTGGACCTCGCGGTCGGGCAGCACGTGCTGCTCGCCGCCCGAACCCAGGGGTTGGCGATCGAGGTGCCGGACTTCTTCGGCGAGACGCGGCGGTGGTGAACGACGTGCTGCGCATCGCGGTCATCGGAGTCGGCCCGCGCGGGCTGTCGGTCCTGGAGCGGGTGATCAGCCACACCCGCGCACCCGGGCCGCCGACGGAGTTGCTGCTGATCGAGCCCGGCGAGCTCGGCCTGGGCGTGCACGACGTCAAGCAGCCCGACTACCTGCTGCTGAACACGATCGCGTCGCAGCTGACCATCTTCTCCGACGAGCGGATGACGCCGGGTGCGCCGGTGACGCCGGGACCGAGCCTGTACGAGTGGTGCCTGGAGCACCACGGACCGGTGCGGTTCGACGAGTTCCTGTCGCGTCGGCTGCTCGGCGAGTACCTGCAGTGGGCGGTGCGGAACCTGCTCGACCGCGTACCGCCGCGGCTGACCGTGCGGCAGCTGCCGGTGGCGGTGCAGGACGTGCGGCCGGACGGCGACGGCGCGGTGGTGACCCTGGCCGACGGCTCGCGGCACCAGGTGGACGTGGCCGTGGTGACGACCGGTCACGGGCTGGCCGACCCCGCCCCGTTGACGGGTGGCGACCTGGTGGAGACGCCTTACCCGCTGCCCGTGCGGACCGACACCGTCGCGGAGGGTTCGACGGTCGCGCTGCTGGGCACCGGGCTGACCGCGATGGACGTCATCGCGGCGCTGACCGTCGGCCGCGGCGGCTCCTTCGACGGCGACGGCTACCGGCCCTCCGGTCGGGAACCGCGGATCGTGCTGACCAGTCGGGCCGGGGTGCTGCCACGCGCGCGTCCCCGGACCAGGCAGGACCGGGTGGCCGCACCCGCCGAGCACTTCACGCCGGCGGCGTTGGCGGCGCTGCGCGAGCACGTGCCGGGCGGCCTGCTCGACTTCCGGCGGGACGTGGAGCCGCTGATCCTCCGGGAGGCCGTCGGCCGCATGGGTTCGGCGACGCCGGAGCAGGTGGCCGTGGTCGAACGCGCCCTGTCACCCGTGCCGACGACGTGGGCGACCTACGAGGAGTACCGGGACGCGGTGCTGGGCGCCGCGCGGGCCGACCTGGCGGAGGCCGAACTGGGCTTGGGCGTGAGCCCGGTCAAGGAGGCGCTGGAGGTGCTGCGCGACCACCGGGAGAGCGTGCGCGCGGCGCTCGACCCGCCCGGTCTCACCGAGGACTCGCACCGGTACTTCATGGACGAGTACGTGCCGCTGGTCAACCGGGTGGTGATCGGTCCGCAGAAGGAACGGATCCAGGAGCTGTTCGCGCTGGTGAAGGCCGGTGTGGTCGCCCTGGGACCCGGTCCGCGGCCCCGGTTGGAGCGCCTCGGCGGGCGGTGGGCGCTCAGCTCGACCGGGCTCGCCGAGCCGCGCACCGTCGAGGTGGACCACGTGGTGCGCGCCAACCTGACCTGGCCGTCGCCGGACGGCCGCCTCGACCCCGTGGGCGTGGCGCTGCGGTCGTGGGCGGAGACCGGCCCGGACCGGTCCGCGCGCCTGGTGCTGGACCGGGACGGCTTCGTGATCCCGCGCGGCGGTGCGCCGCGGTCCGCCGTCGCCGTGTTCGGCCCGCCCGCCGAAGGGGCCAGCTACTACAACCACTACGTGCCGTCGCCGGGCGTGTGGTCCCGCGCGCTCACCGACCTCGACCGGGTACTGGGCCCCGCCCTCCGTGCCGACAGGAGCCGCTGACGCGTCACCTGTCCTGAATCCGTGGCCACGAAGCCCGCCGGGCACGGCCACTGCCCTCACGAACCGCAACGAGAAAGTGACACACGAACCATGCTGATCTTATCGCTCAAAGAGGGTCACGACGGCGGCATCACGGCCATCGAGGACGGCAAGCTGCTGTTCGCGCTGGAAGCGGAGAAGGACAACTACCCGCGCTACGACCGGCTGACCGGCGAGGTGATCGCGCGGGCCGCCGGGATGCTCGACCGGGCGCCCGACGTGGTCGCCCTCGGCGGCTGGGTCAAGGGCCTGCACTCGATCGAGCCGCAGACCCGCGCCGGTTACTTCGGCGTCGGGCCGGGGTCGATCCAGGACGAGGAGGGCACGTTCTTCGGCAAGAAGGTGCGCTACTTCTCCTCCACCCACGAGCGCTCCCACATCTACACGTCGCTGGGCATGGCACCGCGCCGCACCGGCCAGGCGTACTACTCGCTGGTGTGGGAAGGCAGCATCGGCGACTTCTACCGGGTCGACGAGAAGGGCAACGCCACCCACCTCAAGCACGTGCTGGCCGACCCGGGCAACAAGTACGCCTACCTGTTCGCCCTGGCCGACCCCGGCTTCCCGGTGGGCACGGGCCTGTTCCGCTACAACGACGCGGGCAAGCAGATGGCGCTGACCGGCTTCGCCGAGGACGGCCCGATGACGGCCGAGGAGAAGGAGACCATCGAGTTCATCCTCCGGCAGGAGCAGATCATCCTGAACCTGTCCAAGGACAAGATGTCCTGGTCGCACATCTACAACAAGGGCGTCGACTCGCAGGAGTACCGCAACACCGCGGCGAAGCACTCGCAGGCGATCTTCAACCTGTTCTACGACTACGCGGCCGAGCACATGAAGGAGGGTCTGCCGCTGCTCATCTCCGGCGGCTGCGGCCTGAACTGCGACTGGAACGCCCAGTGGCGGGAGAGCGGCCTGTTCGAGTCGGTGTTCGTGCCGCCGTGCCCGAACGACAGCGGCTCGGCCCTGGGCACCGGCATCGACGCCCAGTGGCACTACACCGGTGACGCCACCATCGAGTGGTCGGTGTACGCGGGCGAGGACTTCGTGGAGGACGTCGCGCCCGACGCGGCGAAGTACGAGGTCCGCCCGCTGGTGCACGCCGACGTGGCGCGTTACATCGAGCAGGGCAACATCATCGGCTGGGCCCGCGGCCGCTACGAGATGGGTCCCCGCGCGCTGGGCAACCGCTCGATCCTCGCGGCGCCGTTCACCGAGGAGACGACGGTCCGCCTGAACACCATCAAGCGCCGCGAGGGCTACCGGCCGATCGCGCCGATCGCGCTGGAGGAAGACGCGCACAAGTGGTTCGCGGGCTCGGTGGTCGACCCGTACATGTTGTACTTCAACCGGGTGACGACGGACCGGCTCAAGGCCATCACGCACGTCGACGGCAGCGCCCGCACCCAGACCGTGACCCGCGAGCGCAACCCGCACATCGTCGACCTGCTGGAAGCGTTCCGCGACCTCACCGGCTTCAGCGTCCTGTGCAACACGTCGCTGAACAACAACGGCCGCGGCTTCATCAACCGCACGAGCGACCTGATCGCGTACGGCGAGAAGCACGGCTTGGACGGTTACGTGATCAACGACACGTTCGTCACCCCACGGCGGGGCTGAACCACCCGTTCGGCTCCCGCGGCGGTGGCAAGTTCGGGCAAGATCGTAGCCACCCGGCGACTGCCTGTAAGGCCCGTGCCGCGTCCGACCCCGGGCGCGGCACGGCGCACGCCGCATGAACCTGCAAGGAGAGAAGTACCCGACATGACCACGTCCACGTCCACGCACGCCGAAACCCGGTCGCCGCTGTCGTTCGGCCAGGAGCAGCTCTGGTTCCTCGACCAGCTCACACCCGGGCTGACGACCTACAACATCCTGCTCGCGGCCCGGCTGCGAGGACCGCTGGACGTGCCGGTGCTGCACCGGTGCCTGAACCTCGTGGTCGAGCGCCACGAGGCGTTACGCGTCACCATCCACAACTCCGAGGGCACGCCGTACCAGGTCGTGGCGCCGCCGTCGGAGGTGGCGCTGGAGGTGGTGGAGCGACCGGGGCTGGACGAGGCCGCGCGGGACGAGGTGATCGCCGAGGCGCTGCGGGAGCTGTCCACCAGCCCGTTCGACCTGGAGAAGGGCCCGCTGTACCGGTACCGGGTGCTGGCGTTCGCGCCGGACGACCACGTGCTGCTGCAGAACCTGCACCACATCATCACCGACGGCTGGTCGTCCGGGATCGTGAACTCGGAGCTGGCCATCGCCTACCGGGCGTTCATCGAGGGCCGTGAGCCCGAGTTCGCCACGCCGGGCTCGCTGTACACGCAGGCCGCACGGGTGCAGCGCGAGACCATGCAGGGCGAGACCCTGGAAGAAGAGCTCGCGTTCTGGGAGGACAAGCTCAAGGACCTCCCGACGCTGGAGTTCCCCACCGACCGCCCGCGACCGCCCGCGCCGACCAAGTGGGCCGACTCGATCACCAAGCACCTGCCGGACGAGCTGCTGGTCTCGGCCCGCGCGCTGGCCGAAGAGCACGGCGTGTCGCTGTACATGGTGCTGGTGTCCGCGCTGAACGTGGTGCTCAGCCGCTACAGCGGCCAGGAGGACATCCCGATCGGCGTGCCGATGCTCGGCCGCGTCGACCCGGACGCCGAGGACGTCGTCGGCCTGTTCGTGAACATGGTGGTGCTGCGGTCGGACGTGTCGGGCGACCCGACGTTCGCCGAGCTGCTCCAGCGCACCATGGAGGCCAACTTCGACCTGTACGAGCACCAGGAAGTGCCGTTCCACCTGATCGTGGACCGGGTGCAGCCGGTGCGCGTCCCGGGCCGCAACCCGCTGTTCCAGGTGTCGATGCAGCTGCTGGGCGACGCGAACTCGGGTGGTGCGATCGACCTGCCCGGCATCACCGCCGAGCCGATCTCGCTGGCGTCCACCGGGTCGCGGTTCGACATGGCGATCGACTTCGTGGAGTCCGGCGACTCGCTGCGCGCGGTCGTCGAGTACTCGACGGACCTGTTCGACCAGTGGCGGATCGAGGCGCTGCTGGACCACATCGGCACGGTCGTGACGGCCGCGGCGCGCGACTCGTCGCTGACGCTGTCGCAGCTGCCCGTGGTGACGGAGGCCGAGCGGGCCGAGCTGCTGGCGCTGGGCCACGGTGAGGAGGCCGAGTACTCGGAGCTGCCGCTGCACGTGGCGTTCGAGCAGGTCGCCGCCGCCACGCCGGACGCGGTCGCGGTGGTGTGCCGGGGCGTGGAGATGACCTACGGCGAGCTGAACCGGCGCGGTGACCTGCTGGCGCGGCACCTGCGCGGGCTGGGCGTGACGCACGAACGCGTGGTGGCCGTGGTCATCGACCGCGACCTGGACGCCTACGTGGCGATGCTCGGCGTGCTCAAGGCCGGTGGCGCGTTCGCGATGATGGACCCGAAGGTGCCGACCAACCGCCTCGACTTCATGATCCGCGACACCGGGGCACCGGTCGTGATCAGCCGGTCGCCGCTGGCGTCCGTGCTGCCCGAGGGCGGCGAGTGGGCCACCGTGCTCATCGACACCGACTGGCCGACGATCGAGGAGATCGACGCCTCGGCGCCGCTGGAGGAGTGGACGACCCGCGAGTCGCTGGCCTACGTGCTGTACACCTCGGGCTCGACCGGCACGCCGAAGGGCGTCATGATCGCGCACCGCGCGGTGTCGTTCTTCTGCGAGGCGTACAAGCGGACGTTCGACTTCGGCCCGCAGGACCGGCTGCTGCAGCTGCCCGCGCTGAACTTCGACATGTCGCAGGGTGAGATCTGGACGGCGTTCCTGGTCGGCGGCCGGGTGGTGGCCGTCTCGCCGGACGACGCCCAGTCGCCGGAGGCGCTGACCGCGCTGCTGCGCGAGCAGAAGGTCACCTACGCCGGTCTGCCGCCCGCCATGCAGTCGGTGATGGAACCCGAGCCGTACCCGGACCTGAAGTACGTCATGGGCGGCGCGGAAGTCCTGCCGCCCGAGCTGGTCAACAAGTGGAACCTGCCCGGCCGCAAGTACCTCAACCTGTACGGCCCGACCGAGTGCGCGATCGGCCAGACCGAGTACCACGTCGAGCAGAAGGAGTGGAAGACGCCGCCGCCCATCGGCCGTCCCCAGCTCAACCGGCAGGTCTACATCGTCGACCGGTTCGACAACCTGGTGCCCAAGGGCGTCAACGGCGAGCTGCTGATCGGCGGCGCCGAGGGCGGCCTGGCGCGCGGCTACCTCAACCAGCCGGAGATGACCGCCGAGAAGTTCATCACCGACCCGTTCGACCCGAGCAGCAAGGTCTACCGCAGCGGTGACCTGGTGCGGTGGAGCGAGGACGGCCAGATCGAGTTCCTCGGCCGCATCGACAACCAGGTGAAGCTGCGCGGCCTGCGCATCGAGCTCGGCGAGATCGAGACGGCGTTGCAGGCGCACCCGGGCGTGCTGCGGGCCGTCGTGCTCATGCGGCCGGACAAGCGCGGCGAGAACCGCCTCGTCGGCTACTACACGTCGGTCGCCGAGCCGCCGTCGGTGGAGGCGCTGCGCGAGCACCTGGCCGAGTCGCTGCCGGACTACATGGTGCCGACGGCGTGGGTCGCCCTGGACAAGTTCCCGATGAACAACGACGGTTGGAAGATCAACCGCAACGCGCTGCCGGACCCGGTCGAGGACACCGACCGCGACTTCGCCGCACCGACCACCCCGACCGAGATCGAGGTGGCCAGGTGCTTCGCCGAGGTGCTCGGCGTCGAGCGGATCGGCGTCAACGACAGCATCTTCGACACCGGCGGCAACTCGTTGCAGGCCCTGCGGCTGGCGAGCCGGATCAACAAGACGTTCAAGATCCGCATCACCGTCCGGCTGCTGTACGGCAACGCGACCGTGGGCGCCATCGCGCAGACCGTGGACGAGATGGTGAAGGCGAAGGCGAATGGCTGACCTGGAGCGGATCGTGCCGCTGAACACCGGCGGCGACCTGCCGCCGCTGTTCTGCGTGCACGCGGTGTCGGGCTCGGCGTACGCGTACTCCGGGCTCTCCCGCCTGCTCGGCGACCGACCGGTCTACGGCTTCGAGGCACCGGGGTTCGACAACGACCGCACCCCGGTGCCGTCGTTGCCCGCCCTCGCCGAGGAGTACGTCGAGATCCTGCGCGAGTTCCAGCCCGAGGGGCCGTACCGGCTCCTGGGCTGGTCCCTCGGCGGGCTGGTGGCGTTCGAGATGGCGAAGCGGCTGGGCTCGGACGTGGAGCTGCTGTTCCTGGTGGACGCGGGCATGCCGATCGTGATGGACCTCCCGCCCGAGCGGGAGACCCTGGTGCGGTACATCCGCGACATGGCGGGCAGCTCGGACCAGTCGCCGCCCGGCCTGGACGAGCTCGCCGCGGGCTGGCCGGAGGACCCGGACCCGGAGACGGTGTTCGAGCAGGTCGAGGCGGCGGGCATCCTGCCCGAGGAGATCGACGCCTACGTGCTCGGCGACCAGTACGCGGTGTTCCACGCGCTGCTGGAGGCGTTCTACTCCATCGAGGTCACCGGCACGCACACCGGACCGTCCGTGCACGTCCTGGCGGAGCGCTCCCCCGCCGAGGACATGCGCTGGGGACGGCTGCTGCCCGACCTGGTCGAGCACACCGTCCCCGACAGCACCCACCACTCGATCTGGACCGGTGACGCCCTCGCTGAGCTGGCCCGGCTCGTCCGCAAGCACCTCGGCGACTAGGAAGACGTCCGTGTCCATCACCGATCCCGAGCACCAGACCGCCGAACCCGCGAAAAAAGAGAAGAGCCTCTGGCACAACGGGGACTTCCTGAAGTTCTGGGTCGGCGAGACGGTCTCGCTGCTCGGCACCCAGGTCACCATCCTGGCCCTGCCGCTGACCGCCATCACCGCGCTGAACGCCACCGACACCCAGGTCGGCGTGCTGCGGTTCGTCCAGCTCGCCCCTTACCTGGGGCTGGCGCTGCTGCTCGGGATCTGGGTGGATCGGGTGCGCCGGCGGCAGGTGATGCTGTGGACGAACATCGCCCGGATGGTGCTGATCGGCCTCATCCCGCTGCTGTACGTGCTGGACCTGCTGTCCATCCCGGCGCTGCTGGTCATCGCGTGCTTCATCGGCGTGGCTTCGGTGCTGTTCGACCTCAGCTGGATGTCGTACGTGCCGACGCTGGTGAAGAAGCCGGAGCACTACGTCGAGGCGAGCGCCAAGATGGGCATCAGCTCGTCCACGGCGGACGTCGCGGGTCCCGGTATCGCCGGCCTGGTCGTGGCGTGGCTGACCGCGCCCGTCGCACTGGCCGTGCAGACCGGCACGTACCTCGTGTCGGTCGTCTCGCTGCTGCTGATCCGCACCGAGGAGCCCAAGCCGCCCAGGCCGGAGCAGCGGCACGCGTTGCGCGAGCTGAAGGAGGGCGTGGTCTGGGTGTTCGGCAAGCCGCTGCTGCGGTGGCTGGCCATCATCGGGTTCTGCTGCAACTTCTCGATGATCACCACCTGGACCATGTTCCTGCTTTACGGCACCCGCACGCTCGGGCTCGACTCCACGACGTTGGGCCTGATCTTCGGCACGGCGTCGGTCGGTGGCCTGATCGGGGCCATCGTGTCCCGGCGGGTCGTCGGGCGGTTCCCCATCGGCCCGACGTACTTCATCGCCCAGAGCGGCCTGCTCCTCGGGCCGCTGCTGATCGTGCTGGCGGGCGGGCCGACGCCGGTGATGATCGGCATGTTCATCGCCTCGTTCTTCACCACGTACCTGGGGCTGGGCATCGCGGGTGTGATCATCGTGTCGGTGCGGCAGACGTTGACACCGCAGTCGATGATGGGCCGCATGACGGCGTCGTTCCGCACGCTGCTGTTCGGCGGCGGCGCGCTCGGCGGGTTGGTCGCGGGCCTGCTCGCCGACGCCATCGGCGCGCGCAACGCGCTGGTCGTGGCGGCGATCGGGTCCGCGTTCGTGGTCGTCGGCCTGATCATCTCGCCGGTCAGCAGGCTGCGCGAGATGCCGGAGCCGGTGGCCGAGCCGACCGCGGCATGAGCGCGGAGGTCTCCAGCGACCGGGGGCGGCGGCACTTCCTGCGGGACGTGTCGCTGCCCTCGGTCGTGGCCGGTCTGCTCGCGGTCGTCGTGTCGTACTCGGGGCCGATGGTGATCGTCCTGGCCGCCGCCAAGGCCGGTCACCTCACCCCGGGCCAGACCACGTCGTGGGTGTGGGCGGTGTCGATCGGCAGCGGGTTGACGTGCGTGCTGCTGAGCCTGTGGACCAGGACACCGGTGGTGACGGCGTTCTCCACACCGGGCGCCGCCCTTCTGGTGTCCACTTTGGACGACCACCCGTACGGCGCCGCGATCGGCGCGTTCGTGCTGGCGGGGATCGCGACGGCGGCGGTCGGCTTCTCCGGGCTGTTCGGCAGGATCATGGCCGTCATCCCGGCACCGATCGTGTCCGGTGTGCTGGCGGGCATCCTGTTCGCCTTCGGCGTGGACGCCTTCCGCAACCTCGGCGTCGCGCCACTGGTCGTCGGCGCGGTCATCGTCGGCTACCTGGTGGTCAAGCGCTTCAGCGCCCGGTACGCCGTCCTGGGCGCCCTGGCCCTCGGCGTGCCGGCGGCACTGGCCACCGGAACCCGCCTGTCGTCGGTCTCGCTGGAGTGGGCGCGCCCGGAGTGGACCACACCGCAGTTCACCGCGGCGTCCGCGATCGGCATCGGCATCCCGCTGCTGGTGGTGACGCTGGCCTCCCAGAACGCACCGGGCCTGGGCGTGCTCCGGACCTCGGGCTACCCCACCCCCGACCGCCTCCTCATCGGCACCACGGGCATCGCCTCCACCCTGCTGGCCCCGTTCGGCTCGCACGCCATCAACCTGGCCGCCATCACCGCCGCCATCTGCACCGGCGAGGAAGCCCACCCCGATCCCCGCCGCCGCTACCCGGCGGCCGTGGCGTGCGGCGTGTTCTACCTGGTGGTGGGCGCCTTCGGGGCCACCCTGCTGAGCGTCTTCCTCACCTTGCCCGCCCCACTGATCGCCGCCGTGGCCGGCGTCGCACTCCTGGGCTCGCTCGGCACGGCCATCACCGACACGACCTCGCTCAACTCGCACCGCGAAGGCGCCCTCATCGCCTTCCTCGTGACCGCGTCCGGCGTGACCCTGTTCGGCATCGGCTCGGCCTTCTGGGGCCTCCTCTTCGGCACCGCGGCCCACTTCGCCGTGACCCGGCGAAAGCCCTGACGCGTCAGGTCGTCGGAAGGGCCGACTCGGTCACGACGCCGACCAGCACCGACACGACCGCCAGCACGATCACCAGCACGACCAGCGCGCCCAGCGTGACGGACACGGTGAACGCGCCGACCCGCCAGCGGCGGTAAGGGAGTTGTTGCACGGCGGTACCTTTCTCGGTCAGGGCCTGTTTCACCAGTCTCGACGGACTTGTGAAACAGGCCTAGAGGCGCAGCCCTTCCTCGGCGAGCGTCTTCTCGGTGAACTTCTCCACGCTGTGGTGCGCCTCGTGGTTCCCGTCGGGCAGCGCGGACGTCAGGAAGTACGAGACCTCCTTGAAGTTGAGGTCCATCGCCCGGGTGAGGTTGCCCTGCTCGAGCGTCTCCAGCCATGCCCTGATCGCCACCGGGTCCTCCGTGTCGACGTCATCGAGCAGGTGCCGGATCAAGTCGGCCTTGCTGACCGCCACCGCGAGGTGGACCTTGCGCATGTCGATGCCCATGGAGGTCATGGTCGACACGGTGTCGTTGAACGTCGCGAACGGCTCGGGCTGGGCACGGCGGTCCTTGAGCTCCTCCTTCCTCCGCTCCTCGAACGTCTCCCACACGGCTTTGATCGACATCGGGTCGATGACGAAGACGAACGTTCGCGCGATCTTGAAGTACTCGAGCTCCTGCACCTGCCGCACCCCGTCGAAGATCTCACCGGCGGCGTCGAACACGTGCACCAGCTTGCCCTGCCCGCGCCGCGGCTTCACGCGCAGCGAGTAGGCGGGCGCGACCACACCGCCGTCCCTGTTCACGGCCTTCGTCTTGCCCGGTTCCCCCTTGGTCTCCAGGGTCAGCCGGGCGTTGGTGGCACGGTCCCGCGTCGACTGGTCGGCGTACGCGAACTTCCCGCTCGAGCGCGTGGCGATCGCTTCGAGCGCGATGATGAACACCGTGATCAGCTGGCTCTTGCCCGCGCTCGTCGCGCCGAACACCGGCAGGACTATCTCCGGTGTCGAACCGGAGTCGTCCGAGAGCTGGTGCGGGGTGTCGCTGTGCGGGCACCACAGGGTCGGCTTGCGGCCGGGTCTGCGGACCAGTGCGGTGAGCACCATGAGCGAGGGGAACGTCATGCCGCACCTGCACCGTCGGTACAGCATCCCGTACCGGCCGGGCCGGACGTTGCCGTGCAGGGTCTTGCACCCCGGGCAGCCGTACAGCGCGAACGTCACCCGCAGACCACAGGTGTTGCACGTCATCCGGATGCCCCGCACGCGCAGGACAACCGTGTCCACGGCGCGCAACACGTACAGCGTGCCGAGGCTGACCAGCAGCAGCACACCGAGCACGGAGACAGCCGACACCGAGGCGAGGAGCAGAACCGGTACCGCCAGGACCAGCCCGACACCCACACCGAAGTACCCGATGACACCACGCCACCTCGGGTTCGCCTTGGCGTGCGCCTCGTCGGGGTGCACGAAGTGCCGCTCGCGCAACACCTTCGACCGCTCGACGACCGCCGCCCACAGGCTTTTCGCACCCGCCGAGTGCACGTGCTGGACATCGCGCCACGCCTGGCCCATGAGGTAGAACTCCCAGGCGGGCTCGGCGTCCGCCGTCCGCTTGCCCTCCGGCGACTTCACCTGGCGCGCGTTGGGCGACTTCCCGAGGCCGTAGCCGATCGCCACGGCCTTGCCGTAGTGCCAGACGAGTACCAAGGCGAACCGGGCGCCGGGCACCAGCACGAGGACCAGCGCGCAGAACGCCACCAGGGTGAAGAACCCGACGGTCATTTCGTCGTCTCCTTCGAAGGCAGTCGCTTGCGGATGAACCGTCCGATCCGGTTCCCGGTCTCGTGGTCGGCCCAGCTGCCGAACCACTCGGCAGCGTCCTTCAGTCCCCGGTCGCGCAGGAGCGCTATGACGACCCGCACCCGGCGGCGCCGCCACTTCCTGATCGCGGTGAGCGTCGCATCCTGCACCTGCTTCAGCGCGACGTTGGCGTGCGCCACGTTCTTGGCGCTGAGCTTGCGCAGCTGCCACGACAGGTGGAGCAGGTCGGCCGCCAGCAGCGGGTCGGGCTCCTGGCCGAGCGACGCCACCGCGTCGCCCACGTACACCGCACGGAGGTCGTCCAGCTTCGCCACGAGCAGCGCACGGCGAGGGACGTCGACGGTCGCCAAGCGGTCGAGGAGCATCGTCAGGATGGTGGCGCGGCGCTGCTGCCCGGAGCTGCCGTAGCTCCGGACGAGGGCGGGCAGCGCCCGTTCGAACGCGTCCCGACCTTCGGCGCCCAGAACGCCGTCGACCAGGGTGACCATGCGGAACCGGTCGTGCACGCGGGTGCGGGTCGCGGCCGGCAGCACGTCGATCACCGGGTGTTCGCGCACCTGCGCGCACAGCAGGTCGAACACCTCACCGTCGGTGGGCTCGGCCCGGAGCGCGGCGTCGAACCTGTCCAGCAGCGGCGGCACGCACACGGACTCCGGCTCGAGGTCCCGCAGCAGGAGCGAGGCCTCGTCGTGGTCCCACTCCCGGTCCGGCCAGAGCTCGACCAACAGGGCTTCGTCGACCGCCGCGCCGGTGCTCACCCGCACCAGGGCGAGCGTGCGGGGAATGGTCCCGAGCCGCGCGTCCGCGACCGTCGCCGCACCGGACATCGCCGGATGGCCGCGCAGGCCGAGCAGTTCGGCGGCGGTGGACCGCAGCACCGCGGCCAGCCGCCCGAGGTCGCCGTGCGCCACCAGGTGCGCCACCACACCCGGCCGCATCCCCGGCCACTCGCGCAGCGCCGTCGCCAACCGCTCGTCGAACGGCTCGGCGAGCAAGGCGGGCCCGAACGTCTCCGCGCCGACGCGCCGCAGGAGCTGGTCGTCGGTCTCGATCCCGCACTGCCTCGCCCAGTCCAGCAGGCGGGCCGCCTTCGGTGGTGACGCGTCCTTCAGCCGTTCGGTGACCAGGGCGGCGGCTCGCTCCCGTGCCGTGGGTGCGCGCAGCACGAACCCCGGACCACCCAGGTCACCGTCGAGGAAAACCTCGACCCACGCCTCCTCCACCCACGCGGCGAACTCGTGCGCGCCCACGGCCCGGGTCACCTCGGCGAGCTCGGACAGCAGGTCCGGCGGGCAGGCGCGCACATCGAGTTCGAACCCGATCCGCGCCACCGTGGCGGCACCGAGGCGGTGGGCGTGCCGGCTCAGCCACCGCGCCACGAGGTCGGCGTCCGCACCGTCCGCGCCCATCGACGCCAGGACGACCGCGTGCCACCCGTCCAGCCCGGTCTCCGAGCCGTCGGCGAGCGCGTCGACCTGGTGCCACAGCTCGGGTGCGGACTCCACGCCGACGTAGACCAGCAGTTCGGCCAGCGGGTGCGGCTCGACCGGGCTGACCTCGTCCGCGAGGAGGTCGAACAGGTGGTAGGCGTCGAACGCGGACCGGTCCACCGCCGTCTCCGCCACCGTGCCGACGACGTGCATCCGGCTGTAGCGCGGCTCGTGCTCGTAGGTCGCGAACGACATCCGCGACACCACGTCCGCCGGCATCAGGTACGACACGGCGGCGATCCAGCGGGCGACGGACTCCGCGTCCCGCTCGACGATCACCACCCTGCGCGTCGGGTCGACGAGCGCCCGGTCCACCGCCGTCAGCAGGGCCGGCAGGTGGCGCGCACCCCGATGAGCGGCGAGGAAGTCCGCCACGAGGTGTCGGTCGAGGTCGCCCGCGTGCGGTCGCTCGACCGTCGGCAGCACCGGGTCGTCGGCGGGCTGCCGAGTCCACAGCCCCGCACCCCACAGTTCGATGGGCAACACGCCGGCCAAGTCGCGCCGCACGTCGTCGGAGACCAGGGCGTGCGCGAAGTAGTTGCCGAACCTCCGCGAGTAGTCGTTGCCGACGAACACCACGTTCGCCAGGACACCAGGTGCTCCGGGCAGGTAGCACAGGTTCACCGGCGACCGGGCGATCTGCGCGGCATCCGAGTCGTAGGCGATCGAGCGCGGTGGGTCGTACGCCGTCATCGCCTCGACTTCGGCCATCACCTCCTGCGCCACGCCGGGGGTTGCCGCGTTGAACTGGTAGCCGGCGTGGCCGGACAGCCCCCGCTCGCACGACGTGTAGTAGAGCTGGCTGAACCCCATGTCACTCCCCGGCCGGCTTGGTGCTCTTCGGGACGGCTCCGAACTCGCTCATCAGCCACAGGAACGGGTCCTCGACCCGGCGCGGCTGCACACCCCGCTCCGACACCCGCTGCCTGGTGCCTCCCTCCAGCCGCGGGCTCTCGCCCAGTGCGGTCACGCCGAACATGCGGTACTTGGCGAAGTTGGCCGACAGCGCCTCGTCGAGGTTGTGCCCGGCCCAATCGTCGAGCAACGCGCGCATGTGCCGGTGCACCGCCAAGCTGTCCGATTCGTTGAAGCTCGCCGTGCTCGGCGGCACGCGGCGCAGCGGGCTCTCCGGCGGCAGGTAGCCCTCCAGCGCATCCATCTTCGTGAACACGACCGCCAGCGGCGTTCCGATGCGCCGGTTCGCCTTCACCCCCAGCCTGCCGTGCAACTGCTCGACGATGTTGGTGAGCACCGTCGCGGGTGAGTCGGCGATCTCCGGCAGCAGGGCGTCGGCGTCCGCGTGGATGCGCGCCTCCCGCAGCTGCAGCGGGTCGAACAGCAGGATGATGCCGTCGGCGCTGGTGAGGTAGCGGACGTTCTGGTCAACGCTGTGCTCGGACACCATGTCCTCGCCCGCGGTGTCGAAGAACGACAGCAGCGACCGCCGCACCTTGCGCCCACCGTCGGGGGTGGTGAACGAGAAGACCAGCGGCCTGCGTCCGCCCCGCTGCGCACCGAGCGTCTTGGTCGTCCCGAACAACTCGTGGTCCTGGTAGAGCCGCTGCTCGTAGTCCAGCTGGAACTTCTTCCGGGTCTCCTCGTCCGCGCCGAGCACCGCCGCGCTGAAGCGCTCCCCCACGTTGTTCATGAGCTCGTGCAGCAGCACCGTCATGTAGATCGTCTTGCCGCTGTTCTTCGCGCCGACGAGCGCGATCATCTTGCTGTCCGACTGCCCGAAGTGGACGGGCAGTTGGCTGTGGCAGTGCGGGCAGACCCGGTAGTGCGTCTCGGCACCGCACGGCGGGTGGACGGCCGTCGACTTGCGGCTGTCCGCGTCGAACACGGGCAGCTGCGGGGTGCGGTCGCCCAGCTGGTCGGCCAGTGTCCGGTCCAGGGCGGTGGCGCACTTCGCGCGCTTGCCGGTGCGTCCCGAGCAGCGGAACCGGATCTCCTTCTGCCGGAACGGCCGGTAGCAGTACGGGCAGTGCAGTCGACTACCCAGGATTGCCGGGAACAAGGGTCACCTCGTCAGCGTGGGTCGAGTTCGGGTCGACGAAACAGGCCAGCCCGGACAGCGGGCTCACCCGCACCGGCAGGACCAGGGACACCGGTCGACCCGGCGCCAGGTTGCGTGACGGGAACTTCGCCACGACGCGGCCGCGATCGGGGCGCAGCGGCATGATGCCGTCCTCGCGGTGCACCACGACGATCGCCGGCAGCCGGCACTGCCGGTCGCTGGTGAGCGTGAGGTCGATCCTGCGCCTGCCGGGCAGACCGGCCAGTCGCACGTGGTAGCCGACGCTGGTGGGCCTGCCGGGCACCCGGGTCAGCACGACCGGGGACGTGCTCTCCTCACCCCTGGTGCGGGTCACCGCCTGGACCGCCAGGACGGTGGCGCTCGGCCCGACCCGGAGTTCGGCGCCGCCCGAACTGCTGTGCGCCCGAGCGGTGACCTCCGACTGCTCCACGTGGACCGGCGGGTCGACGCCGTCGTCCGGCCACCACTTGACCCGCACCAGGTGCGCGCCTCGCGGCCACGCCCAGCGCAGCCGCACCACGTCGTCCAGCCGGTCGGCCCGCACCCCGGTCACCGCGTCGACCAGCGTGACGGAGACCGTGCCGCCGATCGCGGCGTGGTCGCCCGCCAGCGTCACGGCGGTGAGCGTCATCCGGCCGTGCCGCACCGGGGTTTCGAGCACCGCACGGCCGTCCGCACCGGTTCGGACGACGCCGCCCACCGGCTGCCCGAACGTGGTCAGCGCCCGGCGGCTGACCAGCGAGCCGACCTCCCACGTCGGGCGATCGACCGACGAGCGGATCTCCACCGCACCCGACGGCGGAGGCCGCCAGGTCAGCCGCAGCACCGCCGCCCCGTTCACCTGGACCACCTCCTGCACCAGGTCGGTGACCGCGACGGGCCGGGCGGTCGGGCTCGCCGCGGCCACCACCGGTTCGGACTCGCGCTTGGCACCCGACCTGGTCAGGTACACCGCGCGGAACGCGTAGTCGTACGTCTCGCCACCGCGCACGTCGGTGTCGGTGAACGACGACCCGCCGTCGGCGCGAACCGGCACCTGCCGCGGCGGCGCGTTCGGTGCGGACCGGCTCGTCCGGGTCACGGTGACCGCCGTCGCCGACGGGTGGGCCCGCCACGAGGCCGTCACGGACCGCTCGTCGGAGGTCAGCACGACGTCCTCCACCGCGGGCAGCGACTCCACCGCGTCGGCCGCGCTGCCGGTCGACCACGTGCCACCCCGCGACGCGAACACCGTGTAGTGCACCGGGTCGGCGGCCGGCACGGACGAGTCGACCGCCTCGTTCGCCGACGTCTCCTCGACCACCACGCCGGCCGCGCTGGACACCGCCGGGCCGCCGTCGGTGCGCACGACGCGGTAGCGGACCGAGCCGGTGCGCGCGGGGCTCGGGTCCCAGCGCACGACCACGCGATCCCGGTCGATCCCCGCCGTCACCGCGCCCACCGGTGGTGGTGGGATCTCGGCCAAGCGGCTGTGGAGGGTCTCGTCGTCCCGGGCGACCTCGGCGGCCGCGGCGAGCAGCGAGGCGGTGTCCTCGGTCCGTCCGGCGGACCACGCCGCGTCGGCCTGCGCCACCAGCTCGGCGACCCGGGTGAGCGCGGCGGCGAGCTGCGCGCGGAGGTCCTTGCACTCGTCGGGCGGAACGTCGTCCAGCAGCCTGCGTGCCTCCCGCAACTCCCCCGCGGCCAGCGCGTCGGCCACCGACTGGGCCGTGCCGCGATCGCGCCTGCCACCGACGCCGTCCCCGGCGAGGGTGACGGCGAGGTGCAGCGCCTCGGTGGCGTCGAGGCCGAGTTCCGTCGCCGAGTGGGCGATCAACCGGACCGGCAGCCCGGCCTCGACGTCCGGGCGCAGGTGCTCCCGGATCTCCCACAGGACAAGCCCGTGGACGTTCTCCGGCTGCTTGGCCGCGTTCATCAGGATCGCGATGACGTTGTCCATCGCGGTCTTGCGCTCGTCCTGGCTGGTGCGGGTCTGCTCGTCGCGGGCGCGTTCCAGGTCGGCGACGGTGATGGTCTTGTCACTGCCGGACAACCGGAACCCGTCGCGCACCTTGAACCCGGCGCGCACCGCCTCGGTCCCGAGGACCACCTCCGGTGACAGCCGGAACCCGAGCGCGGTCAGCGGCGCGCGCAGCGACCGCGCCGCCGGGGTCGCCGGACCGGGAGGCAGCTCCCACGGCGGGTCGATGACCGAGACGCCCCGGTCGTGCAGCGCCTCCTTGATCTCCTGTTCGGAGAAGGCGTTGTCCACTGCCGCGACCAGGCGGCGCAGCCCGGTGAGGGTGATGCACGGTGACGAGCCCGCGATCACCTCGATCCGCCGGTCGAGCTGCTCGCGCGCCTTGCCCCGGTCCGCCTCGCGCTGCTTGGTGAACGCGTCGAGGTTCAGCAGGTTCTTGCGTTCGAGGTCGGTGTGGGCGGCCAACAGCGCGATCGCGATCGCCCGGTAGAGCTTTTTCAGCTTGAGCGCGCGCCAGTACTTGGTGACCGCGCCGACCCTGCGGCTGAACTCCTCCGGCGTTCCGACCGCGCGCGGATCCATGTTGTACCGGGCGAACAGGTCCGTGGGCGGCTGGTTGCCGTTGCGGCGCGCGGTGTCGAGCACGGTGGTGCGGTAGGCCTCGAACTCGTCCGCCATGAACGCTCACCCCCCGACGGTGTAGCGGGCCACGGCGTCCCGCGCCTGCTCCACCTGCTCGCCGTTGAGCCCCTCGATCATCAGCTCGATCTTCAAGCTCTTGCCGGTGCTGAGCTCGACCGCCTCGACCTGGAGGCTGCCGTTGCGCTCCATCCGGAACGCCACCTCCAGCGGTGAGCCCTTGCGCAGCGGCGGCAGCTCGCTGATCACGCCCTCGCCGATCAGGTCGTTGTCCTGCAACGACTCGGAGGCGATCGCACCCGCCTGCTCCCACACCTGGATCCGGATCGAGGTCTGCGCCTCGTAGCGCGTGTAGTACTGCTTCTTCGGCGGTGCGGCGGGCAGCGGGTCGTTGGCGCCGACCAGGTGGTCGACGAACTCGACGTCGCTGTCGCCCTTGAACATGCGCACCCCGAACGCGCGCGGCGACACCGTGACGACCTCCTGGTCGGCCAGCTTGCGCACGTGCTCGGGCTCGATGCCGAGCTGATCGGCGACGGCGGCCAACGCGCTGTCCGACACGCCCTGGCCGCCGTCGTCGCCCCCCTCGGGCAAGGCGATCTTCACCGAGTGGATGAGGCCGAACATGGCCGCACCCTTGGCGACCGCCAGGTCGGGGTCGTGCACCTTCGGGTCGAACGCGAACCTGCTCCGCAGTCCGGCGGCGACCGCCGGCATCCGGCTCGCGCCGCCGACGAGGAGCACTTCGTCGAACTCCTCCACGCCCTTGGCCTTGGCCACCTCGATGGTGCGGGCGGTGATGTCGAACGTGCGCTGCAGCAGTTCGGCCGTCGACTCCTCGAACTCCGCCCGGGTCAGCACGACGGTGCTCACCTCGCCCCCGAACTGGATGCGGTTCTTGCGGGACACGGTGCTGGACAGGACCTTCTTGAGCGCTTCGGCCTCGGAGTCCAGCAACTGGAGGAAGTCCTCGTTCTCGGCCGCGTCGACGTCGGGGTGCTCGGTGGTGAACGCGTCGAGCAGCCTGGTCGCGATCCGCTCGTCCCAGTCGGCGCCGCCGAGGTGGTGGTCGCCGTCGGTGCAGACCACCTTGACCTCGTTGCCGGTCAGCTGGATCACGGTGGTGTCGAAGGTGCCGCCGCCGAGGTCGTAGACGAGGATCGTCTTGTCCTCGCCCGCGTTCATCGCCTGGTAGTGCAACGCCGCCGCGACCGGCTCGGGCACGATGTCGACCACGTTCAGCCCGGCGATGACACCGGCGTTGCGGGTGGCCTCGCGCTGGGTGAGCCCGAAGTACGCGGGCACGGTGATCACGACGTCCTTCACCGGTTCACCGGTGTGCTCGGACGCGGCGCGCGCGAGTTCCTTCAGGATGAGCGCCGAGATCGACTCCGGGGTGTGCTCCTCCCCGTTGAAGGTGAAGGTGACCTGTTCGCCCATCTGCCTCTTGACCAGCGATGCGACCTGGCCCGGGTAGAGCTTCGCGGAGTCCTTCGCGCCGCGGCCGACCACCACGTTGTCCTCGGTTTCGAAGAAGACGACCGACGGTGTGGTGTCCTCCCCGATGGCGTTCTTGGCGATCGCCGGTCGCCCGACGTCGTCGATGTAGGCCACGCACGAGTACGTTGTGCCGAGGTCGATCCCATAGGTAGCCATGCGGTTCCTCGCTCCGGTCACGCCTCGGGCGTCTGGTCGGCTCGGTAGAAGATCGCTTTCGCGGGCCGCCGCATGCGTCCCGTCTCGCGGTCGCGCAGCCCGGCGGTCAACGGCACGGCCACGGTGTTGTGCAACGTCGGGTCCTCGCACGGCTGCAGCCCGCCGACGGCGTGCCGCCCGCTCTCGAACGCCTCACCGGGCACCGCGGGCACCACCTCGACCCCGCAGCGGTCGAGGGTGAGCACGACGTCGTCGGCGAAACCGGTGAGCAGGTCACCCGCTTGGTGCCGGGCCTGGCGGAGCAGGCCGTCGTGCAGCCGCACGAGGTCCGCGACGAGGGGTTCCAGCAATTCACGGCGCTGTCCCGCGCGCAGGGTCTGGTTCTCGTCGTGCAGCCGGTCGATGATTGCCTCGCGATGCGCGGATCTGCGGTGGAAGTCGGCCACCGCGGATTCCAGCCGGTCCATCCGCTCAGCCACCGTGTCCAACGCGGCGGCGACCGGATCGGGTTGTTCTCCGGCGATGTCGTCGTGCGTTCCATCGGTGGGTGAACCCGGTGCGGGGAGCATGGTTGTTTTGTAGCACCGGGCGCTCCGGCAATCCTGGCCACATAGTTGACAACTACTTGCCAGCTTGTGTTCCCCCATTATGGTCGGGGTTCGCCGCTGTCACGATCCGAGTGGTGAAGAGTCGGCTTTTCCTCTCCTGCGCCGATGTGGACGTGGTGTTCGCGGAATACCTCGCGCACGGGCTCGAGGCAGCCGGGTTCGAGGTGTTCCTGCACTCGTGGGACGTGCACGCGGGTCAGTCGAAGACCCACCGCGTCGACCAGGCGATCCAGGAAGCCGAGAGCGCGATCATCGTGGTCAGCAAGCGCGCGCCGCGGGACGGACGGGTGACCGACGAGTACGCGGCCCTCGCCGGTCGGGCCGCGGCGGGCCGGCTCGAACGGCTCGTCCCGGTGCTCCGCGACGACGAGGTGGTGCTGCCGCCGCTGCTGGAAGCCTGGGCCGGGTTCAGCTTCGCCCGGGTCGTGGACCAGCGGAGCTTCGACGAGCTCGTGGCCGAGTTGGTCGCGGAACTGCGGTCGGTGCGGCGGAACCGTCCCGTCGACCTCTCGCTCGTCGTGCCGGCCGACCGGGCGCGCGTACCGCACACGCCCCTGCTGACCACCCTGCGGATCACCGGTTCCACGACGACGCTGGTCACCGGTGTGGCCGAGGACCGCTCGGCACCCAACCTCGGCATGACCCAGCAGTTGGCGCACCAGCTCTGGGCGGCCGAGCAGGCTCGCACGTCGACCGGTCGCACGTTCCGCTCCGACGTCCGGCCGCGGCCCGCGACCGCTGCCGTGGACCAGGTGACCGCGGTCGGCCGTGCCCTGACGGCGGCGTTCCTGCCGCGATCGATCGCCGTGGCGCTGGCGGCCCGGATCGAGGAGTCGGCGTCGTCCGGTCGTGCCGCGCACATCGCCCTGGAGGTGGACCAGGAGCTGGCGAACCTGCCGTGGGAGGGCCTCGTGCTCGACGGCGAGCCGTTGGCCCTGCGACCGTCGGTGCGCCTGTACCGGCACACCGCGGGCCTCGGGCCGACGGCGTTGCCGCAGGTGCCCGGGCCGCTGCGGATCCTGGCGGTGATCGCGGGCCCGGACGAGGGCGGTGGCGAACTGCTCGACTACGAGCACGAGCTGTCCCGCATCCTCGACCAGGTCGACCGGGCCCGCCGCGAGCAGGCGTACGTGCGCATCCTCAACTGGGGCTCGGTCGACGCGATCCGGCAGGCCCTCACCGAGGAGTCGTTCCACGTCCTGCACATCTCCTGCCATGCCCGCTCCGGTGTGCTGGTGCTGGAGACCGCCGACGGCAGGGTGGACGAGGTCACCGCCGACCGGCTCACCGCCGAACTGGTGATCCCCGGTCGGCTGGTTCCCCTGGTGGTCCTGGCCGGGTGCGCCACCAGCCAGGCGACCGACGAGCTGCCGGGACTCGCGGACAGCCTGATCCGCCGCGGTGTCCCCGCCGTGTTGGCGATGACGGCGTCGGTCACCGACGAGTACGCCACCGAGTTCCTGTCCCGCGTCTACGGCGAACTCGCCTCCCAGGAAGACCCGGACGTGCTGGTCGCCATGTCGTCGGTGCGACGCCGGCTGGAAGCGGACCGGGCGGCCGACCCCGACCACCACCTCCCGGAGTGGTCGGTACCCGCGCTGCACCTGCGCGTCTGGCACAGCCGGCTGTTCGGGCGCGGTCTCGCCGACGACGTCGTGCCCCGGGTCCGCGGGCCGCTCGCGGGTGGCATCACCGACCTGGAGATCGGTGACTTCGTCGGACGGCGGGTCGACCTGCGCAAGCTCCTCCGCGAGCTCCGCGCGGGCTCCGGCGCGTTGATCCACGGCATGGGCGGCGTGGGCAAGAGCAGCCTCGCCGCGGAGTTGGTGCACCTGCTCGGGCAGGAGGAACGGGTCCTGGTCGCCGCCCTGCACGGGGTGTGCACACCCGACGAGATCGTGGACACGGTCCGCGTGACGGTGAAGGCCCACTTCGGCGTGCGGGCGGTGCCCGAACTCGAACTGCTGCGCGACGCGTCCGAGACCTGGCGGACCAAGATCGAGATCCTCGGTCGGATCCTGCCGGGGGTGCGGGCGCGGCTGGTGCTGATGCTGGACGACCCGCTGGGCGACCCGCTGGAGGCCGACGGCCGACCGGACGCCGATCCGCAGCAGCTCCAAGAGTTCCTCGACACCTGGCTCGAGCTGCGCGGACGGGTGAACCTCGTGGTCACCTCCCGGATGACGATCCCCACCCGGTCCCGGCGGATCGTCGCCCACCACCTCGGACCGCTGTCCGAGGCGGAGACCCGCAAGCTGATCTTCCGCCTGCCCGCGTTGGACTCGTTGCCCGCCGAGGCACGGCTGCGCGCCCACCACGCCCTGGGAGGGCACCCCAGGGCGCTGGAGTACCTGGACGCCCTGCTCCGCGGTGGCGCCACCCGGGAGCAGAGGCGCGGCAAGGGCAGGCACTTCCCCGATGTCGTGGAACGGATCGAGCGGGCACTGCTGCTGGCGGGGAAGGGCGCCACCGACGAGTGGTGGCCCGCCGGTGGTCGTGACCTGGACCGCGCCCTCGCCGAGACGGTGTCGATCATCTCCTCCGACGTGCTGCTCGACGAGCTGTACGCCGAGGTCTCCAGGTCGTTCCCGCTCGCGGCGGAGCTGTTCGTGGCGGCGTCGGTGTTCCGGCAGCCGGTGGAGCACCAAGCCCTGGCCTGGATCGTCGCGCCCGAACCCGAACCGGACCCGCGCCGCCAGGCGCGCCTGAGCGAGGTCTACGCCGAGTTGGCGGAAGCCGAGCGGACCGGGTCGGCCAGATCGCGGTCGGAGCTGCCGCTGGACGGCGAGACCCACGCCCAGGTGAACCGGGACCTCGGCGCGCTGGTCGTGCCCGCGGAACGGGACGGGCTGGCCGCCGCACGCGACCGGCTCGTCGGCCTCACCCTGCTGACCCCGGTGGAAGACCGGTACCTGGTGCACCGGTGGACGGCGCGGGCCATGGCGACCAGGGCCGACCCCACGAGCCTGCTGATCGCCCACCGCCGGGCGGCGGCGTACCACCGCTGGCAGGCCGACCTGTGGAAGGCCGATCCGTTCGTGCGGCTGACCCACCTGGAGGAAGCACGCCACCACAGCTGGCGGGCGGAGGAGGACGACCAGGCCCTCGCCGTCTCCGCCGAGATGTGCGCGGTGCTGGACCGCATCGGGGCGCTGGAGCGCGAGTGGTCGCTGTGCACCGAGACGCTCGACCTCGCGGGTCACGACCACACCCGGGCCAGGGTGTTCCACCACCGGATGTCGGTCATCGCCCTCCGGCGGGGCGACTACGCGCTCGCCGAGGCCGAACAGGACACCGCGCAACGGGTCGCGATCGAGTCCGGTGACCTCGTCGCCGTCGCCACCGGGCTGCAGCAGCTCGGCACCATCGCCCGGCTGCGCGGCGAGACCGCCGCCGCCGAGAACGCCTACCGGTCGGCGATCGCGGTCGCGGGCGACGCCCGGATCGGAGCACGGCTCGACGCCAGGATCGTGCTCGCCGGGTGCTACCAGCTCCTCGGTGAGGTGGCCCTGGCCCGCGCCGACACCGACACCGCGGCACGGATGAGCCTGGGCGCGCACTCCGTCGCGGTCGAGATCGGCGACGAGACGGATTCGATGACGATCCACCGCGACCTGGCCGAACTGGCCCGGGCGTGCGGCGACCACGTGGCCGCCGCCCGGCACGACCTCCGGGCCCAGGAGGTGGCCGCGGCCGACGTGGACATGGGCCGGCTCATCGCCGCCGCCGAGTTGCAGCTCGGCCAGGTGCGGGTCGAGCAACGGGAGTTCGAGGAGGCCCAGGAGCACGTCGCGGCGGCGCTGGGCTTCGCCCTGGAGATGGACGACGTCCCGCTGCTGATGCGGTGCACGCTCCTGCTCGGGTACCAGCACGTCATGTCCCGGGAGCTGGAGGACGCGCGGGCCGCCTACGAGAACGTCATCCAGTTCGCCGCCGAGATCGAGGACCGGCGGGCCGAGGCGTACGCGCACCAACAGCTCGGTCTGATCTGGGGCGACCTCGGCGACCTCGACTCGGCGCGGGAGTCGTTGCGGCTGGCGACGGCGATGGACCCGATGCTCGCGGAGAGCTGCCGGCTCACCCTCGGCGCGGTCCTGACCGATGCCGGGCGCACGGACGAAGCCCGTCGGGTGCTGGTCGAGGGTTTGGCGACGGCGGGCGACGACCTCGCGCACGGCTTCGTCAGCCAACTCGCGCAGGTCTGCCTGCACCACGACGACCTCGACGGCGCGTGGACGATGTTCGAAGAGGGCGTGCGACGGGCGAACGCCGCCCACAGCCGTCGCGGTAGTGGGGTGTGCCTGCTCGGCCTGGGACTGATCGCGCAGGCCAAGGGACGGTCGAAGGAGGCCGTCCGGTTGTTCCACGACGCGCTCGACGTGGTGGAGGGGGACCCGTTCGTGCAAGCGATGTGCCTGGTCCGCCTGGCCGACGTGGCGTTGGGCGAGGGCGAGGTGGGCGACGCCGCCGAGTGGAACGCGGAGAGCCGAGAGCTCCTGGAGGGCATCTCCGCGCCGGAGTTGCGCGCCGAGGCGCTGCGGCAGCACGGCCAGTGCCTCGCGGCCGTCGGGCGCTACCGGGAGGCGGCGCCGGTGCTGAACGACGCGGCCAACGCGTTCACGCGGCTCGGGCAGCGGACGGACGTCCTGTCGTGCCTGGTGACGATGTGCTGGGTGCTGGACGTGTCGGGTGCGGCGGCGTCCGTGGTGGAGACGGCGGCCCGGTTGGGCAGGGCGGCGGCGGACCAGCCTCCCTCGCCGTGGGTGGTGGCGGCGCGGCTCGTCGCCGGTGACGGTGCCCTGCGGCGGGGTTGGCCGGACGACGCGCTGGAGCACTACGAGGAGGCGAGGAGGCTCGCCCAGCGCTGCGGGGCGCTGTCGCTGCTGGTGGACTGCGAAGGCCGGCTCGCCGCACTGGCCCGGCGATCGGGGGACGACGCGAGAGCCGTGCGCCGACTGGAGGCCGGACTCGCGGTCGCCCGGCACCGGAGCGACTGGTTGATGGCCATGCACCTGTACCGGGAACTGGGTCTGGTCACCGGCGACCGGCGGCACATCGCGGAATCCGCGGTGCTCGCGCACGAACTGCGGCAGCCGGTGGCCTACCGGGCGGCGGACGGCCTGCTCGACGACCCGTCCGACCCCGCACGGGTCGGTGACCTGCTCGCCGCCGCATCAGCCGAGCTGACCGACCTGCTGTGGCTGCGGCGGCGCCGGGCCGCGGCCGGCGAGGCGGCGTTCGGCGACAAGCCGGCGACGCGCGTCGGCCCGACCATCAAGGAGATCGTGCGCGGACTGGTGTCCCGGCCCTCCGGGGTCGCGGTCGTGTCCGCCGTCGTGAGCCCTTCAGCGCGCTGACCCACGACGACGGCGGTCACGACAGTCGGGCGACCATCGCCTGGGCGGCGCTGATCTGCTGCTCGCTCAGGTCGCCGATGGTGATGTCGGTGGTGGCCTCCTTGCCCGTTCGGATCTCCTTGGCCAGCACGTTCAGCATCCCGCTCTCGTCCATCCGGAACGTCACGTCGACCGGGGAGCCCTCCTCCAGCGGCGGCAACCTGTCGATCCGGGCGCCGCCGATCTGGTTGTTGTGCTCCAGCGACTCGGAGGCGATCGCGCCCGCCTGCTCCCAGATCTCGATGTCGATGGCCTGCTGGTTCGGAAACGACGTGAGGTACTGCTTCGTGACCACCGCCGGCAGCGGCGTGTTGGCCACGAGGAGGTGGCTGACCAGCCTCTTCGCCTTGTCCGGGTCGTCCGGGTCGAGCACCGCCACGCCGAACGCACGCGGCGTCACGATGCCCACCTTCCGACCCGCCATCGAGCGCACCGCCTCCGCCGAGACGTCGAGTTCCCGGGCGACGAGGTCGACTTCGCTGTCGTCGGTGAGCCGCACGCGCAGCGACTCCACCAGCGCGAACAGCGCCGCGCCCTTCGCGACGGCGAGGTCCGGCTCGTGCACCTTCGGGTCGAACCCGAACCGCGTGCGCAACGCCTCCGCGACGGCGGGCATGCGGGTCGAGCCGCCGACCAGCAGGACCTGGTCGTAGTGGGTGACACCGCGGTCGGCGGCCAGCGCGAGGGTGCGCTCGGTGATGTCCATCGTGCGGTCGAGCAGTTCGGCGGTGATGTCCTCGAACTCCGCCCTGGTGACCTCGGTGGTGACCTTGAGCCCCTTGAAGTGGATGGTCTGCCGCATGCTCCGGCGGCCGCTCAACGCCTTCTTCAGGTCCTCGGCGAGCAGGCCGACCTCCTGGAGGAAGTCCTCGCTGTCCGTCGCGTCCGAGTCCGGGTACTGCTCGGTGAACCGCTCGCCCAACAGGTCGGCGAGCTTGCCGTCCCAGTCCGCTCCGCCCAAGCCGTGGTCGCCGTCCGTGCAGACGACCGTGACGTCGCCGCCGCTGAGCTTGATCACCGTGGTGTCGAACGTGCCACCGCCCAGGTCGAACACCAGGATCGTGCGGTCGGTACCCGCGTTGAGCACGCCGTAGTAGAGGGCGGCGGCGACCGGTTCGGGGACCACGTTCACCACGTTCAGGTTGGCGATCACACCCGCCTGGCGGGTCGCCTCCCGTTCGGCCACCCCGAAGTACGCGGGCACGGTGATGACGACGTCCGCGACCCGGTCGCCGGTGCTGCCCTCGACCGACTTCACCAGATCGCGCAGTATCAAGGCGGAAATCGATTCCGGGGTGTGTTCGCTGCCGTGGAAGTCCAGTGTCATGCCGGGTTTGCCGATGTCCCGCTTGATCAGTGAGACGACGAGTTGGGGGTCGGTCAGGGCGGCGTTCCTGGCCACCCGACCGACTTCCACGTTGTGCGGCGACTCGAAGAAGACGACGGACGGTGTCGATTCCTCCCCGATGGAATTGCGGATGATCTTCGGTTGCCCGGTGTCGTCCACCCGGGCTATGCAGGAATAGGTGGTCCCGAGGTCGATTCCGTATACGGTCATCGGCGTCATGTCCCCTCTCTGCGCGAGTAGTGTGCCGGTTGTCTGATTGCCTCGGAACGTCTGCCGTCGGGGGTGGCACGAGTGGACTGGGACTTCATGGTGTCCTGCGCGGCGGCCGACCGGGAATGGGGCGAGTGGATCGCGTGGGCGGTCGAGTCCTGGGGCAGGCGGGTGCGACTGGAGAGCCGTGACGCGCTGCCCGGCACGAACCGGGTCCACCGGCTCGACGAGGCAGTGCGGCTCTCGGCCCGCACGATCGCGGTGGTCTCACCGGCGTACCTCGACGACCCCGCCGTCGCCGCCGAGTGGCACGCGGCGTGGCGCGCGGACCCGCTCGGACTCCGGCGCACGCTGGTGCCGGTGCGGGTCGCGCCGTGCGAACCGAACGGGCTGCTGCGCGACCTCGCCTACGTCGACCTGGTCGGGCTCGACCGCGCGCAGGCACGTGCACGACTCGCGGAGGAGGTCGAGTCGACCCGCCGCCGCGCACCACGCCGACCTCTGTTCCCCTGACCGGTTCACGCGTCACCCGGGAACGGTGGCTCGACCAGGAACTCCGGTCGCCGCGGGGAGACCCCGCTCAGAAGGCGATGTCTGGCCTCGTCCTGGTCAAGCCCCATGAGGTCGATGCGGACGATGGGAGCGAGCAGGCCGGGCGGCGAGCACCGCCGCACCATGACCGGGATCAGCTTCCGCTCCACTCCGATGGGGTCCTTCACGTACGCGGCTGCCCACTCCGACATCGGGTAGGGGCGCTTGAGGTAGTCGGGGCTCAGGACCGCGATCGTCCGGGCGGCGGCCGTGCCGATCTGCATCTGGCGCACCACGTTGTGACCGGGCAGCATGTCCTGCTCCTGGAAGACCACCCGGTGGCCCGCGCGCTGGAGGATGCCGGTGATCCACCGCGCCCAGCGGATGTCCTGCTTGGCGAAGCTGACGAAGAAGTCAGCGGGGGTGTTCATGTCGCGGCCCCCTGTTCCCACTCCGCCGGCACCGCGGGCATTGGGCGGCCGGGGTCGGATCCGTCCGGTGCGCACCGGCGAAGAGCCATCACGAGCAGCCCGTAGGCGCTGGCCGCGTGGCGGATCCGCCGGGTGGTCACCAGGTTCATCGCCTCGGCGAACGGCAGCCAGTGCAGTTCCAGGTCGGCTTCACCCGGGTCGGGGTGCGGGCGTCCCTCGGTCAGCCCGGTCGCGAGGAACACCCGGTCCACGTGGTTGGTGAGGCTGTCGGCGCCCTGCACCTCGCCGAGCGGTTCCCACCGCGTGGCGCGCAGTCCCGTTTCCTCGGCCAGTTCGCGCACGGCGGCGGCGACGGGGTCGGCGTCGTCGAGATCGACTCCGCCCGCCGGCAGCCGCCACTGGGTGCCGCCGTGGGTGTAGATCCACTGCCGGGTGAGCAGTACGCGGTCGGCGTCCATCGCGACCACCGTGACCGAGCCCCTCGTGACGACGTGGTGATAGACGTCCTCGTTGCCGTCGGGCCGGATCACGGCGTCCTCGCGGACCTCGAACCACGGCGACGAGTGCACCAGCCTCGTCCCCAGCCGGCGCCACACCTCCGGTCTGCGCGGTCCCGTGGCCTCGGTGGACCACCCGGACCCGGCGCCCTCGGGCTGATCCGTCAACACCAGCTCATCCGCCACCGCGTCGACATCGGGGGCGGGGCGTTCCGTCATGGTGGTCACCGTGTCTCCTGGTAGGTCTGCCGTCTGCGGCGACAGCGTTGTGGTCGGGTCGGAACGTGGACGGCGGGCGGTCCACGCGGCGGTGGGCCGCCCGCCGGTCGGCGCTGCCGCTCAGCTGAGCAGCAGGGCGAGCAGGATGATCAACAGGTGCGGTTCCATGGCGTACTCCTGGGATGTCGTGTCCAGGAACGGAATCCGATCGGGTCCGTTCGTCAGGTCTGCCCACCGGTGGGTGAATCCAGGATGGGCGGCCACGACATCGGGCAGAAGCAGGTGCCGGTCGACAACGCCGGAGGCAACAGGAAACCCGCGCCGCACGAGGCTACGGAGGGTGGTGGAGGGCGACGTTGATCTCCGCCTGCAGTTCCGCCGCAGGGCGGTGCCCGCTTCGTCGCAGGAGGTTGCGCGACAGGTCGCGCAGTTCGCCGCGCACGGTGGCGGAACCCAGCGGACGTGCGTCGGCCAGCACCCTGGCGCCTACCTCGTACATCCCGTCGAGTTCACCGATCGCCTCGTAGGCCAAGGCCAAGCGCGCACCGTAGAGCGCACGGGCGCGCATCGCGGAGTCCGGTGTCCGGTCCAATACGACCCGCAAGGACTCCGCCGCCTGTCCCGGCCTGCCCAGGTCGTAGTAGCACCAGCCGGACACGGCCAGGTCGAGGTCGGCCACCGTCGACGACCCGAGCACGGGATCCCCCGGACCACTGTCGCCCTGCTCGGCGAGGAGGACGGTCGCCTCGCCGAGGGCGGTGCGGCACGCGTCGTGGTCACCGAGGAGGGCGTGGCCCTGCGCTTCCCGGTGCGCGGCCAGCCCCCGGACCCGTGCGTCGGCACGCCCGTCGGTTCGCGCTCGCCTGGCCAGCGCCACGGTCCTCAACGGGTCGTGCGCGTACATCGCCAGTTCGGCTTCGCGGACGAGGGCGTAGGCCGACAGCCGCGCGTCGTCCGCCGACGACGCGATCACCGCCGACCTCCGCGTCCACGCCAGGGCCGCGTGGCTCTGCCCGGCTTCCTGGGCCATCCAGCCCGCGTACTCGGCGTAGCGGGCGGCCAGGAGCAGCAGCCGGGTGCGGGCCCTCGGGTCGGCCGCCACCTCGACCAGCTCCTGCAAGGTCTGCAGCTCCACGACCAGTTGCCGCAGCACCAGTCCCGGCGGTGCTCTCCTGCCGAGCGTGCGACACCGGTCGAACTGCTCCCGGAAGTACCGCTCGGTCCGCTCGTCCTCGACCATGGCCGCCGCATCGACCTTGGACACCTCCAGCGGGAGCAGCAGCGCACTGCCGACGTCGAGCAGCGCTCGACGGTCGAGAGCGGCGGTGTCCCGGATGTCCGGCACCGACTCGGGCTCACCGGGACCGGCGAGCGCGCTCAACGCCCCACCCGCTTCCAACACCGCGTCGGCCTGCCGGGCGAGCCGCATCGCGGGCCGCCGGCTCCCCGTCTCGATCTTGCTGAGGTAGCCCTTGCTGTAGTGCAGGGTGTCGGCCAGGCGGGCGAGGGAGACCCCGGCCGCGATCCGGCGGCGGCGCAGCTCGCCACCGAACGTCAGGTGGTCCATCGCGGCTCCCGGGACCGGTGGTACCGATCCCGGCGTTGCCCGTTGCCGGCCGGGACCGGCTCCAGGAAACGCCTGTCGGGACGCCGACCGGTGCGGTGATTCTGGGTGGGACCGCACGACGAAAGGTGAGAGATGATGTCCAGGGAAGAGATCGTGACCGGCGCGACAGCCGCAGGACGTACCGTGCCGACCCTCTTGTACGGTTCTCTGCTGATCTTGTCGGTAGTCGTCGTCGCGGCACAGGTGCGGCTTTCCGGAATCACGGCGGCGGCCCTCGCATTCGCCTTGACGGGTGCCCTGTTCACCGGATGGGCGGAATGCCGCGCGAGCTGGATCCGCTTGCGGCGCGCACTCATCGCGCCCACCCGGACGGCTCTGAATCGTCCGCGCCGCGGTATGGCGCACCTGCCGACCGAGGCGGCGGCACCACGACGTGAGCATTGATCCGAGTGGTCAACGAACCACCTCCCCGAGCCGCTCCGGCCGTGCCCGGCATCACCCGATCAGCACATCGCCATGATGCCGGTCACAGCCGGAGCGAAGCCGGCCAAAAGCCGGACAACTACTGGTCACCTTCCACCGGCCGGGGTTCGTCCGCTATTTGGCGGCGGGACGGGACTCGACCGCCCCGCCGGACGGCGGACAACCGCCCGGACAATGGTCGTTTGTCCTTGAACTGGCAGTCTTTCGCCCACCGGACAGGCCTCTGATGGTGGTTGCATGGCCTGCATGGCGGCGGAACACGGGGAAGAGTCGACCGAACCGGTCGTGGCATGGCAGCGCATATCGTCGAGAACGGTGCATTCCTCGTCGAGGTTCTCCGTGCGGGAGGACGCGGTCGTCCACGCCGACGGGCGCAGCGACACCTACACGCACGTGGTCGTGCCGGCGTCGGTCACCGTCCTCGCGGTCGACGACGTCGATCGGGTGGTGCTGGTGCGCGCGTGGATCCACACCCACGGCGGCACGCAGTGGCAGCTACCGGGTGGGCGGGTGCGCCGCGAGGACCGCGATCCGCGCGAGGCCGCCCGCCGCGAGTTGGCTCGGACGGCCGGTCTTCGCGCGACGGACTGGACGTCGATCGGCTCGGTGCACGGCGCCGACACCCTGAGCAACCACGTCGACCACCTGTTCCTCGCGTCGGGGGTCGCGGTGTCGAACACGGCGGGTTTGCGCGTGCGCAGGCTGGGGTTCGCCGACGCGGTCGCCCTCGTGCGGTGCGGGCAACTACCGCACGCGGGCAGTGCGCACGCCCTGTTGATCACGGCGTTGGCCAGGGCGGGTTACTGACCGGTCAGGCGGCCGGGATCGTGCCGGGCCGCCACTGGATCCCGTACCCGCGGTCGGGTTTCGGGTTGGCGAACGCGACCTCCACCTCGCCGATCCCGTTCGGTGCGAGCAGGTGCGGCCCCTCGGCCAAGTCGTCGCTATCGCGGTGGAACGCACCGTCCACCCGCCAGACCGATGACGGCGGCGCCCCCGGCGGGAACCTCACGACCAGGCTGAACCGGTTGCACGGACGTTCCGGCCAGAACACGTAGGTCGGTCGCATCTGCTGCCCCAACGGCACGCGGACCTCCAGCGAGAACCGGTGCGTCTGCCCGGCGCGCAGCGGTCCGGGCAGGCGCAGGTGCAGCAGGAACCGCCTGGGCGACGGGCGCACGGACTCGATGAGTTCCACCCCGTGCAACACCTCCACGTCCAAGTCCCCGGGCGGACCGTCGTCGGTCGCCGCCGGGAGCGACATCGACCAGGTGATCCGGTCCAGGCCGTCGCGGTCGGCCATCAGCGTGCGGCGTTCCGTGCAGCTGGGCGTCGGCCCGTCCAGCCGGAGCAGCGCCTCGAAGTCGGTGACGTGCCAGCCGTCCTCGGTCGACGGCACGGGCGCCACCGGCGTGGAGGTCACCGGTACGGCTTCCAGTGCCGCCTCGACGAGTCGGGCGAGGCCGTCGTCGATGCGGCGCCGAACCGTCCGCGCGGCCCGGTCCTGCTGGTCGGCCAGCCACTCGATCCGGTCGGACAGGAACCGGTACCGGGCTTGTTCGTGCAGCGCGAGCGGGACGGTCACCGCCAGCCGGACGTCGGAGGGGAAGTGCTCGACGAGCCCGTTGACCCACGCGCCGAGCCTCGTGCGCACCGTCTCCGGACCGTCGTCCGGGCTGAGTCCGCACACTTCGCGGATCGCCGGTCCCACTTGGCGATCGATCGCCGGCGCCTGCACTCCCGGTCCTCGGCACAGCGCCCTGAACTCCTCCAACAGGAGCCGGGGTTCGACGGTCATCTGCCCTCCGCTCGGTACAACTCCGATGGAATACGAGTGCTCTACGCATTCACCGACAGGTCGCAACCTGACGAATCCGTATTTATCGGGGTAAACCGCCCCAGGTAGTGCCAGTAGACTGTATGGTGCGCATTGTTGCACTATGCGTCCAGAGGGCGGATCGTTACCCCGCGAACACTCGACCTCGGCGGGTTCGGGCGGTGGAAGCATCTGCTTCGAAGACTTCGGTGAATAACGGTCGGCGTACGAGCGCCGGACGCGGTCCTGCCACGGGCGGCGTGGCCCCGATCCGGATCACGACGATATCCGCATTATCCGAACGTCGGCCACGGCCGCGAGGAACGTCGCGAGACGGCAGGTTTCGGTCGGCGGGCGGGTTTCGGAACTGCTCCTCGACCTGCCGGGCGCCGGACATCCGGCGCGGCCCTCGGGCCGGCTCCGAGCAGCAGTGCTGTCGCCCGGCCGGTATCGGGGCGGACCGGCCACCGCGGCAGCGTGGAGTGCCACCCGCACGCTGCCGCGGTGTGAGGGCTTACGGGTTGGAGACGGTCCAGGTGAACGTGGTCTGGCTGGGTGAGCCCGCCCCGTCACTGGCGGACACGGTGACGGTGTAGGTGCCCGAGGAGGTCGGGGTTCCGGAGATCACGCCGGTGGTCGACGCGATGCTCAGGCCCCAGGGCAGGCCGGTGGCCGAGTAGGTCAGCGGGTCGTCGTTGCCGTCCCACGCCTGGATCGCCAGGGAGGCCGCCTGGCCGCGGACCGTGGTGCGCGGGCCCGGGTTGGCGACGCGTTCCGGGAACTCGGCGCCGGCCAGGTAGTTGTCGATGGCCGTGCGCAGGTTCGGCAGCGGGCCGATCTCCAGGGTGCCGTTCTGCGGGGTACCGGTGGCGATCAGGATCTCGCGGGCCTGGGCGGGCGACAGCGTCTGGCCGTTCGCCTCGGCCACGCTGAGCAGCGAGGCCAGCGCGGACGCCACGATCGGCGAGGCGCTCGACGTGCCGTTGAAGCCCGCGGTGTACTTGTCGTTCGCACCGGTGCCGTACAGGGCGCCGTAGCCGGTGGTGGTGACGCACTCGCCCCAGCCCTGCAGGTCGACCCGGCTGCCGTAGTTGGAGAAGCTCAGCTTGGTGCGGGGCGTACCGGTGCAGCCCGGCGCGGAGCCGGCGCCGACGATGATCGCGCCGGAGTCGGGCTTGTCGGCCGGGAACCGGGAGCCGAAGCACGGGTTGTCCAGGTTCTGGTTGCCGTTGCCACCGGCTTCCACGACGTGCCGCCCGGCCCCGACCGCGGTGACGATCGCGTCGTACACCGAGTCCCACACCTCCATGGGCGCGTGGTTGCCGCAGTGCACGACCTGCTGCTCGATGATGAGCACGTCACCGACCCCCACCGCCGCGGCGGCCGTGAGGATCGAGTTGGCCAGGTCGTAGCCGTACTCCACGTTCACGGCGTTGGTGTAGTGCAGCCCGGCTTCGGGGACCAGGCCGGTCACGCCGAACCCGTTGTCGTCGGCGCCGACCACACCGGTGACGGCCGTGCCGTGGTCGATGCTGGTCGGGGTGAAGTTCGGCGTGCCGTTGGCGATGAGGGCACCGGGCAACCGCAGCTTGGACAGGTCCTCGTGCTGCGGGTTCCAGTTCCGCTCAAGGTCTACGACCTTGACGTTGGCGCCCTTGCCGCCGGTGATCGTGCGCGCGTAGTCGGCGTCGATGCCGCTGCTGCTCGCCGGGTCCGAGTAGCCCTGCTGCCCGGAGAAGTCGGGCGTGACCGCGTCACTGGCCTCGGTCCGCTCGTAGGCGACCTCGACCTCGGGCAACGCGGTCAGCTCCCGCGCCGCGGCCTTGGCGTCCACACCGGCGGCGAGCTGCACGCGGTGCCACCGGGCCAGGTCCGGCACCGCTTTCGCACCCATCGGCCGCAACTTGGCCAGTCGGTCGTCGAGCCTGGCGAACAGCGGCGTCATCCTGGCGACCTGACGGTCGTCCAACGCCTGCCGCACCGCCGCGACACCGGCCCCGGAGGAGAGCTTCACCTCGATGACGGCACCCGGTTCCGGCGCGGCGGCGGCAGCGGGCCCGGGCAGCGCCACGGCTCCCGCACCCGCCAAGAGCGCGGCGGCCAACAATGACAACGGTTTCTTCCGCACGGAGTTGCCCCTTCGTCACATGACTACTGGCGAGGGTTCGTGGCACCGCCGAGGGCTCGCGCTGACGCGCGCGCGAAACATCCCCGCACATCAGCGATGCGCGGAGAAACCTTCGCGGACTAGCCCCCCGGTGTTGCCCCCAGTGCTTCCACTTCAGCGCACTTGGGCGTCGTTGTCCAGCACCCGTGATCGAATAGGCCGTTCAGCCCATCGCCGCTGACGCGCGCCGCGGACGTGAGGACTTTCGGTACACCGAAGTCGCCCGGCGCATTTTTCGGGCTCGACGGCCCGCTCGGAAAAGGCGAGGAGTGTGCCGTCGGAAATGGCGGTGCGGGGTCGCGGCCCGGTTCGTCCGCGGTCGGCGCTCAGCCGATCGGCGAGTCCGGCGTCAGCGCCACTCGGTGACGGTGACTTCGTCGCCGACGGCGATCTCGCCGGGGGTGAGCACGGCCGCCTTCAGGCCGAAGCTGACGCCGTCGGGTTCACGGCGGTAGTCGGCCAGGGTGCGCAACGGCTCGGGGCCGACGCGAACCCCCCTCGTCTGGTCCACGAGCGTGACCGCGCAGCGGATGGCCAGCTCACCGAAGCCGATCTCGGTGCCGCCGATCGTCATCCGGGCGACCCGGTCCTCGGTGTGCGGCTCGGGCCAACCGCTGATCACGATGTTGGGCCGGAACCGGTCCATCGGCACGGGATCCGCGCCGCGGGCGGTGATCCGCGCGTTCAGGCCGTCCAGTGTGGACAGTGAGAGGACGAGCAGCGCGCTCGGGTCGACCCCGTCGCGGACCCTGGTCGTCCAGGCGGGCTCGCGCACCAGGCGGACCTGCTTGCCGATCGCGTCGGACAGCCACTCCGCCACCTCGTCGCCCTGGTCGATCCCCGACCCCGGCCACTTGTCCACCTCGACCGGCAGGACCGGCCCGTCCTCGACCACGTCCAGCATCAGCTCGCCGGCACCGGGTGCGCTGAGCGCGAGCTTGGCGCCGTCGTGCAGCACCTCGGCCCGGACCGCGGCCAACTGCGGCGCCTCCCCCTGCCAGACGATCCCACCGCCCGGCCCGACCGGTGCGAACAACCGGTCGTTGGCCAGCCCGGTCGGTGCGAGCGCGGCCCGCTCCACGACGACACCGGCACACCCCTTGATCGGGTACAACGACAGCGCGGAAACGGTGGCCATGCGGTCAAAGTACTCCGCAACAGCGGCACGGCACCTGTGTTTTCGCATCGTTTCGCAGCGGCGGCCCCAGGAGCGGCGAGACGTGCGCGCGGCGATCCGCCGACCGGTGGTCAACGCACCCGCTTTCGGCTCCGACCGCCGGCGGCCGGGCGGCAGCGGCGATGGCGGCTGGCGGTGATCGTGGCGGTGATGGTGGGTGGTGGTGGGCGGTGGCGTCCGCCGGCACTAGGCGTTCGCGCGGTGGAGTCGTTCGGCTGCCTGTGTGCGAACGGCGGCAGCGGATACCGGGTGGTCGCGGTGCAGTGCTTCCCAGCGGGCGTTGTGCGCCGCCGGCCACAGGCTGGCCGCCCAGGCGATTTCCTGCTCCTCCGCGGTGAACCGGCGTCCCCGCAGGTCCTGGTAGGCCGCCAGGAACGCGGCCGAGCTCTCGATCGGGGCCAGGGTCGGCGGTGAGGCGCTGCTGAACGCACCGCAGGCCGCGCCGACCAGCGCCGCCTCCGGCTGCCACGCCAGGCTGTCCCAGTCGTGCACGGCCCGCACCTCCCCGTCCCGCCAGCGGAGGTTCTGCGCCTCGAAGTCGGCGTGGCCCAGCACGCACGGCAGGTCGGCCGCCAGCAGTCGCGCACGGGCCCGGCGGGCGGTGTCGACCACGTACCCCGGCACGGCGCTCTGGTCGCGTTCGTCGAGGAAGTCGATCGCCGGCCACAGCCCGGGATCCGCGTGGTCCCACCGCGCCCAGCGCGGGTTCGGCAACGGCGGCGCGACGGTCACGTCCGCCAGTTCGGCCATCAGCCGGGCGAACACCGCCGCGTAGCGCACCGCGACCTCCGGCGAGTCACCGCGCAGCAGGTCGCCGCCGGGCCGGGACTCCTCGGCGTGCACGGCCAGCGCACCGACGCCGACCACGGGCGTGAGCGGCCGGGCGCACGGGAACCCGCGCTCCGCCAACCGGGCCTGCGCCGCGACGCACGACGCGGCCCGACCGTCGTCCTCCCGCGCCTTCACCACGACGTCCCGCCCGCCGGCCAGCCGCAGCCCGAACACCGTCGAGATCGACCGGCGCTCGAACAGCACGGCGACGGGCTCCTCCCCCAGCCGGTCGACGCACCAGACCGACACCCAGCCCGGCAGGTCGTCCAACGTCATGGCGACGACTGTGGCACGTCCACCCGGGCCGGTGCGCGATGCGGTCCGACGAGACCCGTCACTTGCGGTGGCGGTGGACGGGCGACGCGTCGTGGGCGGTGTCGTGCACGACCTGCCGCCGTTCCCGCGCGCGGTAGCCGTAGGTCGCCTCGCGGACGGTGATGTCGTCTTCGAGGCCGGATCCGACGGCGCCCGCGATCGTGCCCAGCACGCTGGCCATCACCGCGATGGCCAGGTAGTCCGACACACCCACGGGGTGGCCGAGCGTACCGGCCAGGTAGGTGGGCGGGATGACCAGCGCCACGGCGGCGAGCGCGACGACGAACATGGCCACGAAGAACGCGACGGCGCCCGCGGCCACGGTCACCACCGTGCTGGCGTTGCGCAGCCGGGTGTCGGGATCGGGTCTGCCGCGCGGTTTCGGGCCCCGTTCCCACAGCTCGTGCGCCACGATGAGCCACACGGTCAGCGTGCCGATGGCGGCCACGGTCACGGCGGCGAGCCGGAGCGGGCCGAGCGCCGTCCCCAGTGCCCAGATGGTGGAGTACAGCACGCCGAACGCGATACCTGTCATCGCACCGGCCAGGGCCGTGGACAGGCCGCGCAGCAGCTGCCACGGCCGGTTGACCCGGACCATGCCGGCCAGCAGGTGCGGCTGCGCGCGTCGGCGGGGGCGGACCAGGTGGAGGTTGGGCGAGCCGGGCCGCTCCGGGCCGCGCACGTAGACCGTCCGCGACGACAACCGCTGCCGCAGTCGGGTGATCCCGTCCGGCCGTGAGGGCTGGTCGATCTGCTCGGCGAGGTAGGCGACGATCGCCGGCACGACCTTGCCGAGCCGGCGGCCCAGGTGCAGGCCGCCGAGCGCGGGCAGGGAGACCACCGCGACCCGGTCGGCCGTGTGGAGGTCGGCGAGCACGATCCCCGGCCCGTCCCGCATCGGCTGGTCGGTGACGCAGACCACCAGGTCCCACTCGGTGTCGCGGACGTGTTCGCGTGCCTTCTCGACCAGCGCGTCGGAGTCCGGGTACATCGCCTCGAACGGCTCTTGCACGGTGTCGACGGTCCAGGTGACGTGGTCGCTCACGCGGGCGCGCAGGCGTTCGGGGAGCACTTCGCCGAGCCGGTCCACGAGTAGCGCGGCCAGCCCGGGATCGGCCAACAACCCGACCGCCACCAGGCGCGGCACGCCGTCACCGCGTGGCTGTTCGGTGTCGGGGGTGGGGTCGGGATCGGCGGGGTGGTCGTCGGGGGTGGTGCGGTGATCACGGTCGGTCATCGGTCTCGGTTCGGGGTCATCGGGTCATCCCTCCAGCCCGGGGGTGGCCTTCGTGGCCTACCCACTCCGACCGGGCGGAAACAGGCCCCGACGGGCCACCGGCACGATCGGTCACTATCCGTGACCGATCGTGCTCAGGTCGCTAGCAGCGGATGGCGGCGAGGCGTCCGCTGATCAGGTCTTCGGCTTCGGCCACCGTCCGTTCCACCGCTGGTGCACCGTGCCGCCGAGGAAGGCCGCGCCATCACCGACGCCGACCTCGACGGCATCCGCACCATCTGCCGCTGCGGGACCTACCCCCGCATCCGTGCCGCGATCAAGGCCGGTGCGCAGCGGATGTGACGCGGAGGCCGGCGGCCGAGCGGACGAGTGCCGCGACCGCCTGCGAACGGCTGGTCGACGGCCAGGCGATCACCGTGGTGACCTCGGGCGCGTCGACCACGGGCACCGACACGTGTTCGGGCCACTGCCAGGCACGGCTGGAGACGGGGATGACGAGCAGCGTCCGGCCGAGGGCCACGAGCTGGGCCAGCTGCGACTGGGTGCGCACCTCCGGTCCGGGTCCGTCCGGGTAGGACCCGTCCAGCCGGGGCCAGCGGGCGATCGGCAGGTCCGGCACGTCGCTGACCTCGGCCATCGTGAGCCGCTCGCGTGACGCCAGCGGATGGGTCGCGGGAACGACCGCGACCTGGCCCTCGACGCAGAGGTCTTCGGTGTCGAACCCGGCGAGGTCGTCGTACGGCCGGTGCATGAGCGCCACGTCGGCACGACCGTCGCGGAGCAGCCCCGCCTGCTCGCCGACCTCGCACAGGAGGACCTCGACCGGCGCGGCCCCGGGTTCGCCCGCCACCGCGTCGAGGAGCCGTCGCAGCAGTTCGTGGGAGGCACCGGCCTTCGTCGCGAGCACCAGCGGCCGCTTGGGGTCCCCGGCGCGGCGCGTCCGTCGCGCGGCGGCCGTGACCGCGACGAGAGCGGCTCCGGCCTCCCGCAGCAGCACCCGCCCGGCGTCGGTGAGCGCGACGCCACGACGGTCGCGGTCGAGCAGCTGGACGCCGAGCCGACGTTCCAGCCGGCTGATCGCGCGGGACAACGGCGGTTGGGCGATCCCGAGCCGACCGGCGGCGCGCCCGAAGTGCAGCTCCTCGGCGACGGCGACGAAGTACCGCAGCTCACGGGTCTCGAGATCGTCCACCTGGCCAGGCTACCGACTGATACCCGGTGGGTATCACAGCGCACCGGACCGGTCTTGGACGACGAGCACCGGTCGCGCCGACCATGGATCTTGTGAACGACACGAGCAACACGAACGACACGAAGACCGCGCTGGTCACCGGCGCGAACAAGGGAATCGGTCTCGCCATCGCCCGGGGTCTCGGCGCGATCGGCTTCAGGGTCGCGGTGGGTGCTCGCGACGACGCGAGGCGTGAGGAGGCCGTCGAACGGCTGCGCGCCGCGGGCGTGGACGCGTTCGGGGTCGCCCTCGACGTCACGTCCGAGGACAGCGCCGCCGTGGCGGCGAAGGTGGTCGAGGAGACGGCGGGACGACTCGACGTGCTGGTCAACAACGCGGGCATCGCCGGCCGGTTCGACGGTGACGCGCAGGACCCGACGACGCTCGACCTCGACGTGGTCCGCACGGTCCTGGACACGAACGTGTTCGGGGTGGTCCGGGTGACGAACGCGATGCTCCCGCTGCTCCGCCGCGCGGACTCGCCGCGCATCGTCAACATGTCGAGCAACATGGGTTCGCTGACGCTGCGGACCGGCCCGATCATGGCCGCGTACGCACCGTCGAAGTCGATGCTCAACAGCATCACGACCCAGTACGCCCGCCGCCTCGCCGACACGAACGTCATCGTGAACGCGTGCTGCCCCGGCTACGTGGCGACCGACCTCAACGGCTTCAGCGCGCCGCGGACACCCGAGCAAGGCGCCGCCATCGCGATCCGGCTGGCCACCCTGCCGGACGACGGACCGCGCGGCGGGTTCTTCGACGACGAGGGCGCCGTCCCCTGGTGATTACGGACACGCTCGGGTGCGGGGCAGCGCAACGATATTCGTACCGGACGGCTGACGACCGCCACGTACGCTGCCGTGCGTGAAGAGAACAACTCCCGCCCTGCTCGCCCTCGCCGCGGTACTGCTCGTCGGCGCGTGCGGTGGCGGAACCACTACCGCCGCGTCCTCCTCCTCGGCGGGCACCACCTCCAGCACCACACCGTCGGTCGACGCCGCCGCCGAGGAGGAGGCGATCCGCCAGGCCTTCGCCGACTACCGGGACGCCGCCCGGGCCAAGGACGGCGCCGCCGCCGCCAAGGTGCTCTCGCAGGACTCGCTGGACTACTACAGGGAGATGCGCGACCTCTCCCTCACCGGTACCGCCGAGCAGCTGGGCGACCAGGGCACCACCACCATGATGATGGTCTACGTGATGCGTGCCGAGTTCGACGCCACCGAGCTGCGCGGGATGTCGGCCGAGCAGTTGGTGGCCGCTGCCGTGGAGAAGGGCCTGGTGAGCGAGTCCAGCCTGGACAACGTCGACCTGGGCACCATGACCGTCGACGGTGAGACGGCGACGGCCAAGATGACCGTGAGCGGCAAGCCCGCCGGCATCGAGATGACGTTCCGCAAGGAGGACGGTTCCTGGCGGTTCGACGCCCACTCGATCATGGCGGCTGTCGACGAGAGCCTCAAGGCCGTCGCCAAGCAGCAGGGCTTGAGCATGGAGGAGTTCATCGACACGGCCCTCGGCTCGCTCTACGGCGCGGACCGCGTGCCGGAGCTGAAGAAGCCACTGGAAGGCTGATCTCCGCCGGCTGACCTACGCCGCTGGTTCGCCGGTCCAAGCGCGAAAGCCTCGAGAAGAAAAGATGTCCTCGCCGGACGATGTCCCGCGAGGACGCTTTTCAGGCTCTTGATTCCTTGATCTCTCGAACTCCTGTCGCGGACTTCAGACGAAGTCGCGGAGGATCAGGGTCGGAGCGGCCTGGGTGAACCGGAACCGTGGCGCGCCGACACCGGAGCCGTGCTGGTACTTGACGACGCCGGTGCTGGTGAAGCCGAGGATGGAGAAGCTGTCCATGTTCCAGTTGTCCGGACTCTCGTGCCAAGCGGAGTGGGAGATCAGGGTGATGTTCTGGCCCCGGATGTCGCAGGAGTTGACCGTCTGACCGGTCGTCGCGAACGTGACGTCGGCCTTCACCGTCGTCGTGTTGCCGCCGAACGGCCCGAAGACCGACTTCAACGGCACCGGCTGGGTCAGGCTCGCCAGCCTGATGGACACCATCACCTCGGAGTTGTAGCGCAGGTCGTCGCCGCCGGTCCGGAACGTCATGGTGAACTTCGAGACGCTCGCGCAACCACCGACCGGGTCGGCGCTCGCGACGCCCGCGGTGACGGCGCCGGCGACGCTCGTGGTGAGCAGGATGACGGCGGCGGCGACCACCGCGCGCGCTCGGTGGCCGACGGTGCCCGTACTGAGCTTCATGGGTTCCCTCCTGGGTGGACCGACGCCGATCGGCGCCTCCACCAGGCTGGCCCCGCGAACCTCCCCTCGGGACGGGGAAACCTCCGGCGCGAACGGTAGGGAAACCGGGTGGCGCCTATCGGGCCAGTTCGCCGGTGCCGCGCAGGAAGGCCAGCGTGGCGAGGACCCGGACGTTGACCCCGCGGCGGTCGACCTCGCCGAGCGACCCGAGCGACCCCAGTGACCCGAGGCCGAGCTTCCCGGTGATCACCGAGAGGTGCTTCTCCACCGTGCCGACCTGGCAGCCCATCTGCTCGGCGATGCCCAGGTTCGACCGGCCCTCCGCCACCAGCGCGAGCACCCGGCGTTCGTGCGGGCTCAGCAGGTCGAGCGGGTCCTTCGGCCGCGGACCGGTCATCAGCGCGCGGATCAGCTCGCGGTCGATCACCACCTCGCCCGCGGCGACCCGGTGCAGCGCGTCGACCAGCTCGTCCAGGTTGCCGACCCGGTCCTTGAGCAGGTACCCGAGCGCCCGCGCCTCGCCGGGCAGCCCGAGCAGCCGCTGGGCGAACGAAACCTCACCCTGGGACGACAGGACCAGCAGCCCCACCTGCGGGTGCTCCGCCCGCACCAGCTCGGCCAGCGACAGGCCCTCATCACGGTGGTCCGGTGGCAGCCTGATGTCGAGCAGCAGCACGTCGGGCGGATCCGCCTCGACCAACCGGGCACCCGACGCGACGTCGGTCGCCGCGCCGACCACGCTCACACCTCGACCGCGCAGTCCCTCGGTGAGGATGTCCCGCAACAGCAAGTGGTCCTCGACGATCCCTACCCGCATGACACCCCGATCGGCAGTCGGGCCGACACCGTCGTGCCGCGCCCCGGCTCACTGTGCACGGCCACCGAGCCGCCGATCGAGGCGGCCCGCAGGCGCAGGGCGCGCGGCTCGCCCGCGACGCCCCGGCCGTCGTCGCGGACCTCCACCACGAGCGCGCCCCGGCTCTCCCGGACCGTGACCACCACCGCGGACGCGTCCGCGTGCTTGTACACGTTCGCGACGGCCTCCGTCACCAGGAAGTACGCGGTCAGCTCCAGGTCCGCCGGCCAGCGGCCCGCCGGGATGTCCGCCAGCACCGGGATGGGCGACAGGGCACCCAGCTGCGCCACCGCCGCCGCGAGCCCGTGCTCGACCAGGGTTTCCGGGTAGACCCCTTGCGTCAGCTCGCGCAGCGCGGCGACGGCCTGGCCGATCAACCGGTGCGCCCGGAGCAACGCGCCGTCCACCGGTATCGACCCGGTGCGGGCCATGTCCAGCAGCAGCATCGCGCCGAACAGCTGTTGCTGCGCCCCGTCGTGCAGGTCGCGCTGGATGCGGTACCGCTCGTCGAACGCCGCGTCCGGCAACCGTCGAGCCGCGACGTGCCGGGCCGCGTTGGTGATCGCCAGCCCCGCGATGTCCAGCGCGACGTCGACCACTCGACGCTGTTCGACCAGGGTTTCGTCGTGCTCGACCACCGCGACCAGCGCGCCGTCCCGGTGCACCCGCGTCACCGCGCGCCCCGGCGACGGCCGCGGCGTCACGGGCCTGCCGTGCACGTCGACGAACGAGCCGCCGTCGTCGGTGTAGTGCAGGACGAGCGTCGGATCACCGACCGCGTCGGCCAGCGCGCGTTGCAGCGACTCGTGCGGTGCGCCCGACTGTTCGAGCACGGTCCTCGCCGCCTGCGCGCACGCCAGCTCCAGGTGCAGCCTGCGCGCCGCTACCGCCAGGGGCACCGCGCCGACGAGCATCGCGCAGGCCACGAACATCGACACCGTGCGCGCGCCGGAGGACGCGCCGGACGCGGCGACCAGCGCGGTCGAGATCCCGCCGGCGCCGGCCAGCACGACCGTGCCCCACAGCGCGGCGCCGTGCCTGCGGCGCAGGCTGGTGGCCAGGACCCAGCGGCGGACGACCACGGCCAGCGTCGCGACCGTCACGACCACGTAGGTCACGCTGCTCGCCACCGCCATCGGGGTGTTCGGCCCCGGGTTGTGGTTCCACCACCACGGTCCCGCCGGCGAGTCGACCACGTACCGGACGACCTGCGTCCCGACCGCGCTCGCGTAGGACACGACGACGAGGGCGCGGGCACCGGTCGAGCCGACCCGGCCGTTCGGCAGGGCCAAGGCGATGTGCGCGAGCACCGCGGTCCACAGGTAGGCGAGGCAGAAGCCGACCGCGAACCAGGTCTCGGTGGTCCGGAGGTCGCCGAGGTGGAACGCGGCTCCGGTGAGGACGATGAGCGCACCGATCCGCGGCCGGGCCGCACCCGTCCAGACGCACGCCCCGAGGACGATGGCGAGCACGCCGAAACCGTGCAGCGCCACGTCGGTCCACCTCTGGTGCGCGACCGGCGCGGAGACCGCGATGGCCACCCCCGCGAACCCGAGCGCGGCCGTCGTCCCGAGCGGAGGGCAGAGGCTCCGTGCGGCGGGCGGAACCTCCACGAGCGGTCGAGAGCGTTCCGCGACATCCATGCCCACACCGCCTTACTCGCCCGCGACGTCACGGACGTTAGCCGCGTCGACGGCGCACGACGTCCTGGCCGACGCCACCGTGTCAGGGCCGTGACTGCCCGGTGTCAGGACGGCCGCCGATGCTGGGCACTGTCACCAAGACACCGCCGGACGTGCGAATTTGCACCGGCAGCACTATTCAGTGATACTCAGTACCAGTAGTCAGCGGCACTAAGTAGCCGCAGAGGGGGAGCGACCGTGAACATCTCGGAACTCGCGTCGAAGGTGATCGGCGACAAGCGGCGATGGCGGGCGTACAAGGCACGCGTCCGACAGCTGCCCGAGCACCACCGCACGGCGGTCGAAGCGCTGGAGCGGTACCTGATGTACTTCGGGCCGTCGGACGGCGACAGCGCGGCCACGATGTACGAGGACCTGGCCGACCTGTTCGAACGGGCCGCGGCGGACGGGACGTCGATCCGCGAGATCGTCGGCGCGGACCCGGTGGAGTTCGTCGAGGCGTTCCTGCGGAACTACTCGAAGGGCGGGTGGATCACCCGGGAACGGGAACGGCTGGTCGCCGCCATCGAGCGCGCCGAAGGTGACGCCGGGGATGACCGCGCATGACCGCCCCATCGACCGCCGCGCCGGTGATCCACGTGCGCGGCCTGGAGAAGTCGTACAAGGCGCTGCACGTGCTGCGCGGCGTGGACTTCGACGTGGCGCGCGGCAGCATCTTCGCCCTGCTCGGCTCGAACGGGGCGGGCAAGACCACGGCCGTGAAGATCCTGTCCACGCTGCTCAAGGCCGACGCCGGGACGGCGAGCATCAACGGTTTCGACGTCGCCACGCAGGCGGCGAACGTGCGGGAGACGATCAGCCTCACCGGGCAGTTCGCCGCCGTGGACGAGATCCTCAGCGGACGCGAGAACCTCGTGCTCGTCGCCAGGCTTCGGCACCTGCGGAACCCCGGCCGGATCGCCGACGACCTGCTCGACCGCTTCTCGCTGACCGACGCGGCGGCGCGGAAGGTCGCGACGTACTCGGGTGGCATGCGCCGGCGGCTCGACATCGCGATGAGCCTCGTCGGCAACCCGCCGGTGATCTTCCTGGACGAGCCGACGACCGGGCTCGACCCCCAAGGGCGCATCGAGGTGTGGCAGGCCGTCAAGGAACTCGCCGCCCAGGGCACGACCGTGCTGCTCACGACGCAGTACCTGGACGAGGCCGAACAACTCGCCGACCGGATCGCGATCCTCCACGAGGGCCGGATCATCGTGAACGGCACCCTGAGCGAGCTCAAGCGGCTGCTGCCGCCCGCCGAGGTCGAGTACGTCGAGAAGCAGCCGACGCTCGAGGACGTCTTCCTCGCGCTCGTCGGCACCGACCGCGGGGAAGACACGCCTCGAACGAGTGAGGAAGGACGATGACCAAGCACTTCTTCGGCGACACCGCCGTCCTGCTGGGACGGTCCCTGCGCCACATCACGCGCAGCGCGGACACCATCATCACGACCGCGATCATGCCGATCGCCATGATGCTGCTGTTCGTCTACGTGTTCGGCGGCGCGATCGACACGGGGTCGGACCCGTACGTGCGGTACCTGCTGCCCGGCATCCTGCTCATCACGGTGGCCTCGGGCATCTCCTACACCGCGTTCCGGCTCTTCCTGGACATGAAGAGCGGCATCTTCGAACGCTTCCAGTCCATGCCGATCGCGCGGTCGTCGGTGCTGTGGGCGCACGTGGTGACCTCGCTGGTCGCCAACCTGATCTCGCTCGTGGTCGTCGTCGGTGTCGCCCTGCTCATGGGTTTCCGCTCGTCGGCGGGAGTGCCCGCGTGGCTGGCGGTCGCCGGGATCCTGATCCTGTTCACCCTGGCGCTGACGTGGCTCGCGGTCATCCCGGGCCTGTCGGCGAAGTCCGTGGACGGCGCGAGCGCGTTCTCCTACCCGCTCATCTTCCTGCCGTTCCTCAGCTCGGCCTTCGTGCCCACCGACACCATGCCGGGCCCGGTGCGCGCGTTCGCCGAGCACCAGCCGGTCACGTCGATCGTCAACGCCATCCGCGCCCTGTTCACCGAGCAGCCGGTCGGCGGCGACCTCTGGATCGCCCTCGCCTGGTGCGCCGGGCTGCTCGCCGTCGCGTACGTCTTCGCCACGGCCACCTACCGCCGCAAGATCTCCTAGAGGTGCGCGGTGTGCGGCGGCACCCACCACGGCATTCCGTGCCGTGGTGGGCTTCCCCGTGTCGACCGGTCAGTCCCCGTACGAGGACCGGCCCATCCACCAGTTGCCCGGCGCGTCGACGTCGTCACTGGACCAGAACTCGATGACCGCCCCGACGAACTCCTCGGTGGACAAGTAGCCGTCGCCGTCCCGGTCCAGGTGGGTGAACGCCTCGGTGATCTCGGCCTCGGTCAGCCCCGGGAAGTGGCCGCGCTGGAACTTCAGGAACTCGGCCGGACCGACCCGGCCGTCCCGGTCGATGTCGGCGACCGCCAGGAACGCCTCGGCCACCGCGCCGACCGTGGCCCGTGCCGCGTCGGGGTCGTCGGCGAGCGTGCGGGTGGAGGCCACGAACTGCTCGCGGGTGATGGCGTCGCCACCGCCGGGGATGTGCGGCTGGTGCAGGTCGCGCCAGATCCGCAGGTAGGCGTCGATGATCTCCTGCTCGGCCGGTGAGCCCGGCGGGTGCCCGATGGACTCGGCGACCCGCTTGCCCATGAGGACGTGGTCGTTCTCGGTGAGCCGACCGTCCCCGTCCACGTCGAGGTAGTCGAATCCGTGGCCGATCTTGGCGATCAGCAGATCAGGTGCGAGCACTGGTCCTCCGCTTCGGATTGTGACCGGGCCATGCTGGGCCCGCCGTCGCGGGGCTCACAACCGGAGAACGGGTGACAGGCCACACCCGGAAGTGGGGCGGTGTGGTGCCGGACGGTAAGCCGCGCCGACGTGGTGGCGACCACCGGACGTGACGGCGAACGCCCGCGGGTCCCAACGGCTGAGCACAGCGTTCCTCGCCCGTCGGCACGGCGATAGACTCCGTGGAAAGCGCTTACCTACGCAGAACGACCCGGTTCGACGACCGTCCGGGGTGAGTGGCCTGCCCAGGTCCCGGCGCTGAAGGGAGCACTCCGCGGTGACCTCGTCCGTCAACCCGCTCGGCCACCACGACCCCGGCGACCACGCGTTCCGCGCGCTCGGCCACCTGTTCCGACCGCACCGGTGGCGCCTGGGCCGGGCGCTGGCCGTGTTCGTCGTCAAGCACAGCCCGGTCTGGCTGCTGCCGCTGGTCACGGCCACCATCGTGGACACGGTGGTGCTGCGCCTGCCGCTCACCGGGATGTGGCTCGCCACCGGGGTGATCATGCTGATCCTGGTCGTCAACTACCCGCTGCACCTGCTCTACGTGCGCCTCCTGCACGGCAGCGTGCGCCGGGCGGGCACGGCGCTGCGCTCGGCCCTGTGCACCAGGTTGCAGGAGTTGTCCATCGGCTACCACAACCGGACCAGCGCGGGTGTGCTCCAGGCGAAGGTCGTCCGCGATGTCGAGACCATCGAGCAGATGGTGCAGCAGACCACCGACAGCGGGCTGGGCGCGGTGACGGTGCTGGTCGGCGGGTTGGCGGTGGTGGGCGTCCGGGCACCGCACTTCCTGCCGGTGCTGCTGGTGATCGTGCCGCTCGCGTCGTTGGTGGTGGTGCGCCTGCGGTCGAGCCTGCGCGACCACAACGAGGTGTTCCGCCAGGACGTGGAGCTGCTGGCCTCCCGGGTCAACGAGATGACGCGGCTGATCCCGGTGACCCGCGCGCACGGCCTGGAGGGCCACGCGCTGCGGCGGATGGACGACACCCTGCGCCGGGTGCTGGCCTCGGGGCTGCGGTTGGACCTGCTCAACGGCAGGGTCGCCTCGTTGTCGTGGGTGTTCCTCAACATCCTCGGCGTCGTCTTCCTGACCGCCGCCGCCCTGGTCGCCTACTTCGGCGTCCTGGGCATCACGGCCGGTGACGTGGTGATGCTCAGCGCCTTCCTGACCACGTCCACCACGTCCCTGGCCACCCTGATGAGCCTGGCGCCGGTGATCACCAAGGGGCTGGAGTCGATCCGCTCGGCGGGCGAGGTGCTGCGCGCACCCGCGCTGGAGGACAACGAGGACAAGGCCGAGGTTACCCGGGTCCGCGGCGCGGTGGAGTTCCAGTCGGTCGGGCACGCCTACGACGACGCCGGTCGGCCCGCGGTGCGCGACTTCACCCTCTCCGTCACCCCCGGCGAGACGATCGCGCTGGTCGGCCCTTCGGGTGCGGGCAAGTCCACCGCGCTCAACCTGCTCATCGGGTTCATCCGCCCCACCTCGGGCCGGATCCTCCTCGACGGCGTCGACCTGGCCGACCTCGACCTGCGCACCTACCGGCGGTTCATCTCGGTGGTGCCGCAGGAGCCGATCCTGTTCGACGGCACGGTCCGGGAGAACGTCGCCTTCGGCCTGCCCGACGCCGACGAGGCCGCGATCAGGGCGGCGCTGCGTGACGCCAACGCCCTGGAGTTCGTCGAACAGCTGCCCGACGGGCTCGACACCTCCGTGGCGGACCGCGGCGTCCGGCTGTCCGGTGGCCAACGCCAACGCCTCGTCATCGCCCGCGCGTTGCTGCGCGACCCCCGCCTGCTGATCCTCGACGAGGCGACGTCGGCGCTGGACACCCACTCCGAGTCCCTGATCCAGCAGGCACTCGCCAGGCTGGTGCACGGCCGGACCACGTTCGTGGTCGCCCATCGCCTGTCCACCATCCGTGACGCCGACCGCATCGTCGTCATGCGGGACGGCGCGCTCCAAGAGGTCGGCTCGCACGACGAGTTGCTGCGCCGTGGGGGCGCCTACGCGCAGCTGCACCTGGGCCGGTCGGCCTGACCTGGACTCGCGGGCCGGGTGCGGGCTCCAGTGCCCACCGCACCGCGGCCGGGGCGTAGTCCGGGCGGTGTTCGGCGTAAGCGCCCGCCGCCGCGCCGAACGACGAGGCGTGAAGCAGCCGCATGTCCCGTTCCACGCGGTCACGTTATTACGTGCGCGATGGCCGTTCCCGCGGTTCTGGGTTGGCCCGCAGCATCGCGGCGAGCGGCACCCGCCCGCGACCCGTACGCTGCTTGCCCTGTGACGACCGTCGGCGACCAGCGGGACGCGTTCATCAGCACCATGCTCCGCCACCTGGGTGAGGTGTGGTCCAGGAGGTCGTGGCCGGAGCTGTACGAGGACTTCCGCGAGAACCCCGAACTGCTCGCCGAGGGGGTTCGACGGGCCGCCGGGCGGATCGTGGACTGGATCGAGGACGACCCGTCGGCGGGCGTTCCCCTGGTGCGGGTGGAGGGTTCCGACGAACGGGTCGAGGCCGTGCCCGTGTTCCGGCACGCGGTCCGGCTGCTCGACTGCGCGCCCGTCGTCGTCCACCCCGAGTCGCCCGACGCGCACACGTCCGCCCTGCTGGGCCTGCTGAACGACCTGAGCCGGTCGGAGCTGACCGGGCTGCTGCTGGAGAACCCCGACCTGTACCGGGGTCCCGGCGCCGCCGCCGCGATCGACGCGTCGGGTGGTTTCGCCATGATGGACCCTGACGACGAGGCCGGAGCACACCACGCCATCAGCAAGGAGCTCCACCGGCGCTACCTGCGCGACCACCGACGTACCGACCTCGACCGGGCGATCGAGTGCGGCGAGCGGGCGCTGGCAGGCGTGTTCGACCGTACGTCCGCGCAGTGGCTGCAGGTGGCCGACGGGCTCGGCACCGCGCTGAAGGACCGCTTCCGGCTCATCGGCGATCCCGCCGACCTGGCACGCTCGCGGACCGTCCTCGCCGAGGCCGTCGAGGTCGCCGCCGCGCGCGGATCCACCGAGCTACCGCGCTACCAGCACCACCTCGGGCTGGCGCTCAAGTCGAGCTACGAGCTCAGCCCCACGTTGGCGTTCCTGACCGCGTCCGCGGACCTGCACCGGCGCAGCGTCGCGGCCACGCGCAGGTTCGACCGGTCGTGGCCGGTGCGGGTCATGTCCAGTAGCTGGAGATGACGATGGTGACCGCGACGGCGAGCACCAGCAGCGCGGAGGCCTGCGCGATCAGGCCGATGCCCACCCACCTGGCCTTGAACCGGTTGGCTCGGCGGAGCGTGTCCAGCGTCTTCAGCTGAACGGTCGCGACGTTGTTGCGGGCGTCGACCTCGTCGTCCTTCCAGTGACCGGTGGTCATCCGGTGCAGCGTCGGCACGGTCACCACGGCGTAGAGCCGGTTCCAGCCCGCGACGATGCCGCACGCGGCGGCACCGACGAACAGCACGAGCGCGACGCCGACCGCTGTCGACGCGGGCGTCGGCAGCCGCACCGCCGCCGGGGTCCGGACCAGCGCGGCGAGGCCGCCGAGCAGCGTCACGAGCGCACCCGACGTGGTGACGAGGGACTGGCCACGCCCGTCGAACGCCGTGCGCCGGTCCCGTTCCGCTTTCAGCTCACTCTCGATGAACGCCGTGTAGGTCTTGCCCTGATCGCTCATTCGTTCGGGTCGTGCGGGTCGTGCGGGTCGCTCCCGTCGCGGACGTGCTCCACTTCGAGCCACGTCTGGTCGGTGGGCGGGTCCTTGAGCGCGGGGTCCGGGGTGGTCTGCTGCGGATCGTCGGGCATCGGGAACCTCTTCAGGCAGTGGAGTCCGGGGACACGTGCGTTCTGAAGATCAGAAGATTAAGGCTTCGAGCGGCTCAGGCAAGGACCGGCACACCGGGCCACCCATGCGACGGTCGCCTGCCTGGGTGCACCTGGGCATCCCCGAGCGCGAAACCCCTCTACGGCGTCGGGTAACGCCGTCACGGTCTGGCGCGCGGCCGGAGGCGAGCGGGTGGTAGGGGGTGGACGGCAGCACCGGTGACCACGGTGGTGGTGAGCCGGCCGATGCCCTCGACGGTCAGGGTGACGGTGTCGCCCGGCCGCAGCGGGCGCCGCTCCGCTCCCCTGCCCCACAGCTCGGCCAGGCAGCCGCCGTTGCCGCAGGTGCCGGACCCGAGCACGTCACCGGGCCGCACGAGGGTGCCGCGCGAGGCGTAGGCGACCATCTCCTCGAACGTCCAGCTCATGTCGGACAGCAGGTCCGAGCCGACGACCACGCCGTTGACCTCGGCGGTCAGCGCCAAGCGCAGCAGGCCGTCCGCGCGGTACGGCTCCAGTTCGTCCGGCGTGACCAGCCAGGGACCGAGGGTGGTCGCGGTGTCCTTGCCCTTGCACGGGCCGAGGCCCACCGCCATCTCCGCGGTCTGCAGGTCGCGCGCGGACCAGTCGTTGAAGATCGTGTAGCCGGCGATGTGGTCGCGGGCCTGCTCGGAGGTGAGGTCGCGGCCCCCGCGGGAGATGACGGCCGCGACCTCCAGCTCGAAGTCCAGCGCCGTCGAGCCGGGCGGCACGGGCACGTCGTCGTGCGGGCCGATGACCGCGTAGGGGTTGCCGAAGTAGAACGTCGGCGCGGCGTACCACCGCTGCGGCACCCCGGCGACGCCGCGCATGCCCTCGACGTGCTCCTCGAACGTCACGAAGTCGCGCACGGTCGGCGGCTGGAGCGGCGCGAGCAGCCGCACGGCCGAGACGTGCGGTCCGGGCGGGCCGTCCAGCGCGGCGGCACCGACGGCGGGCAGGTCGTCCAGGACGTCGGTCAGCGAGGCCGCGTCGACCGGGTGCAGCAGGTCGGACGCGTCGAGCACGCCGACCCGGCGCCGTCCGTCGTGGTGGTAGGTGGCGAACCGCATGGGTCACACCGGCGGTGCGACGAAGCAGCCGCGGTCCGGGTTGTTGAACGACTCGCGCGCCACCAGCTCGTTCATCGGGTTGGCGGTGCCCCACTGGTCGCTGACCTCGGGCTGGGAGAGGTCGTAGACGTGCGGGTGCCAGGAGTCCTCGTCCAGCAGTTCCAGCTCGGTGGTGTACTCGACGGTGTTGCCGTGGGGGTCGAGGAAGTACGAGAACGTGTTGTCGCCCGCGAGGTGGCGGCCCGGTCCCCAGATCTTGCGCACGCCGGCGCGCAGCAGCCTCCCGGTGCCGCGCATGTACTCGTCCACGCCGCGCATCTCGAACGAGATGTGGTGCAAGGCGGTGTGCGGGCCCTTGGCCAGCGCGAGGCTGTGGTGCTGCGGGTTGACGCGCATGAAGTGCATGAGCTCACCCATGTGCGGCGAGGTGAGGGTGTCCGAGAGCGCGAACGACAGGTGCTGCTCGTACCAGGCCCTGGTGCGGTTGAGGTCGGGCGAGTTGAGCACCACGTGCGAGAGCCGGACGGGGATGGCCTCCTTCTCCTCGATGGGGCGGTGCTCCCGCACCGCCACGTCGGCGGAGACCTCGACCGTGCGGCCGTCGACGTCGAAGAACCGGAAGCCGTAGCCGCCACCGAGCGTGCCGAGCTCGTCCGGGGTGCTGATCAGGTGCACGCCCCCGGCGATGAGCCGCTCGGCGAGCGCGTCCACGTCCGCCGCACTGGCCGCCCCGAACGCCACGAGGTCCAGCCGCTTCTCGTCGGCCTTGCGCAGCCGCACCACGTACTGCTCGGGTGAGCCCTCGGCGGCCAGGAAGCTCAGGCCCGAGTCGTTCGCGACCTCGGTCAGGCCCCAGACGCCCGCGTAGAACTCCAGCTGCTTGTCGTAGTCGGGCACGGCGAGGTCGACGTGCCGCAGGTGGGTGAGCAATCGGTGGGTCACCGGGTCTCCTCCAGGGTGAGCAGGGCGGCCGCGTTGCCGCCGTGCACCCGAAGGGGTGCAGGAACACGATCGCGCCGGTCTCGGCGGCCAGCTCCCAGAACGGCTCGTAGGCCGGGTCGGACAGCTCGCGGCCGGGCGCGTGGCTGCCGATCTCGACACCGGCCAGCCCTTCGCCCACCGCGTGGTCCAGCGCCCGCACGACCAGCTCCGGGTGCTGGAGCGGGACCAGCCCCAGGCCGCGCAGCCGTTCCGGGGCGTGCGCGCAGTGCTCGGCGGTGGCGGTGTTGGCCGTTTCGGACACCGCGCGGGCGAGGCCGTGGTCGGCCCAGTAGTGGTAGTGCGACGGCGACGGGCTCACCAGCTGCACGTCCACGCCCGCGCGGTCCATCGCGGCCAGCCGCTGCGCCACGTCGGTCAGCGGCCCGAGCCGGTCGCGGACCATCGCGCCGCTGACCGCCAGCGCGTCGGGGCCGTTGCGGCGGGCGTCGAGTGCGCGGGCGGCGGCGTGCCCGGGGTGGTCGACGACGAGCCGGTCCACTTCGGGCAGCAGCACGTGCGCGTGCACGTCCACGGTCGGTGGCCGGTCCTCGACGCCGATCAGCCCGCGGGTGGCGGAGTTGAGGCCGTCCGCGCCGACGACCAGGTCGTACCGGCCGGTCGAGCCGTCGGCGAAGGTGACGTCCACGCCGTCCTCGTCCTGATCCAGCGAGGTGGCCGTGAGGCCGAGCCGGACCGAAGCACCGGACGCGCGCACGGCGTCGATGAGGATCCGCTGGAGCCTCGGCCGCTGCATGCCGACGGTGCCGGGCAGGTTGGCACCACCGATCCGGGCGGCGGGGTGCACGGCCACCACGGCGCCGGTCGGGGCGAGGAGGCTCAGTCGGTCGAACGGGAACCCGTGCCGCAGCACGTCGTCCAGCACACTTACCTCGCGCAGCACGCGCAGGGCGTTGCCCTGGAGGGTGATGCCGGAGCCCGCGGTGGCGTTCCAGTCGGGCTTGGCCTCCACGAGGTCCACGGCGTGTCCGGCACGGCGCAGGAGCACGGTCAGGGCGTTGCCGGCGGTGCCACCGCCGAGGACGAGCACGGTCCGGTTCATCGCTTCTCCTGGCGGTTACTTGACGGCGACGGGGTTGACCGGCGAGCCGACGGCTCCGGTGATGGGCAGCGGTGCGGCGGTCAACCAGAACTCGTGCACGCCGTCGGCGGCGCAGTCCTCGGCCAGCGCGTCCAGGTCCCACATCTCGCCCACGAGCAGCCCGATGTGCGGGATGACGACCTGGTGCAGCGGCTGGAAGGCGTGGTCGAACTCGTTGGGCCGCACCTCGAAGCCCCACGTGTCGGTGGCGATCGCGGCGATCTCGGTGCGGTGCAACCAGGGCGCCGTGGTGAACGACAGGCCCGGCGCGGGCCCGCCCGCGTAATCACCCCAACCGTCACGCCTGGCCCGGGTCAGCTGCCCGGTGCGGACCAGCACGATGTCGCCGCGGCCCACATCCACGCCGTGCGCCCGTGCGGCTTCGACGAGGTGGGTTTCGGTGATGGCGAAGCCGTCGGGCAGTTCGCCACAACCGACGACGCGGCCGACGTCGAGCAGCACGGCGCGACCGGCGACGTGCGCGGCCAGGTGCTCGATACCGGTGACCAGGTCGCCCTCGGAGGTGACGGTGGTGGCCGCGTCACGGCCGTTCCACGCCTTGCCGTGGTCGAAGATGTGGCCGAGGCCGTCCCACTGGGTCGAGCACTGCAACGGCATCGCGATCACGTCGTCCGCGCCGCCGATGCCGTGCGGGAAGCCCTGGAGCCCGGCCGCCGCGTCCGTGCCGGTGTCGAGCATCGTGTGGACGGGGTTGGTACGCCGCCGCCAACCCTTCTGCGGGCCGTGCACGTCGAACCGCTGCGACAACGAGAAGCGCGTCCCGCGCCGGATCAGCGCGGCACCTTCACGGCGCTTGGCCTCGGTGACGAAGTTCAGCGTGCCGAGCACGTCGTCGGCGCCCCAGCGGCCCCAGTTCGAGCACGTGCGGGCGGCTTCGGCGATCGCGCCCTCGGGGTCGGTGCGGTTCGCGCCCGCTCCTCCGCGACGCACCGGGTGCGCTGGACGCCCAGGCCGGTGATGGTCGACTCCATCACGTCCCCGTCGCGCAGCAGCCGTCCGTGGTGCATCCCGTTGCCCGCCGGGGAACCGGTCAGCACGAGGTCACCGGGCAGCAGGGTGGTGGTCTGCGAGGCGTAGGAGACCATGCGGGCGACGTCGAAGATCATGTCCTCGGTCGACTCGTCCTGCATGGTCTCGCCGTTGAGCTTGAGCGTGAGGCGCAGGTCCGACGGGTCGCCGACGAACTCGGCGGGCACCAGGTACGGGCCGAGCGGGGTGAAGCCGGGCGCGTTCTTCGAGCGCAGCCAGTCGGTGCCGATCTCCCGCATGTCGGGCCGGAAGACCAGGTCGCGGGCCGTGAGGTCGTTGGCGATGGTGTAACCGGCGACGTGCCGCAACGCCTGCTCGGGTCAAAGGATCACGGAAATGAATGTTCGTGATGCTTTGCATCCACACCGTGGATAGCGGGAGGCGTCGGTGAACCTGTCCAACCTCGATCTGAACCTGGTGGTCGCGCTGCGCGCCCTGCTGGAGGAGCGCAACGTCACCAGAGCCGGGCAACGCATCGGCGTGACCCAGCCCGCGATGAGCGCGGCCCTCGCGCGCCTGCGCCGCCACTTCGACGACCCGCTGCTGTCCCGCACCGGCTTCCAGTACGAGCCAACCCCGCTGGGCGCGGTCCTGCGCGACCGCGCCGCCACGGCCTGCGACGTGCTGGAGCGCGTGTTCAGCAGCCAGGCCGACTTCGACCCCCGCACCGACACCCGCGAGTTCACGCTGATCTCGTCCGATTACGGCGCCGCGGTGTTCGGCGTCGCCCTGGCCCGCGAGCTGCACGAGGTCGCGCCCGGCGTCCACCTGACGCTCCGGCAGACCTCGCCGTCGATGCTGGAGAACCCGGGTGCCCTGCTGAGCACCGTGGACGGCCTGCTGCTCCCCCACGGCGTCCTCGACGGCTTCCCCGCGGTCGAGCTGTTCACCGACCGGTGGGTGTGCCTGGTCGCCGACGACCACCCGGAGGTGGGCGACGAGCTCACCCTCGACGACCTCGCCCGCCTGCCGTGGGCGGTGTACCAGCGCACTTACGACGCCCCGGTGACCCGGCAGTTGAGCATGCTGGGCATCAGCCCGGAGGTCGACGTGTCCGTGTCCTCGTTCCACTTGCCGCCCCCGCTGGTCGCCGGCACCAGGCGCGTCGCCTTGGCCCAGCAACGCCTGGTCGAGCGCTTCCCCGCGCCCGGCGTGCGCACGCTGCCCTGCCCGTTCCCCGCCGTGCCGCTGCAGGAGGCGCTGTGGTGGCACCCGGTGCACACGCAGGACGCCGGTCACCTCTGGCTGCGCGAAGCGGCCGAACGGGTCGGCCGCCGCATCGACGCCGGTGCGTGACGACGTGGTGGCCGACCCGCCGCCCGGTTAGGCTGAACGGCGTAGTGCGGCTGGGTGTCGTGGGAGGGGGACACCGATGGGGTCGGTGCCGCGCCGGACCGGCGGTCGCCTGCCCGCCGAGATGACGAGCTTCGTCGGACGCAGGCACGAACTCGCCGAGGTGCGCCGGGCGCTCGGCGACGGGCGGTTGGTGACGCTGACCGGCATGGGCGGCGTGGGCAAGACCCGGCTGGCGCTGCGCGCGGCGGCGGGGCTGGGGCAGGCGTTCCCCGACGGCGTCCGGCTGGTCGAACTCGGCGAGGTGCGCGACCCGGAGGCCGTGGTCGGCGAGGTGGCGTCGGTGTTCGGCCTGGACACCGACGCGCGGCAACCCTGGGCGGCGCTCACCTCCGTCCTGGCCGACCGGCGGGTGCTGCTGGTGCTGGACAACTGCGAGCACCTGCTGGACGCGTGCGCCGTGGCGGCCGACCGGTTGTCGTCGGCGTCGGGCGGTCTGCGCATCCTCGCCACCAGCAGGCAACCGCTCGGCATCCCGGGCGAACGCGTGCTGACCGTGGCGCCGCTGGCCATCCCGGCGTCGGCCGGCCCGCTCACGCCCGACATGCTCGGCCAGTACGACGGCGTCACGCTGTTCCTCGACCGCGCGAACGCGACCGTGCCCGGCTTCACCGCCACCGAGGACAACTGCGGCCTGGTGGTGGCGCTGTGCCGCCGACTGGACGGGATACCGCTGGCCATCGAACTCGCCGCCGCCCGCCTGCGCGCGTTCTCGCTCGGGCAGGTCCTGGACCGGCTCACCGACCGCTACGCGTTGTTGACCACGGGGAACCGGTCGGCGCCGCGGCGGCAGCGGACGCTGCAGGCGTTGATCGAGTGGAGCTACCACCTGTGCACCCCGCGGGAGCGCGCGGTGTGGGCCCGGCTGTCCGTGTTCGCGGGAGGGTTCGACCTGGCGGCGGCCGAGGCGGTGGCAGCCGAGGGCGACGTCGCGGACCTGGTGGCCGGGTTGGTCGAGAAGTCGGTCGTCGGCCGGGCCGAGGTGGACGGCCGCACCAGGTTCCGGATGCTGGAGACGATCCGCCGGTACGGCCACGACCGGCTGGTGGAGACCGGTGAGCGGGCCGCGGTGGTGCGCCGGCACCGGGACTGGTTCACCCGGCTGGCGGCCGAGGCGGAGGCCGGGTGGGCGGGCCCGGAGCACTTCACCTGGTACCGGCGGGTGCACGCCGAGCGGCCGAACCTGCGGCTGGCGCTGGACTCCTGGCTGGACGAGGAGGGCGAGCGGCAGGCCGCGCTCGACCTCGTCGCGTCGCTGTGCGCGCACCGCCGGGTGTGCAGTTCGCTGGGCGAGGGGCGCCGGTGGCTCGATCGGGCGTTGGCCCGCGCGCCGGAACCCACGCCGGCGCGGGCGAAGGCGCTGTGGGTCTCCGCGTGGCTCGCCCTGTTGCAGGGCGACTGCCCGGCCGCCCGGGTGCTGCTGCACGAGTGCCGCGAGATCGCGCGGCACGTCGACGACGCGTCGGCGTTGGCGCACGTGAGCCAGTTCTCGGCGCTCGCCGACCTGTTCGAGGGCGACTTCGCGGGTGCGATCGCCGGGTTCCGGGACGCGATCCGGCGGCACCAGGAGGTCGGCGACGTCAACGGTGTCCGGTTCTCGACGCTGCAGCAGATCATGGCACTGAGCTTCGCGGGCGACCCGGCGGCCGCGGAGGAGATCCGCCGGGTCAAGGCCCTGCTCCGCACCGCACCGTCACTGGTCGTTTACGGCTACCTGTCGTGGTGCGAGGCGGTGGAGAGGTTCGTGCGCCGCGATCGCGACCGGGCCGCCGAAGCGGCCTTCCCCGCGTTGCGGATCGCGGCCGACACGGGTGAGCGCTGGCTGGTCGCGCTGTGCCTGGAGACCTTGGCCTGGATCGCCGCCGACGCGGGCGGGCACGAGCGCGCGGCCAGGGTGCTCGGCGCCGCGGAGTCCCTGCGGCAGGCGATCGGCAGCGACCTGTCCGGGCTCGCATACCTGCGCGCACACCACGACGCCTGCGAGCGGGCGGCACGGTCGGCCCTGGGTGACGAGCGGTTCGAGGCCGCCTACCGGGTCGGCGTGACGATGAAGGAGGACCAGGTGGTCTCCTACGCCGTGCCGGAGCCCCGCGAGGGCGGCGCCACCCGCCGGGACGCCTCGCCGCTGACCCCGCGGGAACGGGAGGTCGCCGACCTGGTGGCACGGGGGCTGGGCAACCAGCAGATCGCCGAGTCGCTCGTCGTCGCGCGCCGCACGGCCGAGACGCACGTGGCCAACATCATGACCAAGCTCGGCTTCACGACCCGCGCGCAGATCGCCGCCTGGGTCGCGGAACGTCCGGGTGTCCGGACGTGAACCACGCGGCGATCCGGGCGCGGCGGGTGAACCCGAGTTTCGCCATGACGTGCTCGACGTGGGTCTCCACCGTCCGCCTCGAGATGCCCAGGACCTCGCCGATGGCCTGGTTCGTCAGCCCGTCGGAGATCAACTCGGCGACCTCGTGCTCCCGTGGCGTCAACCGGGGCTGGTGCGCGGACGCGGCGGGGTCCGGTGCGCCCGTCGCGCAGTCGACGGCGTGGTCGAGCTCTTCGCCGGAGCGGACGGCGGCCGAGAACCGCTCGTCGCCGAGGAACCGCCGCAGATCCGCCGCGACGGTGTCGTGCGGGTCGAGGCCGCCGCCGACGAACGGCCCGCGCACGCCCAGCCGGTGCCGGAGCGTTCGGGCGCACCCGAGCAACCGCGCCGCACGGGTGTAGTCCCGCCGCGCACACGCGCTCTGGACCAGACCGTCGAAGCACACCGCGATCCACCACGCCTCGCCGCTGTCCCGCAGTTCGGCCAGTGCCCGACCGAACAGCTCCTCGGCCTGGTCGGTGGTGTGGTCGCGCAACCTCTCCAGACCGGCCAGAACGGACCGCAGCGGACGCCGGCACGCGTCGTTCGCGGGTTCGTCGCGGTCGATCCACGAGGTGACGCGCCGCAGCGCCCGACCGTCGTCCGCCTGCCAGGCCAGCACCGCGGTGATCCGGGCGCACTGGCGCAGCCCGAACCGGTCACCCGCGTGGGCGGGCAGGGCGTCGGCCAGCAGGTCCAGTGCCGTCGCCAGGTCACCGGACGCCGCGGCCCGCAACGCGTCGCACTCCGCCACGTAAGCCGCGGTGACCTGGTCGCCCAGGCCGCGCACGATCCACCGGCACTCCTGCGTAGTGTCGTCTTCGAGACCCGCGGCCAAGGCGCGCACGGAGGCGGCCCACAGCGCGTTCGCCCTGGCCCGGGTCGGTGCCGGACAGTTGCGCAACGCCTCGCGAAGTCGTGGCCCGGACGCCTCCGGCCGCACGGGGACCAGGTACAGCAGGGTGCCGAGGCCGAGCACGTCGTCCTCGTGCCCGGGCTGACCCGTGAGGTGCGCGGCGGCCGCGGCGAGGTTGTCGTGCTCACGCCGCACAGTGGCGTGGACGGCCGGTATCCCCTCCGCGTGGAGCTGCCGGGTCAACCGCCGACCGAGCGCCGCGAAGTGCTCCGCGTGACGTTGCCGGTAGTTCCGGTCGTCCGACAGCCGTCCCGCTCCGTACTGGCGGGTGGGTTCCGGCAGTGCGTAGTGGTCACCCACCCTGATCACCACTGACTTCTCGACCAGTCCGGCGAGCAGGTCGAGCACGTCGGGGGCGGCGATGCCGGCCCCGGTGCAGACCGACTCGGCCGCGGTGAGGTCGAACCCGCCCGTGAACACCGACAGCCGGGCCCACAGCTCACGTTCGGGCGGGGTGCACAGCGCGAGGCTCCAGTCGTCGAGCGCGGTGAGCGAGCGCTGTCGGGGGTGTGCGACCCGGCTGCCGACGGTGAGCAGCCGGTGCTGGTCGTCCAGCCTGCCCAGCAGTTCGGACAGCGACAGGGCGCGCAGCCGGGTCGCGGCCAGTTCGATCGCCAGCGGCAGCCCGCCGAGGCGGGCGCAGATCTCCGCCACGGTGGCCGCCGTGTCCCGGGTGAGCGAGAAGCCGGGCACGGCCGAACCGGCGCGGTCCACGAACAGCCTGACCGCGTCGGAGCCCTCGACGGCGCGCGGTGACGAGGTCGACGGGTCGGGTGTGCTTAGCGGCGGCACGTCGAGCACGTGCTCGCCCAGCACGCCGAGCGGTTGGCGGCTGGTCGACACGATCCGGGTGTCCGGCGCCAGCGTGAGCAGTCCGGTGGTGAACTCGGCGCACGCCTCCAGCACGTGCTCGCAGGTGTCCAGGACCAGCAGGGCGTCCACCGGCGGAGCGGTACCGAGCGCCGTCGACACCGCACGACCGATGCCTTCTCCCCCGCCGAGCGAGGCGGCGTCGAACGGCGCCAGGTCGATCAGCCACACGCCTGCGGGGAAGGACCGCGCCACCTCCTCACCCAGGCGCACGGCCAAGCGCGTCTTGCCGACGCCACCCGTGCCGACGAGGGTCAGGAGCCGGTGCTCACGCAGGATCCGGCGGCCTTCGCCGAGTTCCCGTTCCCGTCCGACGAAGCTCGTGGTCGCCACCGGCAGGTTGCCGACCCGTCGTCGTGCCCGGCTCCTCGGCATCACCCGCTCCCCACGTCGCGGCCCCGTCCAGACTGTCCCACCGCGCGCGCGGCCCCGCAGCGCGTCCCGGCTACGTACGCGCATCCGTGGAACTCCCGATCCGGGACGGCCACCGACCGCCCATCCTCGGGGAACATCACCCGCACCCGAGCAGGAGGACGGATGCCGCGAACGAGGAAACAGCAAGTGGCCGAATTCAGGAGAAAACAGGAAGTGGCCGAATTCAGAGCGGGCGAGGGCAGGACGGTCCGGGAGTTCGTCGAAGCCGCCCAAAAGTCCTGGGCGAACTCCTTCCGGCGGCAGGCGCAGGACCTCAACCACCTGAAGCAGAGTCGCCGCGCGGACCCGGGCGAGCTGCGGCGCAGGGCGGCGGAACTCGCGGAGGCCAAGTACTGGCGCGACAACCCACCCACCCGGGCGTTCCGGGCGAACGACACCCTCCAAGGCGTCGGGAAGCACGTCCTGGCCGACCGGCTCCTCGACGGTTCGATCGCGCTGGCGAAAACCCCCATCGAAAACATGACGGAAGGCGTGCCGGGGGTGCAGGACCCCGGGATGGCCTCGACGATCGCCTACGGCAACCGCCGGTACCACAACGAGGGCACCATGCCCAGGGGACCGGCGAACTTCGAGGTCCGCGAGGCCCTGTCGCAGAAGAACAGCGACAGCACGAGGGCCAAGTTGGACGTGCACCCCTTGGTGGTCGAGGTGCTGGACTTCGTCCAGCCGGGTGACCGGAGCCACGGGCACGGCCGGTGCGCCGAGATCGTGGCCATCTCCGATCTCGTGTGGTCGATCGACCCCCACCGCCTGCTGCACGGCGCGGAGGGCCTCAAGAAGGTCCAACGTGAATTCGAGCGCCGCGCGGTCGTCACCGCTGCCCACCTGCGGGACAACCCCCGCCAGGCGAAGACGGAGCAGGAGAAGAGGAAGGCCGGGCCGCGCAGGCCGGACCCCGACGAGTTCCCGAACCAGAAAGAGGCCGTGGCGCCGTGCAAGACCTGCGCCAGGGTCGCGCGGACGCTGTGCATCGCGACCGTGCCACCGTGGCCCGTCGACCGGGTCAGCCCCGCGCGGCCCGGGCTGCGGAATCGCCTCGACCACCTCCGGACCGCGGTGCGGCAACCGCAGTCCGTGCGGGACCCGAAGCAGGAGGTCGACCCCGCCCGCCGCCGCAGGGTGACCTTCGCCCACTCCCCCACGATGATCCGCCCGACCCTCACCTGAAACGCCGGTGGCACCGGCCCGGGCACGGTCCCGGGCCGGTGCCTCGTGCGTGGTCCGATCCGAAGTGACGACACCTTCGGGTGAACGTGGCCACGGGTCGGCGCAGCACCGGGACAGTGCGGACACGATGACGTAAGTCGCCCGACTGCGGGGTGGTGATCACCCATGGCGATGACGACGGCGGGCGAACCCGGTCCGGCACCCGCGCCTCGACCCGGCACACCGCACGGGCGGTGGAGGTCGGTGTGGACGCTCGGTGGCGTCGCGGTCCTCGACACCGCCGAGACGAGCGCGATCGCCGTGCTGTTCCCGGCCATCCGGCAGACCTTCGGCCTGTCGCTGAGCGCGCTGGGCCTGCTGGGCGCCATCGTGAAGCTGGCCGGTGTGGTGTTCGGTCCGTTCTGGGTCTGGGTGGCCAGGCGGACCAGCCGCAAGGGCGTGCTGGTCGTCGCCTGCGGGCTGTGGAGCGGCTGGGGCGTGGCGGCGGGCTTCGCGCAGAGCTTCACCCAGCTGCTGGTGCTCTACGCGGTGCTCGCGGTCGGCTGCGCGGCCGCCGACCCGATCGTCAACGACGTCGTCGGCGACCTGTTCGGTGACCGGGCGCGCGGTCGTGCGGCGGGCGGTCTCTACGCGTTGCTGGTGCTGGGCAGCACGGCGCTCCTGCCCACGATCGGCCAGCTCACCCGGTTGCCCGACGGGTGGCGGATCGGCCTGTGGGTGCTGAGCGGTCTGGGCGTGCTGTCCGGCTTGGCGTTGCTGCTGTTCTTCGAGGAACCGCCCGTCGGCGGCAAGCGGCCCGTCACCCGGGCGGGTGACGGCACGTGGCAAGCCGTCCGCACGGTGCTGAAGGTGCCGACGTTCCGGCTGATGCTGGGGTCGCGGCTGCTGTCCGGGCATCTGCTGGTGCTGTCGTTCGGCGTGGTGTACCTGGTCGACGAGCACCACTTCGACAACGCCACGGCCGCGCTGGTGATCCTGCCGTTCGGTCTCGGGTACGTCGTGGGCGCGCTGACCGGCGGGGTGGTGGGTGATCGCCGACACGCCCGCGATCCGCGCTCCGGTCGGATCAAGGTCCTGCAACTGGCACAGGTGTCGTTCGCCGTCGTGGCGTTCTTCGGCACCCAGTTCGACTGGGGCGGCATCGGCGTGTTCGCGGTCTTCTTCGCCGGCATGGGTTTCCTGCAGGGCGTCAACCCCGGCGTCAACCGGCCGATCGTCATGGCGGTCGTACCGGCGCGGGCGCGCGGCGTGGCCTTCGCGATGTACCTGTCGGTGTTCGAGGGGCTGGTGTGGGCGACCTACCAGGTCGGCGGGGGTTACCTGGGTGACGTCTTCGGGCTGGAAGCGGTCTTCCTGGTCGGCGTGGTCGGTCTCATGCTCGTGAACGCGGCGTACCTCACCCTGCTGTACCGCTGCTACCCGCGTGACGCGGCCCGTGCGCGGGACGACGCGGGGTGACGTTGCGTCACCTCGGCCGGTGTGCGGTCACCTGAGCGTGACACCCGGTCGGAACCTACGTACTCGTCTCGGTATTGCTCCCGTGCTGCGCGGTTCTTCGCGGTGGTGTCGTGGTGCCCGTTCACCGCGCACAACACGCGCACCAGGCCACACGAAGCTCGCAGAAGGAGCCGATGATGCCGACGAACCTCACCGCACGTGGTCCGATCCCGTTCCGCACCGACATGGAGAACCCCCTGGAGGGTGTCTCGCCGAACTTCGACCTCCTCGGCAGCGGAGTGATCACCATCGTCGCGATCCTGTGGGGACTGTGCTTCCTGGGTGCCGCCCTCTTCCTCGCGAAGGGTTTCCTCCAGTACGCCGCCGCGAAGAAGCAGGGCATGGTCGAGAACGTGGGCGAGGCCGCCAAGGAGGTCAAGCAGGCCCTGGTCGCCGTCGCGGGCCTGGTCGCCCTCCCGGCCATCGTCGGGCTCGTCATCACCGTCATGGGCCAGGTCTAGGGCGTGTCTCCAAATCTTCGGCCTGGTAGTAGGTCATGATTGGC